>NZ_CAXSXF010000003.1:0-267624 GCF_964241405.1 Necropsobacter rosorum
CAAAACATAAACTCAACTCAATCAAACTCAACAACCCAACCGCAATAAAAAACAGGTAAAAAAATCACCGCACTTTTGTTGTTTCGGCCGGCGGTGAATCAAGCAAAAAAGTCAAAACATAAACCCAACCTAATCCAACTCAACACAACCACCAGACAACAATAAAAAACAGGTAAAAAAATCACCGCACTTTTAGGTCAACCAAAGATGAAGATAAAGTGCGGTGGGTGTTGAGAGAATTTTTTTCTAAACAAATCAAAACATAAACTCAACTCAATCAAACTCAACAACCCAACTGCAAGAAAAAACCGACAAAAAAATTACCGCACTTTTAGGTTAACGGAGATAAAGGGGATAATAAAGTGCGGTGGATTTTTGATAAATTTTATCCCTTTTGCAGGGGTAAATGGGGCGGCTTTTCACATTTTAATAAGGATGATAGAATGTTTGACAGGTCGGTTTAGTTTTTTGATTTGTATGAAAAATTTAAAGTATTTCGCGAAAAAATATGTGGATTGGGTGATTCGTTTAGGGCGCTTTAAGTTTTCCCTGTTGGGGGTGTGCATTCTGGCGGTTTTTGCTTTATTTGTGCAGATATTATTAAGTCTGTCTGTCGTCGGTACCGTGTATTGGGATGATGTGGCGCGTTCCGTGATATTCGGGCTTTTTTCTGCGCCTTTTGTGATTTATTTTTTTACTTTACTGGTTGAAAGACTGGAAAAATCCAGACTTGAGCTGGCTAAATCGGTGGACAGCCTGCGCCGCGAGGTTTCCGAGCGCATTCTGGCGGAGCGAAAACTGTCGATCGCCCTGAATGATTTGGAGCAAAATAATCGAAATAAAACAGCATTAATGACGACCATTAGTCATGAATTGCGTACCCCATTAAACGGTATCATCGGTTTAAGCCGCATATTGCTGGACGGTTCGCTTAATGAACAGCAGCGGGATTACCTTAAGACCATCAGCATGAGTGCCATATCGCTCGGGCATATTTTCAGTGATATTGTTGATTTGGAAAAAATCGACGCCAAACGGATTGAATTAAATTGCAAAGAAACCGACCTGCGCCGTTTTTTAAGCGATATCGCCAATTTTGCCACGCTGATGGCGGAACAAAATAAATTAAAATTCGAAATGTATTGTGCGCCGGATTTGCCGGATTGGCTGATGCTGGACAGCGCCAGATTAAGTCAGGTGCTATGGAATTTGATCAGTAATGCCGTTAAGTTTACCCCGCAGGGACAGATTAATCTGGCGGTGCGTCGGTTGTCTGCCGACACCTTTTCCTTTGCCATTTCCGACACTGGTATCGGCATTGCGCAGGCGGAGCTGGAAAATATTTTTACCATGTATTATCAGGTGAAATCCGATTCTAACCAACGGGCCGGGAGCGGTATCGGGTTAGCCATTTCCCGCACGATAGCCCGTTTAATGCAAGGCGATTTGACTGTGACCAGCGAACCGGGAAAAGGCTCGACCTTTTTGCTCACCCTGAAAGCGCAGGAAATTGCCAAACCGTCGGAGGAAACGCAGAATATACCGACCACCTTATCAATTTTATTAGTCGAAGATATTGAAGTGAATATTATCGTTGCCAAATCTGTTCTGGAAAAACTCGGCTATTCCGTTGATGTTGCAATGACCGGGCGGCAGGCGATAGAAAAATTCGAACATCATTATTATGATCTCATTTTGCTGGATATTCAGCTGCCGGATATGTCCGGCTTTGATGTGGCCATGTATTTGCGACAAAAGTATGAAGACGGCAGCTATGATTTTCTGCCGCCGCTGATTGCGCTGACGGCGAATGTGATGCAAAGCAAGCAAACTTATCAGCAAAAAGGAATGGATGATGTTTTGCGTAAACCGTTATCGTTAGATGAACTGACTCATTGTTTACAAGACTATTTCGGCGAGGAAATACACCCCGGTTTGACCTTAGCCCCGCCGGCGCCGGAGACATGGCAGGAAGATGAATTTCTTGATCTTGCCATGTTGAACGAACTCCGCGGGATTTTAGATACTGCGCTGATAAAAAATAACATATTGCTGTTTCAGCAGACGATGCCGGGTTATATTGATGAATTATTCGCGGCTTACCAACATTATCAACGCTCGCAAAATACAACCGATGTGGCGTCCGTTGCCCATAAAATCAAAGGTGCCGCCGCCTCTGTCGGGTTAAAACGTATTCAGCAAATCGCCGCGCAGGCTCAGACGCCGGAAGCCGAGGATTGGGCGGTGAAGATCGATAACTGGGTTCATGCGTTAGCCGATTTCTGGCAGGAAGACGTGCAGCGGTTGCAGCAGTGGATTGATAATGTTTGATCGCGGTTAAGCATTTCATGCCGGGGCGTTTGGTACGAAAGTGCGGTCATTTTTGCCGGCTTTTTTAGAAATAGATCACGAAACGGCGATTTTTTCCTGATTTTGCTAGAATCGCTTAACCGTTTTAGTTAGAATTTGCTGACTCATTTTATTACCAACCCTCCAGGAGAACGATATGAACTTCCCTAATATTGCCAAACAAGTGATTAACAAACTTGGCGGCAAGGACAATATCAGCGCGTTAGCCCATTGTGCGACCCGTTTACGCATCGTCGTGAAAGACGAGTCTAAAATTGATAAAGAGGCCATTGAAAATATCGACGGGGTCAAAGGACAGTTTTCCGTATCCGGTCAATATCAGATTATCTTCGGTTCCGGTACGGTCAATAAAGTCCACGCCGAAATGTCTGCGCTGCTCAATATGGGCGATATGACCAAAAACGAAGTCGCGGCGGCCAGTACGGAAAAACAAAACTGGTTAATGCGCATTGTCAAAGGGCTGGCGGATATCTTTGTACCGATTATTCCGGCTATTGTGGCCGGCGGTTTGCTGATGGGTATTCATAGCATGCTGACGGCGCAAGGGTTTTTCTGGAGTATTCCGCAGGCGCTGCGCGAAACGGGCGAGACAATCAGCGGCTTTTCTGTGGTTGATCGCTATTCCGCGATCTCCGATTTGGTTGATTTTATTAATACCGTTGCCAATGCGCCGTTTGTTTTCCTGCCGGTGCTGCTCGGATTTTCCGCCACGCGTAAATTCGGCGGAAACCCGTTCCTGGGGGCGGCATTAGGGATGTTGCTGGTTCACCCGGCGCTGGCCGACGGTTGGAATTATGCGTTAACCGCAGCGCAGGGCAAAATTACCTACTGGAATGTGCTGGGGCTGGAAATTGAAAAAGTCGGTTATCAGGGAACCGTTATTCCAACGCTGGTTTCCGCCTGGGTGTTGGCGACATTGGAAAAAACCTTCCGTAAATTTGTGCCTTCTTATCTGGATAATCTGATTACCCCGCTGTTCTCTTTGTTTATTGCCGGATTATTGGCGTTTACCGTAATCGGGCCGTTGGGGCGTGAAGCGGGGGATATTATTACCAAAGGGCTGACTTGGTTATATGACACGCTCGGCTTTGTCGGCGGCGGCGTGTTCGGAACGTTCTACGCGCCTATCGTCATCACCGGTATGCACCAAACCTTTATCGCCGTCGAAACGCAATTATTATCCAACATGACTTTATCCGGCGGAACGTTCATTTTCCCGATCGCCGCCATGTCGAATATCGCTCAGGGCGCCGCTTGTCTGGGTGTGGCGTTTGCGCTGAAAGATCCTAAAGTGCGCGGGCTGGCGATTCCGTCCGGCGTTTCGGCATTATTGGGCATTACCGAACCGGCCATGTTCGGGGTGAACTTACGTTATCGTCAGGCCTTTTTGGCGGCGATGATCGGTTCCGGTTTGGCCAGCGCTTTTATCGCGTTTTTTAACGTAAAAGCACAGGCGCTGGGCGCGGCGGGATTACTGGGCATTCCGTCTATCAAACCGGATAGTCTGGCGATGTACTGTATCGGTATGCTGATTTCTTTCTGCGTTGCCTTTACGCTGTCTGTGATTTTAGTCAAAAGAGCGCAGGCAAAGGCCTGATAAGATAAAAAATCAAGCAGAAAATACCGCACTTTGCAGCGCTCAAAGTGCGGTATGTTTTATCTGTGTTTTTAATTTTAATCTGCGTGATAGAACAAGGTGCCGATTTCGATTTTCTGACGCCCGTTTTTCTCACGCCATTTGTTGGTGTCGCGCAGGGAATAGACGCAACCGCAATATTCCTGCTGATAAAAACGCTCACGTTTGCTGATTTCGATCATGCGCTGTGAGCCGCCGCCTTTGCGCCAGTTGTAATCCCAGTAAACGACATCGTCATATTTATCCGCGGCGCGATGACCGCAGCCGTTAATCTGGTTCATATCTTTCCAACGGGAAATCCCCAGACAGCTGGTAAAAACCGGAAAACCGTTTTCATGGGCATATTGCGCCGCTTTTTCAAAGCGCATATCAAAACACATGGTGCAGCGAATGCCGCGTTCCGGTTCGTCTTCCATACCTTTGGCGCGATCAAACCAGTTTTGCCGGTCATAATCGGCGTCAATAAACGGGATGCCCCATTTTTCGGCAAAGCGAATATTTTCTTCTTTCCGAATCAGGTATTCTTTCAGCGGGTGAATATTCGGATTGTAGAAAAAAATCGTAAACTCGATACCGGAGGCATGAATGGCTTCCATCACTTCGCCTGAGCAGGGCGCGCAGCAGGAATGCAGCAATAATTTATTATGTCCGCCCGGCAGGGTGAGTTTGGGGCGAATGAACGGCGCATCGGGTTGGTTGCCTTTGCGCGTTAATTTCTGTGGTTTCTGTTGTTCTGTCGTCATGATTAATGCTTTGTTTATCGTAAAGTTAAGTTTTCACCGCAATTTTGCCGTTTTAATCTGATGAAGAACGCCGCCCGGCAGGCGGGCTGCGCTTCGGCGCAGTGAAAAAGTGCGGTCAAAAAAAGGGTATTTTTATAATCTTAATATTCCCGTTCTACGGAAAGATAAGCCAATGAGATCAAGGCGGTTTTATACGCGCTGTGCGGTAAAACCGCAATGGCGTCAACGGCTTTCTGCGCTTCTTCACGGGCGCGCTGCATGGCATAATCCAGCGATTTATGTTGCGCCATAATCGCCAGCACTTGCGCTAAAATGTCGCGCTTGCCGCCCTGTTCAATCGCATTGCGGATTAAGGCGGACTGCGTTTCATCTCCCTGCCGCATGGCGTGCAACAGCGGCAATGTCGGTTTACCTTCGGCTAAATCATCGCCCACATTTTTGCCCAGCGCCTGTGCGTTGGCGCTGTAATCCAGTACATCGTCAACCAATTGGAAGGCGGTGCCGAGATAACGCCCGTAATCCTGCAGCGCTTGTTCCTGCTGTGGCGTCGCGCCGGCGGCAATGGCGGCACATTGAGTGGCGGCCTCAAATAAGCGCGCCGTTTTGCTGTAAATGACCCGCATATAATTTTCTTCCGTAATATCCGGATCATTGACATTCATTAATTGCTGCACTTCCCCTTCGGCAATAACATTCGTCGCTTCCGACATGATTTTTAAAATTTTTAATGAATTCACCTGCGTCATCAGCTGGAACGAACGGGTGTAAATATAATCGCCGACCAAGACGCTGGCCGCATTGCCGAATTCGTTATTGGCGGTGGGCTTACCGCGCCGCATATCCGATTCGTCCACCACATCATCGTGCAGCAAGGTGGCGGTATGAGTGAATTCGATAAATGCCGCGCAGGTGATATGATCTTCACCTTGATAACCCAGCGCATTGGCCGCCAGTACGGCAATCATCGGGCGGATGCGTTTGCCGCCGCCCTGAATAATGTAGTAACCGAGCTGATTAATCAGCGCCACATCGGAATTAAGCTGAGCTAAAATCGTAGTGTTTACTTTCTGCATATCCCCGCTGATTAAAGCCTGGATCGCATGAATATCCATTAGGTTGGTTTTTTCTGTCATCGCGCATATCGGTAAAAGACTAAAGTGCGGTTGATTGTACCCGATTTTCCGGGCTTTCTGAAATCAAACCGGAAGAAATCGGAAATTTTTTATTTTATTGCAAAGAAGTTCTTGCTATCAGCGGGTTTTTTCCGTAGAATTTGCGACCTATTTATATGAATTTTGATGTGCTGAATGGGTTAACATTGTAAGCACAATGTATAGCGGAGTATTTATGTACGCAGTTTTCCAAAGTGGCGGTAAACAACACCGAGTCAGCGAAGGTCAGGTTGTTCGTTTAGAAAAACTTGAAATCGCAACGGGCGAAACCGTTGAGTTCGACTCAGTGTTAATGGTCGTTAACGGTGAAGATGTAAAAATTGGTGCCCCGGTGGTTGCCGGCGGTAAAGTAGTGGCTGAAGTGGTTTCCCACGGTCGTGGCGATAAAGTTAAAATCGTCAAATTCCGTCGTCGTAAACACAGCCGTAAACAGCAAGGTCATCGTCAGTGGTTCACGGAAGTGAAAATCACTGGGATTCAGGCATAATTTCAGAGGAGATCAAGTAGATGGCAACTAAAAAAGCTGGTGGTTCAACTCGTAACGGTCGCGATTCTGAAGCTAAACGCCTTGGTGTGAAACGTTTCGGTGGGGAATCCGTATTAGCAGGCAGCATTATCGTTCGTCAACGTGGTACAAAATTCCATGCCGGTAACAATGTCGGTATCGGACGTGACCACACTTTATTCGCAACCGCGGACGGTAAAGTGAAATTTGAAGTGAAAGGCGAGAAAAACCGTAAATACGTCAGTATCGTTACCGAGTAATTTCTAAAACACGCAATAAAATGCCTCACAATTGTTTGTGGGGCTTTTTTTATTAAAGGACAGCGATGAAACAACCTATAGCAGGCTTTCTTTTCGGGCTGACGGCAGCCTTTATGTGGAGTTCACTGCCTATTTTTGTACAGCAGGTCGTGCAAGTGATGGATATTCAGACCTCGGTGTGGTATCGGTTTGCTTTAGCGGCCGTCGGGTTGTTTATATTGTTATGTTTAAGCGGCAAACCGTTTAAATTCACTCGGTTGGGCGGGAAAGACACGCTACTGATTCTGCTTGGTATCGGCGGATTATCGGTGAACTTCTTTCTGTATAATCTGGCGCTGAAATATATTCCCCCGACCACCAGTCAGGTACTCAGTCCGTTATCTTCGTTTATTATGCTGATTGTCGGCGTTTTTCTGTTTAAAGAAAAAATGGGAATGCATCAGCGAATCGGGCTGGGGTTTTTAGTGCTGGGTCTGTTGCTGTTCTTTAATGAGCGGGTCGATGACTTTTTACAGTTAAATCTGTATTCCAAAGGGGTCATCTTTATTGTGCTGTCCAGTTTTATCTGGGTGGTTTACGCGATTGCGCAGAAATTATTGCTGGCTCGGCTTAATTCGCAGCAAATCCTGTTAATGATTTATATCGGTTGCGCACTGGTTTTTCTGCCCTTTGCCGATGTGCCGCAGATTGTCGAACTGAATACCTTCCAGCGGATCTGTCTGATTTTATCCGGCGTAAATACGATTATCGCATACGGCTGCTATGCCGAGGCATTAAATCGCTGGGATATTGCCAAAGTCAGTGCCATTTTGACGCAGATCCCGGTATTTACGCTGATTTTTTCTCATCTGGCGGTGGCAATCAGCCCGCAGCGTTTTGCGGCGGTGGAGTTAAACTGGATAAGTTATTGCGGTGCGCTGTGCGTGGTGTTGGGCGCCCTGTTATCGGCATTGGGGCATAAATTAAAACTGGTCAGATTGTTATAAGTGAAGGAATCGGTATGAAACAGCAACCGTTGTTAGGATTTATGTTTGCGTTAATCACCGCCATGGCGTGGGGATCGTTGCCGCTTGCCTTAAAGCAGGTGTTAACCGCAATGGATACGCTGACTATCGTCTGGTATCGCTTTCTGGTTGCCACACTGGCATTATTGCTGTTGCTTGGCATCAGCGGAAAGCTGCCGAAACTCTCCCAGCTCAACCGTTATTTTGTGGGGCTGGCGGTTATCGGTATTCTCGGGTTGGCCGGCAATTTCTCGCTGTTTAATTCCTCACTGCGCTTTATAGAACCGTCGGTGGCGCAGATCTTCATTCATTTATCCTCATTTATGATGCTGTTTTGCGGCGTAGTTATTTTTAAGGAAACGCTGGGATTACATCAAAAAATCGGGGTTGTGGTGCTGATTATCGGGTTATGTTTGTTTTTCAATGACAGACTGGATGATTTTACCCGCTTAAATGATTATTTTATCGGGGTGATATTGAGCGTTTGCGCATCGATTATTTGGGTGACTTACGGCTTGGCGCAAAAATTAATGCTGCGCCGGTTCAGCTCGCAGCAGGTGCTGCTAATGATTTATTTCGGCTGTGCGGTCGTATTTACGCCCTTTGCCGACTTTCCGCAGGTGGAGGCGCTAAGCGGCTTTACCTTACTTTGCTTTATTTATTGCTGTTTGAATACCCTGATAGGCTATGGCGCCTATGCCGAAGCGCTGAATCGCTGGGATGTGGCGAAAGTCAGCGTCGTGATTACTTTGGTGCCGTTATTTACCATTTTATTTTCCCATTTGCTGCATTATTGTTTACCGCAGCATTTTGCCGCGCCGGAATTAAATTCCATCAGTTACCTCGGCGCATTGGTGGTCGTACTCGGTGCGATGACATCCGCGATCGGGCATCGTTTTATCAAACCGAAACCGGTACCCAAAATCAAGATGCCGGATTAACCCGACAATCGGCCAAAGTGCGGTGCATTTTGAGCGAAAATAAAGAGAGACAGAAAACCATAAGGAGACAAAATGAAGTTTATTGATGAAGCCTTGATTCGTGTCGAGGCCGGCGACGGCGGTAACGGCTGCGTCAGTTTCCGGCGTGAAAAATATATTCCGAAAGGCGGGCCGGACGGCGGTGACGGCGGTGACGGCGGCGATGTGTATTTGCTGGCGGATGAAAACCTGAATACGCTGATTGATTACCGCTTTGAAAAACGATTCGCCGCCGAACGGGGCGAAAACGGGCGAAGTTCCGATTGTACCGGACGCCGGGGCAAAGATATTACCTTGCGCGTGCCGGTCGGAACCCGCGCCATTGATAATGATACCAAAGAAGTGCTGGGCGATTTAACCAAACACGGGGCGAAAATGCTGATCGCAAAAGGCGGCTATCACGGTTTGGGCAATACCCGGTTTAAATCTTCCGTAAACCGTGCGCCGCGCCAGAAAACCAACGGTACGCCGGGCGAAAAACGGGATTTGCAGCTGGAATTAATGCTGTTGGCGGATGTCGGCATGCTGGGATTGCCGAATGCCGGTAAATCAACCTTTATCCGCGCGGTCTCGGCGGCAAAACCGAAGGTGGCCGATTATCCCTTTACCACGTTAGTGCCGAGCCTTGGCGTGGCGCGCGTTGATGCCAACCGCAGCTTTGTGGTGGCGGATATTCCGGGGCTGATTGAAGGCGCGTCTGAAGGCGCCGGATTGGGGATCCGTTTCTTGAAGCATTTGGAGCGTTGCCGGGTGCTGATTCATTTGGTGGATATCGCGCCGATTGACGGCAGCGATCCGGCGGATAATATTGCCATTATCGAAACGGAATTATTCCGTTACAGCGAAGCGCTGGCGGATAAACCGCGCTGGCTGGTGTTTAATAAGATTGATACGCTGTCCGATGAGGAAGCGGAGCAGCGCGCCGCAGAAATTGCTCAGCGTTTGGCGTGGGAAGGGGATTACTATCTGATTTCCGCCGTTACCGGTAAAAATATCCGGCCGCTTTGCCGGGATATTATGGACTTTATTGAGGCCAATCCGCGTGAAGAGGCGCAGGTTGTTGAGCAGCCCGCCGAAGTCGCCTTTAAATGGGACGATTATCATCAGACCCAGCTGGCGCAGCACGCGGTGGAAGACGACGATGACGATGACTGGGACGACTGGTCGGAGGAAGACGAAGAAGGCGTCGAAATTATTTATAAGCCTTAAACCCGAAAAGTGCGGTGAAAATACCGCACTTTTTTTTGTGTCTGTCAGTTACTTTTTATGCCGTTCCAAGGATTTATGCTGAATCCGGACGTTTTTTCCCTTTGCCAGAAAGTATTCGCCCAGTTGTTGCGCGATGTACACTGAGCGGTGTTTGCCGCCGGTGCAGCCGATGGCAATGGTTAAATAGCTGCGGTTGTTTTGTTCCAGCATCGGCAGCCAGGTTTCGATGTAGCTGCGGGTTTGATAAATAAAGTTGTTGACTTCCGTATGTTTATTCAAAAAATCGGCGACCGGTTTATCTAAGCCGGTCAGGGGGCGGAGTTCCGGATTCCAGTGTGGATTCGGCAGAAAACGGACGTCGAAGACGTAATCCGCATCAAGCGGTAAACCATATTTAAAGCCGAAAGATTCGACGATGATTTTCAGCTCTTTGTCCGTATTGCCGCGCAGAAACTCGCGCAGACGTTCCGCCAGTTCGTGAGTGGATAAGCGGGCGGTATCGATGATGATATTGGCCTGTTGAATCAGCGGTTCTAAATAGGCTTGTTCCGCATCAATGGCGGCTTCCAGCGACAAATCCTGAATGGACAGCGGATGCAGCCGGCGCGAGTCGCTGTAGCGTCGGATTAAAGTGCTGCGATCCGTGTCGAGAAAGATAATTTTAAGCTGGTGGCTGTCCTGTAAGCGGGAAAGTACCTGCTCCAGTTGCGAGGTGCTATTCGGCAGATTACGGATATCGATGCTGATCGCAACGGAAGACTGATTGGCGGACAGAATATCGACCAGCTGCGGCAGTAAATCTACCGGCAGATTATCGACACAATAATAGCCGATATCTTCCAAAGCCCGTAAGGCGACGGATTTTCCGGCGCCGGAACGACCGCTGATGATGATGATTTCCATATTAGACCTGCTGTTGTTCGTTCACTGTTTGGTTCGCGTTTGATTGATTTATCTGATCGTAATGCTGAAAAATCTGCCAGATTTCCTCCGCACTTTGGGCGCTTCTCAGCTGTTTGCAAAGTGTTTTGTCCAACAATTCGTCCGCCAGTTTCGGCAATACCGACTGTGAAAATTCGGCGCAGATACGGGCGGGAATGAATAACGCCAAAATCAGATCCACCTCGCGGTGGTCGGCGGCTTCGTAGTCGATCGGTGTGTCCAGCTGCAGAAAGACGGCAATCGGCCGGTTTCCGTCCGGCAGCCGGCCTTTCGGCATAGCCACGCCGTTGCCCAGCCCCGAATTGCCCAGTTTTTCACGATTAAACAGGTAGTCGAAACCGCAATGCTCGCCGTCGGGGATCTCAAGCTGCGGGGCAACTATACGTCCGATAGTTTCAAACACCCGTTTTTTACTGGAACACACAACGCCCTGACGAATATTGTCGGGCGTCAGTAATTGAGTTAATGTCACCATAGTCATAAACCGCAACTATAATTTAAACTGTTCGCCTAAATAAACACGTCTGACATGTTCGTTGTTCATCACCTCTTGCGGCGTACCGGTGGCGATCATTTTGCCTGCGCTGACGATATAAGCCCGCTGGCAGACATCCAGCGTTTCGCGCACATTATGATCGGTGATAAGTACGCCTAGTCCCCGGTCGCGCAGATCCATAATGATTTTTTTGATATCAATGACGGAGATCGGATCGACGCCGGCAAAGGGTTCGTCCAGCAGAATAAATTTAGGATTCGCCGCCAGCGCGCGCGCGATCTCTACCCGGCGACGTTCCCCGCCAGATAAGGATTGACCCAGATTATCACGGATATGCCCGATGTTAAATTCGTCGATCAGCTCATCGGCTCTTTCACGTCGTTGTCTGCCGTTGAGATCTTTGCGGATTTCCAATACCGCCATCAGATTGTCATAAACGCTGAGACGGCGGAAAATCGACGCTTCCTGCGGCAAATAGCCGATCCCCCGCTGTGCGCGGTTGTGCATCGGCAACAGGCTGATATCTTCGTCATCAATGCGGATCTTTCCCTGATCATGGCGGATCAGACCGACCACCATATAAAATGTCGTGGTTTTACCGGCACCATTGGGGCCGAGCAGACCGACGATTTCATTCGAATTTACGGTTAAGCTGACATCGGCGACCACCTGACGGCTTTTATAGCTTTTGGTGAGGTTTTCGGCATAAAGAATAGACATAAACGCGTAATCCTATTTTTTCTTCTTCTGATCATTTAGCTGGTTCGGAATTAAAATGGTTTTCACCCGGGATTTCCCGTTACCATTGGCTTTCAGCTGTTGTTTTTTCACATCGTAAGTGATGACTTCGCCGTTAATTTTACTATCCAGCTGTTTTAGCTCGGCATTGCCGGTCAGGGTTAAAAATTCCGTGCCCAGATCATAATGCACTTTATTGGCTTTACCGTCCACCGGTTTGCCGTCATCCAGCAGCTGGTGGAACGTCACCGGGTTTCCGAAAGCATCGACGGTGTCTTTTTTACCCGAATTTTCCGGCGGTCGGGTGATCACGACTTTATTGGCTTTGATCAAAATGGAACCCTGCGTGATAACCACATTATCGGAAAAGGTCACCACACTGTTTTCCATATCCAGCGACTGATTGTCGGATTCGATATTAATCGGTTGATTCGTATCGTCTTTTAACGCCAATGCCGGCACCGATGCCATCATCAGGGTTGTGAGTAAGAAAATTTTATTGCTTATTGATTTCATAATGTGTTTTTACCTGCTCTTTCAGGGTGGCGATCTGTTGTTGTAAATTACCGCTTAGCTTTAATCCGGTGGAATTAAAGTTTAAGCCGTTGATGGTGACCATTGTATCAGATGTGATATCCTGCGTCTTTAAATTCACCACCGCACGCTGGGTTTCCACCCGTTGCAGGCGGGAATCGGCCAGCAGACTTTGTACGATCACGTTGCCGTTTAAATACAGCATATTCTCTTGGCTTAATTTGGCCTTGTCCGCGCTGATTTTCCAGCTTTGCCCGCCTAATTGCCCGGTTTGAATATCATACAGATAAACGACGGGGCGGTGGAAATCCGTATGTTTGTCGCTGGCGTAATGCTCGACTTTGTCGGACAGCGCCAGATATTGTTTTTTACCGCTAGGCGAATACACGGTGGTCTGCATGTTCTGACCGATATATTCCGGGCCGTCATCGGACTTGATCAGATCATTGAGGTTTTCATCAGCCTGATGGAGGCTGTAAAACCACGCGAGTAAGGCAAGGGTGATGACGGATAAAACGATATTCCAGCGGATCTTCATAAATGTGTCTGCTCGTCGGTTGTTAAAAAATCAGAAACGAATAATAGCATAATTTTTGCCGAGCAAGTAATAACGCACGGATAAATGGTAAGGAAAGTGCGGTGATATTTGGCGGAGAATTTTATTGAGGAACGTTTTTTTCAAATCGCGGTCAAACAGGAAAGCGGATTTAGATTTGACATTCAGCCTAAATTCATAGAATATCACTAACTTCATTTTTTATATCGAAACAGGGCAAACAACGGTTTTATGGCTAACCCCTTGGTTGAGGTGAAAAATCTCACATTTAAACGCGGTGAACGCACCATTTACGATAAGCTTAATTTGCGGGTTGAACAAGGCAAAATCACCGCAATTATGGGGCC
This sequence comes from Necropsobacter rosorum, assembly GCF_964241405.1. Classification (NCBI taxonomy): domain Bacteria; kingdom Pseudomonadati; phylum Pseudomonadota; class Gammaproteobacteria; order Pasteurellales; family Pasteurellaceae; genus Necropsobacter; species Necropsobacter rosorum. The sequence goes on from NZ_CAXSXF010000003.1 coordinate 13,493, forward strand.
GTCGGGAATTGGTAAAACCACCTTGCTGAAGCTCATCGGCGGGCAGTTAATTCCCGAACAGGGCGAAATTTTATTCGACGGACAGGATATCTGCAAAATGTCCCGCGCCGAACTGTATCGGGCGCGCAACCGGATGGGCATGCTGTTTCAATCCGGCGCGCTGTTCACCGATATGTCCACCTTTGATAATGTCGCGTTTACCATTCGCGAACATACCCGCCTGCCGGAAGCCTTAATCCGTAAAATCGTGTTAATGAAGCTTGAATCCGTCGGGTTGCGCGGTGCGGCCGATCTGATGCCGTCGGAGCTGTCCGGCGGGATGGCAAGACGGGCGGCGCTGGCCAGAACCATTGCGCTGGATCCGGATTTGATTATGTATGATGAACCTTTTACCGGTCAGGATCCTATCAGCATGGGCGTGATTATCAGCCTGATCAAACGCTTAAACGAAGCGTTGCAGCTGACCTCCATTGTGGTTTCGCATGATGTTCAGGAAGTGCTGAGTATTGCCGATTACGCCTATATCATCGCCGATAAACGCGTCATCGCCGAAGGCAGTGCGCAACAGTTGCTCGCAAGCCGTGATCCGCAGGTGATTCAGTTTATCAAAGGCGAAGCTGACGGCCCGGTGCATTTTCATTATCCGGCGCGGGATTATGTTCAGGAGTTATTCGAATGATAGTGAATATGATTTCCGCATTCGGGCGCACGGCAATAACTTTTTGCCGTTCTCTCGGCAGTGCGGGTTTTATGCTGTGGGGCGCCCTGATCGGCAAACCGCAGATAAGAAAGCATTTCCCGCTGTTAATTAAACAGTTACATGTCCTCGGCGTGCAGTCTTTGCTGATTATTATGCTGTCCGGTTTGTTTATCGGTATGGTTATCGGGCTACAGGGCTATGTGGTATTGGTGGATTTTGCGGCGGAAACCAGCCTCGGGCAATTGGTGGCGCTGTCTTTATTGCGCGAATTAGGGCCGGTTGTGACCGCACTTTTATTTGCCGGGCGTGCCGGCTCGGCATTGACCGCGGAAATCGGTTTAATGAAAGCGACCGAACAATTATCCAGTCTGGAAATGATGGCGGTCGATCCGCTGCGACGGGTGATTTCGCCGCGCTTTTGGGCCGGGGTGATCGCGATGCCGATTCTGGCGATTATTTTTACCGCGGTAGGCATTTGGGGCGGCTCGCTGGTCGGGGTGGACTGGAAAGGCGTGGATGCCGGCAGTTTCTGGTCGGTGATGCAAAATTCGGTCAGCTGGAGCTACGATATTCTTAACGGCTTTATTAAAAGTCTTTGCTTTGCGGTATCGGTGGTCTGGATTGCCTTATTTAACGGGTATCACTGTATTCCGACCTCGGAAGGCATCAGTAAAGCGACGACCAAAACCGTGGTGAACGCCTCTTTGGTTGTACTGGGATTGGATTTTGTGCTCACGGCAGTCATGTTCGGGGCGGGTTAAGTGAATTAAAAGTGCGGTAAAAAATCAGGACATTTTATGCGACAAACAACTAAATACGAATTTTGGGTCGGTTTATTTTTATTACTCGGCATTGCGGCATTGGTCTTTTTAGGCCTGAAAGTGGCGAATGTACAGGGATTTAATGAGGCGAAAAGTTACCATATCAGTGCAACTTTTGATAATATCGGCGGACTAAAAGTACGGGCGCCGTTAAAAGTCGGCGGAGTGGTGATCGGCCGGGTTACCGATATTGAGCTGGACCCTAAGACTTATCTGCCGGTGGTGAAAATCGCCATTAATCAGGCCTATCACGACATTCCGGATAACAGCTCGCTGTCAATTAAAACATCCGGTCTGTTAGGCGAGCAATATGTGGCGTTAAGTCTCGGCTTTGATGACGGTGAAACCACCGAAATGCTGAAAGACGGCAGCAAGATCATTGATACCAAATCCGCCATCGTACTGGAAGATCTCATCGGTCAGTTCCTGTATGGCGATAAAAACAAGTCTGAGCATGCCGACGCGAGCAAGGAATCTGCCGAAGCGGATTCGCAGTAAGACGGACACTCTTTTTAACGATATTTGAACGGGAGAAATCAATGTTAAAAATTCAATTAAACCGCTGGTTAGCGAAAACAGTCGTAATTATGACCGCACTTTTCAGCCTGCAGGCCTTTGCCGATGACAGTCCTTATGCCTTGATGCAGCAGGCCTCGGATAAGCTGTTCAGCGATATTGCAGCCAATCAGAGCAAAATCAAACAGGATCCGAATTATCTGAAAACCGTCGTACGTCAGGATTTAATGCCTTATGTGCATGTGAATTACGCCGGCTCGTTGGTATTGGGGCAGCATTTTAAATCCACCACGCCGGAGCAGCGGGCGACATTTTTCTCCGCTTTCGATAAATTTATCGAACAGGCTTATGCGCAGGCGCTGACTATGTACACGCAGCAGAAAATTGAAATTGAAAAGCCGAAAAATGTGTCCGACAATCAGGTCAGTATTCGGGTGAAAGTGTTGCAAACCGGCAACGCCGCCCCGATAAATCTTAACTTTTTCTGGCGCAAAAACAGTAAAACCGGTCAATGGCAGGTGTACGATATGGCGGCGGAAGGGGTCAGCATGGTAGATACCAAAAAGCAGGAGTGGGCGCCTATTTTGCGTAAAGACGGTATTGAAGCCTTGACCGCTCAGGTTCGTAAAGCGGCTAATGTGCCGGTAACCTTAGGCAAGTAACCCATGCAAAGCAAGAACGGTTTGAGTTGGGAATCGGCACGGAATGATGATAAGATAACGCTCCGATTAGCCGGCGAGCTATCCAGAAATACGTTGCTGCCATTGTGGCGGCAACGTTATTCTTTTTTATCGGCGGAAAAACTGGCCGGGCAATCGGTGGTGTGGGAACTGGCCGGCATTACGCGGATTGACAGTGCCGGTTTTGCATTGTTATGCGATTTTATTCAGCTGTGCCGGAGCATGAAGGTCAACCGGCAGAATATCGTCCATGCGCCCGTGCAGTTAGTCACCTTAGCGGATCTGTTCGGTTTAGCCGACTGGATGAAACCATTTTTACAATTTGATGGAAAACTTAATGGAAACTCAGGAAATTGAACGAATTCTAAAACAGGCTTTAAATCTTGATGAAGTGTATGTGCAGGGAGAGGATGCCCATTTCGGCGTTATCGTGGTGGATGATGAGATTGCCCGGTTATCCAGAGTTAAGCAGCAACAAAGAATTTATGCGCCGTTAATGAATTATTTTTCCAGCGGTGAGATTCATGCGCTGACAATCAAAACGTTCAGCGTTGAAAAATGGAAACGCGAACGTTTACTCAATCCTTTAAACTAAGTGGCGGTAAAGTATTATGCAAAAATTTCGTGTTTACGGTCAGTCCCGTTTGAGCGGTACGGTCAATATTTCCGGGGCAAAAAATGCGGCGCTGCCGATTCTGTTTGCCGCAATTTTAGCGCAAGAGCCGGTGGTGTTAAGCAATGTGCCGGAACTTAAAGACATTGATACCACGTTAAAAATTCTGCGTCGTTTAGGCGTAGTCGTCGAACGGGATGAAAGCGGCAAAGTGCATTTGGACGCGTCTCATATTGACCATTTCACGGCGCCTTACGAACTGGTTAAAACCATGCGGGCGTCTATCTGGGCGCTGGCGCCGTTGGTGGCTCGTTTTAATCAGGGGCAGGTTTCTTTACCGGGCGGATGTTCTATCGGCGCCCGACCGGTTGATTTGCATATCAGCGGATTGGAACGTTTAGGCGCTAAAATTACGCTGGAAGACGGCTATGTGAAAGCCTATGTGGACAATCGTCTGACAGGTACCCGTATCGTGATGGAAAAAGTCAGTGTTGGGGCGACCTTATCCATTATGATTGCCGCCACACTGGCGAAAGGCACGACGGTGATTGAAAATGCCGCCCGCGAACCGGAAATCAGCGATACCGCGGTATTTTTAAATAAAATGGGGGCGAAAATCAGTGGCGCCGGCTCCGATACGATTACCATCGAAGGAGTGGAACGCCTGGGCGGTTGCGAACACAGTATCGTCGCGGATCGTATTGAAACCGGTACATTTTTGGTCGCCGCCGCGATTTCCGGCGGACGTATCGTATGTAAAAATACCAAAGCGGATACCCTTGATGCGGTGATTGATAAACTGCGTGAGGCCGGCGCACAGGTTGATGTCAAGGAAGACACGATTACATTGGATATGCTCGGTTATCGTCCGAAAGCCGTGAATATTCGTACCGCACCTTATCCGGGTTTTCCGACCGATATGCAGGCGCAGTTTACCCTGCTGAATATGGTTGCCAACGGCACCAGTATTATTACCGAAACCATCTTTGAAAATCGCTTTATGCATATTCCCGAATTGGTACGCATGGGCGGTAAAGCGGAAATCGAAGGCAATACCGCCATTTGTCACGGGGTTGAACGGCTTTCCGGCGCGGAAGTGATGGCCACCGATTTGCGCGCGTCGATAAGTTTAGTGCTGGCGGGCTGTATTGCAACCGGGGAGACCATTGTGGATCGGATTTATCATATTGACCGCGGTTATGAACATATTGAAGAAAAACTGCGCGGCTTAGGCGCCCGCATTGAACGTTTTTCCGATCATGACGGCGAATAAATTCGAATACGACAACGGCAACCGAGAGGTTGCCGTTTTGCGTTTAATCGACACGGCTTAACCGAATTCACGCATAAAATCCTGCGCTTTTTCCACCATATCTTTAGAGCCGATAAACAACGGAATACGTTGATGAAGTTCAGCCGGCTGAATATCCAGAATGCGATGGTAGCCGTCGCTGGCGATACCGCCCGCCTGTTCGGCTAAAAATGCCATCGGATTGCCTTCATACAGCAACCGCAGTTTGCCCTTCGGATATGTTGTAGCGCTCGGATAAATATAAATCCCGCCTTTCAGCATATTACGGTGGAAATCGGAGACCAGCGAGCCGATATAACGCGAAGTATAAGGCCGCCCTGTGGTTTTATCTTCTTCCTGACAATATTTAATGTATTTTTTCACCCCCAGCGGGAATTTTAAATACTGCCCTTCGTTAATGGAATAAATCTTGCCGCTGTGCGGAATCTGAATGTTCTCGTGCGATAAGCAGAAGACGCCGAGAGACGGATCATAAGTGAAGCCGTTGACACCGTTGCCGGTGGTATAAACCAGCATCGTGGATGAACCGTAAACGATATAACCGGCGGCAACCTGACGATTGCCCGGTTGCAGAAAGTCTTCCAGCGTAACCGGCGTGCCGATCGGTGAAATGCGGCGGTAAATTGAGAAAATGGTGCCGACCGCCACATTCACATCAATATTGGAAGAACCGTCCAGCGGATCGGTCAGAATCACATATTTGGCATTACGACCGCGTTCGGTATCGAAAGCGACGAAATTTTCTTCTTCCTCCGAGGCGAATCCCGCCACTTCTTCCCGTGCGATCAACGCCTGTTTCATGGTATTGTGGGCAAATAAATCCAGTTTCATCTGCGCTTCGCCCTGCACGTTTTCCACACCGGAGTTACCGATGATGTTGTTTGTCAGTCCGGCTTTATTGATATCACGGTGAATCACTTTCGCGACCAAACGTATGGAAGACAGAATACCCGATAATTCGCCTTTGGCATTGGGGTATTCCGCCTGTTTTTCTATAATGAACTGTCCTAATGTCTTCATATTGTTATCCTGTTTGATTAATAAATTTACTCTCTAAGAGAGTTGATTTATTATAGCAACCTTTAGTTTCGGGCTACAAAGCTGATTTTTAATCTGTGATCCTAACCACATTTTTATACTAACTTTTTTATCAAGAGATAACAAATGACACAAAAACATCTTCATATACTGGGTATTTGCGGCACGTTTATGGGCGGCGTCGCAATCATCGCCAAGCAGATGGGCTATAAAGTCACAGGCTCGGATACCAATGTATATCCGCCGATGAGTACCTTTTTGCAACAAAGCGGTATTGAGATTATTCCGCATTATGATGCCTCCCAGTTGCAGCCCGCACCGGATCTGGTGGTGATCGGCAATGCGATGAAACGCGGAAATCCCTGTGTTGAATATGTGTTGGAGCATAATTTGCCTTATACTTCCGGCCCGCAGTGGCTGCATGATCATTTATTGCGTGAACGCTGGGTGCTGGCGGTTTCCGGTACTCACGGCAAAACCACCACAACCGGCATGCTGAGCTGGATTTTACAACAAAACGGCTTGGAACCGGGATTTTTAATCGGCGGTATTGCCGGTAATTTCGGCACCTCGGCGCGTTTGGGCGGCAGTCAATTTTTTGTGATCGAAGCGGACGAATATGACACGGCATTTTTTGATAAACGCTCTAAATTCGTCCATTACAATCCGAAAACCCTGATTATCAATAATATCGGTTTTGATCACGCGGATATTTTTGACGACCTGAAAGCGATTCAGCGTCAGTTTCATCATATGATCCGCACCATGCCTGCCAGCGGTCGCATTCTTTCCGTGGCGGCGGAACAGAGCGTGAAAGAAACGCTTGAAATGGGCTGTTGGTCGGAAACCCAGTTTTTAGGCGAGGGACAGGAATGGCACGCCCGGCGGCTGACTAATGACAGCAGCGAATTTACCGTATTTCATCACGGCGAGGAAGCCGGCACGGTGAAATGGCAGATTGTCGGCCAGCATAATATGCACAATGCGCTGATGGCGATCGCCGCCGCTTACCATGCCGGCGTCAGTATTGAAAATGCCTGTGCGGCGCTGTCCGATTTTGTCAACGCCAAACGCCGTCTGGAAGTGAAAGGCGAGATTAACGGCATTACTGTTTATGATGATTTTGCCCATCATCCGGCAGAAATTCTGGCAACGCTGACCGCACTTCGCGATAAAGTGGGCGGCGGCGTGCGTATCTTAGCGGTGCTGGAGCCGCGTTCCAATACCATGAAAATGGGCGTGCATAAAGATGATCTGGCGCCGGCGCTGGCGCGGGCCGATCATGTCTTTTTATTGCAGCCGGAAAGTATTCCCTGGGAAGTGGTGGATATTGCCAATCAATGCCTGCAACCTGCGAGCTGGTCGGCGAATCCGGATAAGCTGGCGGAGATGGTGGTGCAGGAAGCCAAGCCGACGGATCATGTACTGATCATGTCCAACGGCAGCTTCGGCGGCATTCATCAGAAGATACTGGATAAATTGTCGGTGACGAATCATCTCGGCGATGCTAAATAACGCGTGCTATTTGTCATATATACTGATAGTATAACTGCGCTTTGTTAAGCGAAAAGGGTAACCCGAATAAGTGCGTGGCGGGAGTAATCTATCATCACAATATTATTGCGTTATCTCATTATTTTTTATTAATTAGGATTATATAATGTCTCAAAATAAAGGAACCGTTAAATGGTTCAATGAAACAAAAGGGTTTGGTTTTCTACAGGCGGAAAGCGGAGAAGATGTGTTTGTTCATTTCTCGGCAATCCAGTCGAACGGATTTCGTACGCTGAAAGAAGGCCAGGCGGTCGCTTTTGATATTGTTGATGATAAACGCGGAAAGAAAGCCGAGAACGTAACGATTCTGGCGTAATCACACAAATGTATTGACAAACCGTTACCCGCAAGCGTAGCGGTTTTTTTGTGGGTATTATCCAAGATAGCATGACAGGCAAAAAGAAAAGCCGCGAATACAGTATTCGCGGCTTCTGAAATCTGGTTGCGGGGGCCGGATTTGAACCGACGGCCTTCGGGTTATGAGCCCGACGAGCTACCAAGCTGCTCCACCCCGCGTCTGTGAGGGCGTACTATACGCGATTAAATTTTTAATGCAAGTGAAAATCACGCCGATGTTGATTATTTGTTATAAAAATAGACGATCCGACGCTTTTTGCCGCAACTAAGCGGATAAAATTTATTAAAAAGCACTATATATTCCGTGTATTTTTTGTTACCTTATGGCGTTTCCATTGACTCGGTTTTTTAGGTATCACTATGCAGTTCCAATCCAGAATAACAATCAGATTCGCCGTATTGCTCGGCGTTATATTATTAGCGGCCTGTTCTTCCAAACCGCGGCCCGGCAAAAGCGGCGGTGCCGATAGCAGCTTGGCTAATCCGGAATTATTCGGGGCAAAATATGCCGGGCGCACGTATCAGCAGGCGGTGCTGATGCCGGTATTATCGGTCGACAATAAAAGTGCGGTAATTAATCAGGGCGATTTTTTAACTCAGTTATCCAATGTGCGCAGCTATTCGGGTCGGTTAACCAATCGCTTTGCGCCGACTTACGGCAAAGTCACCAGCTGGGTATTGGCCGGCGCCAATGTGGATGAACTGGCGACGTTCGGCATTCAACCGATGCTGATGAAAGGGCAGGACGGTTATCAGAATGTGCTGATGACCGGCTATTATTCGCCGGTGATTCACGCCCGCCGCACCCAGCAGGGGAAATATAATCAGCCGATTTACGCATTGCCGGTACAAAAACGCTTCAGTCGCGCACAGATTTATGCCGGCGCGTTGCAGGGAAAGGGCTTGGAACTGGCATACAGCGATTCGATGATCGATAATTTTCTGCTGGGCGTTCAGGGCAGCGGTTATGTGGATTTCGGCAATGGCGATCTGAATTATTTCGCCTATGCCGGACAAAACGGGTTTGACTATGTGGCGGTCGGGCGCTTGTTAGTCGAAGACGGCGAAATTGCGAAAGAAAAAATGTCTATTCAGGCGATTAAAGACTGGGCGCAGGCAAATCCGTCACGCTTACAGCGTTTGCTGGAGCGTAATCCTTCCTACGTTTTCTTTAAAAATGATCCGACCGGTCAGGTAAAAGGTTCTGCCGGCGTGCCTTTAGTGCCGATGGCGTCGATCGCCTCCGACCGTAATCTGATCCCGTCCGGTTCGGTGGTGCTGGTGGAAGTGCCGCAAATCGACAACAACGGCAACTGGACCGGCGAACATAAATTGCATTTAATGGTGGCGCTTGATGTGGGCGGCGCAGTGAAAGGCCATCATTTCGATTTATATCGCGGCGTCGGTGATCAGGCGGGGCATATCGCCGGTTTATCAAAACACTACGGACGGGTTTGGTTATTACAATAATGCAGCAACCTACGGATAATTACGAACGCCGCTTCGGCGGCATCGGTCGCCTGTATGGCAGTGCCGCGCTTGCCCGCCTGCAACAGGCGCACGTTTGCGTTATCGGCATTGGCGGCGTCGGTTCCTGGGCGGTGGAGGCGCTGGCACGCTCGGGCATCGGGCAAATCACCATGATCGATATGGATGATATTTGCGTCACCAATATTAACCGCCAGATTCACGCGCTGGGCGATAACGTCGGCAAGCTGAAAACCGAGGTGATGGCACAGCGCATCGGGCTTATCAACCCGGATTGTCAGGTGAATATCATTGACGATTTTATTACGACGCAGAATCTGGCGGACTACCTGAACCGGGGCTATGACTATGTGATCGACGCCATTGACAGCGTCAAAACCAAAGCGGCGCTGATCGCGTACTGCAAACGGCATAAAATCAACATTATTACGGTCGGCGGCGCCGGCGGTCAGACCGATCCGAGCCGGATTCAGATCGCCGATTTAAGCAAAACCATACAGGATCCGCTGGCGGCAAAAGTGCGGTCGCTTTTGCGCAAGGAATATGGTTTCAGCCGAAATCCGAAACGGAAATTCGGGGTTAGCTGCGTGTTTTCCACTCAGCCGCTGATTTTTCCGCAAACCGACGGCAATTGTGCCGTTTCCGCCACCATGAATTGCGCCAACGGTTTCGGTGCGGCAACCATGATTACCGCCACATTCGGCTTTTTTGCCGTGGCTCAGGTGATCGATAAGCTCATTATGGCGCCGCAATAACTTATTTTTTTTAGTAAAAAAAGATAGTAATTCCGGCAAAAAGCGTATAAGCTAATGCGGTTTCTGATAATTATTCTTAACAAGAGGATAGCCTATGAACGCTTTGCATAATACGTTTAAAAAAGCTGCCGTGGCGGCGGCAGTCATGACTTTTTCCGCGGTTGCCAGTGCGACCGTACTGACATCTATCAAACCGCTGGGCTTTATCGCCTCTTCCATTGCCGACGGGGTGACCGATACTGAGGTGCTGGTGCCGATGGGCGCTTCTCCGCATGATTACAGCTTAAAACCCTCCGATATTCAGAAAATCAAATCAGCTGAGCTGATTGTCTGGATTGGCGAAGATGTGGATCTTTTCCTGGATACTTCCGTACTGCGTGATATTGATCGCAAAAAGGTGCTGACCGTCGCGGAAATTTCGGACATCAGCGATGATATGTTGCATCAAGGTGAACATCATCACCATGGTCACGACCACGACCACGACCACGACCACGACCACGACCACGATCATGACCATAAAGCGGACGCTCATGGCGCGGGGCATGCTCATCAGCATGATAATTTAAGCACTAACTGGCATGTCTGGTATTCGCCGGAAGTCAGCGGCATCGTGGCGAAAAAAGTCGCGCAACGGTTAAGCGAACAATATCCGGAAAAACGTACGCTTATCGAACAAAACTTAGCGGAATTTAACCGCACTTTGACGGCGCAAAACGAAAAAATCAAACAGCAGCTGGCGCCGGTGCATGATAAAGGTTTTTACGTCTTCCACGATGCTTACACCTATTTTAATGCCGCTTATCATCTGAACCAGATCGGTGCGTTCACCATTAATCCGCTGGTGGCGCCGGGGGCGAAAACCATTGCGGCGATTAAACATGAAATTGAGGAGCACAAAGTCAGCTGTTTATTTGCCGAACCGCAATTTACACCGAAAGTGATTGATTCCCTGCATAAAGGCACCGGTGTGAAAGTCGGCCGTCTGGATCCGATGGGCGATGCGGTGAAACTGGGTAAAAATTCTTACGCCGACTTCCTGCAATATACCGCCGACAGTTATTTCGATTGTTTGAAATAACCTCTTCATCCACGGGGCGCGGCGAACTTGAAACTGCGCCCCCTGGCGATGCTTAATTAAAATCGACCGCACTTTTCCTCTCTGTTATAATCTCTGCAATTTTTAGCGTTGATGAGAATATTCATGAAAAAACTGTTCGCAACCACCGCCCGTGGTTTTGAAGAATTATTAAAGGTCGAACTGACTGAGCTGGGAGCAAACGACTGCCGGATCGCACAGGGCGGCGTGCATTTTTTAGCCGATGACGAGACCTTATACCGCGCGCTATTGTGGTCGAGACTCAGTTCGCGTATTTTACTGCCGATTGCCGCCGCCAAAATTTACAGCGATTTGGATTTATATGCCGCAGTGATCGGACAAAACTGGGCGGATTATTTTGATGATAAAACCACTTTTTTAGTCGATTTTAACGGCACGAATCGTGAAATCCGCCATACGCAATTCGGTGCGATGCGGGTAAAAGACGGCATTGTGGATTATTTTGAGCGCCACGGTAAGCGCCGCCCGACAGTGGATAAAGCACGGCCGGATATTCGTATTCATGCTTATTTAAACCGTGAGGATTTGATTTTGTCGCTGGATTTAAGCGGCGAAGCGCTGCATATGCGCGGCTATCGTGAAGATACCGGCAAAGCGCCGCTGCGCGAAACACTGGCGGCGGCGATTGTGTTGCGTTCCGGCTGGCAGCGCGGCACGCCGCTGGTGGATCCTATGTGCGGTTCGGGGACGTTGTTAATTGAAGCGGCGCAAATGGACGCGCAAATTGCGCCGCAATTGTATCGTCTGCATTGGGGATTCGATTTCTGGAAAGGACATAATCAGGCCGCGTGGGATAAGGTAAAAGCCGAGGCGATAGCTTTGGCCGCACAGCAACTTGAGAAAAATCCGCAACCGCACTTTTACGGCTTTGATCTGGATCACCGCGTGCTGCAAAAAGCACAGAAAAATGCCGCCAATGCCGGCGTTGCCCATTTGATTCGGTGGCGGCAGGGCGATGTGGCGGGGTTGGTTAATCCGAGTCGGGAAGAAAAAGGAACGCTGATTTGTAACCCGCCTTACGGTGAGCGCTTAGGCACCACGCCGGCATTGATTGCGTTGTATTCGGTGTTCGGCCAGCGGGTCAAGGCGCAGTTCGGCGGCTGGAATCTGTCCGTTTTCAGTGCCGAACCGGCGTTGCTGGATTGCCTGCGGTTGCGTTCTCACCGTCAGTTTAAAGCGAAAAACGGCCCGCTGGACTGCGTGCAGAAAAATTATCAGATTGCAGAACGTCAAACGGAGCAAGCCGAAAGTGCGGTGGAAAATGCGTTAGAATTTAATTCCGAGCATGCGCCGGTGGCATTGGATTTCGCCAATCGGCTGCACAAAAACCGCAAAAAAATTGAAAAATGGGCGAATCAGCAGGGCCTGGATGCGTATCGGTTATATGATGCGGATTTGCCGGAATATAATCTTGCCGTTGATCGTTACGGGGATCATATTGTAGTGCAGGAATATGCCGCGCCGAAAAATATTGATGAAAACAAAGCCCGCCAGCGCTTATTGGATGCGGTGACGGCAACTTTATCGGTAACCGGGGTGGAGACCAATAAACTGGTGCTGAAAGTCCGGCAGAAACAAAAAGGCACCAACCAGTATGAAAAGCTGGCCAATAAGGGCGAGTATTTTTATGTGACCGAATACGGCGCCAGACTTTGGGTGAATTTAACCGATTATCTGGATACCGGCCTGTTTTTGGATCATCGCCTGACCCGCAAAATGCTGGGAGAAATGGCGCGCGATAAAGATTTTTTAAATTTGTTTGCCTACACCGGTTCCGCAACGGTGCATGCCGCACTGGGAAAGGCCAAATCCACGACCACGGTGGATATGTCGAATACCTATTTGAACTGGGCGGAACAGAATCTGATGTTAAATGATGTGGCAGGCAAACAGCATACATTGATTCAGGCGGATTGTCTGCAATGGCTGGAAAAATGCGATCGTCAGTTTGATCTGATTTTTGTGGATCCGCCGACATTTTCCAATTCCAAACGCATGGACGACAGCTGGGATGTGCAGCGCGATCATATTAAATTGCTGAGCGCATTAAAACGGATTTTGCGCCCGCACGGCACAATTGTTTTTTCCAATAATAAACGCGGTTTTAAAATGGATTTTGCCGCGTTGGCAGAACTGGATTTCAGTGCGGTGGACATTTCGGCCAAAACGCGACCTTTGGATTTCGAACGCAATAAACACATCCACAATTGCTGGCTAGTGACGCATAAATAAAAAACGTCGTCTATTTTAACCGCACTTTTTATGCGAGCCTAAGCATGGGCATAATCGGCAAGCCGGCGGGAAATGATCCGCCGCGGTGTTGAGAAAAACGGATTTTGCTATCACACCGCCGTTTAGGCAATAAAAAACCCTTTCATTGTTGAAAGGGTTTGTCATTTTGGGACTGTCTTAAATATTAAATACTGCGAACAGCGTTAATACCGAATACAGCGTCGCCAGTCCGTAGAAAATCACACTGCCGGCAGGAACATGCACTTTGAAATCATGCAGCCCTAAATGGATACGGTGAATGCCGCACCATGCCGGGAAAATTAACAGCGCGAGAATCGCGAGTTTGCCGATCCAAGTGTGGGCGAAAGCAATAATATTATCCGGTGTGGCTAAGCCGAACGGCAGCAGAAAACCGATAATTAAGACTAAAACAGGAAAAAATACCGCACTTATGGCACCGCCGGCACCGAATAGCAGCCAGACGACCGGTTCATTTGAACGTTTTGGAGTGAGTTTGTCCATGTTATTTCTCCCTACACCAGAATTAAGGCGATGATACTGACTAATGCCGTCACACCCCAGAAAATACGGGATACCAGTTTCGCATCAAGGCGTTCGTTTTTGACGATGACGTTCATCATCTGCGGCGCCATATTAAAGAAGGTGAAACTGTGCAGTAATGCCGCACCTAAGGTAATGATATTTAAAATCACGACGACCGGATTTTGTAAGAACGTGATGAACGTCGTACCGAATGTGCCGTTGCTTAAACAGACTAATCCGTAGAAGAGTTCTAAACAGAACCATACGGTCGGCACGGAAGTGCTTTCACGCAAGACATAGAATTTGTAAAAATCTAACTTTTTCCACCATGTCGCTTTGACTTCACGCACATATTTTTTGCGTTTGCTTGCTACTGTTGTTGTCATTTTACTGTCTCCTTAGCTTTGCGGTTTTAACATTGCAAAAACATAGTCTTTCGCACTTTCGATTTTACCTTGGTTAACTCCGGAGGCCGGGCCGACATGTTTCGGGCATACCTCGGAACAATAACCGACGAAAGTACAGCTCCATACGCCGTTTTTACCGTTAAGGATTTTCATACGTTCCGCTTTACCGTGATCGCGGTTGTCAAGGTTGTAACGCAGCGCAAGTGTCAGTGCCGCCGGGCCGACGAATTCCGGATTCAAACCGAATTGCGGGCAGGCCGCATAACACAGACCGCAGTTAATGCACATTGAGAACTGGCGGTATTTTTCCAGCTGCGCCGGTGTTTGTTTGGTTCGGCTTTTGGCAAGCTCAGCGGACGGATGCGGTTTGCCGTCCAGCTCCGGCGCCTGATTACCGATAATATAAGGTTTAATGCTTTCCAGACTTTCGATAAAGTGACTGAGATCCACTACCAAATCGCGTTCGATCGGGAAGTTGGCCAACGGCTCGATCCGCATATGTCCGCTGTAATCGCGCAGGAAAGTTTTACAGGCCAGTTTCGGTTTGTCGTTGACCATCATACCGCAGGAACCGCAAATCGCCATACGGCATGACCAGCGATAGGATAATTCCGGTTCCAGTTTATCTTTAATATACCCCAACGCATCCAATAACGAAGTCTGGCTGTCATAAGGGACCTGATAGGTTCTTAAGTACGGTTCTTTGTCCGTTTCAGGATTGTAACGCAATACTTCGACATTCATAATTGCTTGATTAGCCATTTGCTTGCTCCTTAGCTTTCGCAGCCGCTTCCTCAGCTTCTGCTTCCGCACCGTAAACACGTTTTGCCGGTTGAGATTTGGTAATCTTCACATCGCTGTATTCGATACGCGGCGCACCGCCTTCATTGTAAAATGCCAGCGTGTGTTTTAAGTAATTGACATCGTCGCGTTCGGTATAGTCTAAGCGTTGATGCGCACCGCGGGATTCTTTACGCTCGATCGCAGAATTGGCGATAGACTGCGCAACATCCAGAATATAACCCAATTCGACGGTGTACAGCACATTCGTGTTAAAGACGCTTGAACGGTCGGCAATACGGATATGTTTATAACGTTCTTTCAGTTCGGCGATTTTATCGACGGTCTGCTGCATGCTTTCCTGAGTACGGTAAATACCGCAGCCTTCTTCCATGGAATCGCCCATTTCGTCACGAATCTGCGACCAGGATTCATTACCTTCCTGATTGTATAAATCCTCTAATCGGCGGACAACATCTTTTGCCTGCGCATCGACCGCACTTTGGTTAGCCGGTGCGGCTTCGGCGGCGCGTTGTGCGGCATATTCGCCGGCAACGCGGCCTAATACCACCAGTTCCGCCAGCGAGTTGGAACCTAAACGGTTGGCACCGTGTAAACCGGAGGAGGCACATTCGCCCACCGCAAATAAGCCTTTAATACGGGTTTCGCTGTTGAAATCCACTTCAATACCGCCCATGGTATAGTGCACCACCGGGCGCACCGGAATCGGCGCTTTTGCCGGATCGACGCCTTCATAAGCGCTGGCCAGTTCACAGATAAACGGTAAACGTTCATGCAAATATTTTTCACCCAAGTGGCGCAGGTCAAGGTGGACGACATCCACGCCTTTTTCGGTTTTCAGGGTATTGCCTTTACGCCATTCCTGCCAGAATGCCTGCGAGACTTTATCGCGTGGGCCTAATTCCATATATTTGTTTTCCGGTTTGCCGATCGGCGTTTCCGGGCCCAGACCGTAATCCTGCAAGTAACGGTAGCCGTCTTTATTAACCAGAATACCGCCTTCGCCGCGGCAGCCTTCGGTCATCAAAATACCGGTGTTCGGCAGACCGGTCGGGTGATACTGAACGAATTCCATATCACGCAGCGGCACGCCGTGGCGGTAAGCCATGGATAAACCGTCGCCGGTAACGATACCGCCGTTGGTATTGAAGCGGAATGCGCGACAACCGCCGCCGGTAGCGATCACCACGGCATTGGCATTGATTTGCACTAAGGTGCCTTCCATCATATTCATCGCGACCATACCGCGGGCATGACCGTCGTCAACCAGAATATCTAATACAAAATGTTCGTCGAAACGCTGAATCTGAGGGTATTGAATAGAGGTCTGGAAAAGGGTATGCAATAAGTGGAAGCCGGTTTTATCCGCGGCGAACCAAGTGCGTTCGATTTTCATCCCGCCGAAACGGCGCACGTTCACATCGCCGTCCGTTTTACGGCTCCAAGGGCAACCCCAGCGTTCTAATTGAGTCATTTCAACCGGAGAATGCTGAACGAAATAGTCAACCACATCCTGTTCGCACAGCCAGTCGCCGCCGGCAACTGTGTCGTGAAAATGTTTATCGTAAGAATCTTCTTCCTTAATCACCGCTGCGGCACCGCCTTCTGCTGCTACAGTATGGCTGCGCATAGGATAAACTTTTGATACTAATGCGATTTTTAAATTAGGATTGGCTTGTGCCGCCGCAATCGCTGCACGTAAGCCGCCGCCGCCGGCACCGACAATCGCAATATCGACATTAACAGTTTGCACGATATTCCTCCAATAAATGATGAGAGTAAAAAATAAAGATTTCGAACCGAGCGAAATCAATAACGGGTGAAAATATTCTGCCATGCTTTTGGGCGAGCGCTAACTGTTTTTTTACAAAATGGCGGAAGAAAAGTTCAGTTTCGTGATCTAACTCAAAAAGTTAGAAATTTGTTAATAGCCGATTTTATGACAGATGATAACTGATATCATTTGAATGCCTAAAATACCGGCGGCACATTAAATCATTGGTTTTTAGCCTGCCTGATTTCGGGTAAAATAACGCACATCATTTTTATACGGAACACATCAATTATGCTTTTAGAACCTCAATGGCGTCCGTCGGCATCCATCAAAAATCTGCTTGCCCGGGCTAAAATTATCGCCGAAATCCGCCGCTTTTTTACCGATCGCGGATTATTGGAAGTGGACACACCGGTATTAAGCGAGTTTGGCGTCACCGATGTGCATCTGGCGTCTTTCTGTACGGAATTTATTTCGCCGTTTCATGATCAATCCAAAACCTTATGGCTTTCGACCAGCCCCGAATATCATATGAAACGGCTGCTGGCAGCGGGCAGCGGAGCGATTTTTCAGTTATGCAAGGTGTTTCGCAACGAAGAAGCGGGGCGTAAGCATAATCCCGAATTTACCATGCTGGAATGGTATCGGCCGTATTTCGATATGTATCGCCTGATTGACGAAGTGGATGATTTGCTACAGCAGATTCTGGATTGCGAAGCGGCGGAAAATTTCAGTTATCAGTTTATTTTTCAGGAATATGTCGGTCTTGATCCGTTGTCTGCCGAACAGCACGAGCTGGTTGAAAAAGCCAAAGCGTTTCATTTAGCCGGTGCTGAAAATGAAGATCGCGATACCTTATTGCAGTTTTTGTTCAGCACGGTGGTCGAGCCGAAAATCGGCCTGCAAAGACCGGTGGCGGTTTATCATTTCCCGGCGACACAGGCGGCGCTTGCACAAATCAGTTCGGAGGATCACCGCGTGGCCGAACGGTTTGAATTCTATTATAAAGGGCTGGAGCTGGCGAACGGCTTTAACGAATTAACCGATGCCGGCGAGCAGCAGCGGCGGTTTGAGCAGGATAACCGGTTAAGAGAAAAAGCCGGTTTACCGCCGCATAAAGCCGACGAACGTTTTCTCGCCGCCTTGCAGGCCGGCGTGCCGAATTGTTCCGGCGTCGCATTGGGGGTTGACCGGCTGGTAATGTTGGCGTTAGGCGCCGAGAAAATCAGCGAGGTCATCGCGTTCGGCATTGATAATGCGTAATTCGCCGGCAGCGGATTCTAACGAAAAACCGACCGCACTTTTTAACAGTTTTGGCGGGATAAAAGTGCGGTTCGTTTTCAGCCCGTATATTGTTTTTTTCTTATCAGTACCTTTCTTTTAAAAATCCAATCAAATGAGCGGCGAAACTGTGACGCAGTTCACGGAATCTAAGTGCGGTTTATTTTTTATCAATAAAATAAATTTCTGATGAAATTTTATTCTGACACGGCATAGAATATTGCTTATTTTTCAACCTGTTATCCGCACAATTAAAATGTGATCCGTCTCACAAAAATGAATTAAACATTTATAAAAATAAGTTGTTTTGAAATTTAATTTCATTAGATTGCCTGTTTAAATGTGAATTTTATTAAATATCAATGAGATAAATGATTTCTATTGCATGACTTGAGGAAAATTAATAATAAAAAATGTGATCGGGATAACATTTTAAAATGTGTTTTTTAAGCTTTGAATTTTTATAACTTATTGTTTTAATTTATGTTTATAAAAATGACAAAAAGTTCCCGCACTTTTGACATTGGAAAATAACTTACTTATATTATTTCCGACAGAAATTATTCTGGAACTTAGTTTTATCAGTCGGTTGAATTTTATTATTCAATCAAAAATAAAAACACTCCTCTGAAAATTAAGGAAGTAAGTTATGAAAAAGACGCTTATCGCACTAGCAATCGCAGCCGTCGCCTCAACCGCAGCCAATGCGACGGTAATTTATTCACAAGACGGGACTAAAATTGATTTGGACGGTCGTGTTGCATTACAAATCGCGAATCAAACCGGTAAACGTACTGATTTACTTGATAAAGGCTCACGCCTCCGTGTCCGCGCGTTCCAGGAAATCGGTAATGGTTTTACCGCATTGGGCGCGGCTGAAATCCGCTTTACGCAAAACGGTACTGTCGGCGACGGCATTCATACCAAACGTTTATTTGCCGGTTTAACCCATGCGGATATCGGTTCATTGACTTTCGGTCGTCAGTTGACCGTCGGTGACCACATCGGTTTATCGGATTACACCTATGAATTAGGCTCCATTGTGAAAGTCGTGGACGCCCATAACAAAGCGGCGCATTTTATGTCCGCCGAATTTAACGGCTTCCGTTTCGGCGCCGATTATTACTTTGGTAATGCGGATAAAACTTATGTAGAAAAAGATAAAGATGGAAATGTTACTAAAACCGGATATTCTGCGGATAACGGTCAAGGCTTCGGTTTAGGCGCATTCTATAAAACCAAAATCGATGAATTCGGCTTTGCGGTAGAAGGCGGTTATAGTGAATTGACAAAAGGCGATTTCAAGGCGAATGAATATAAGGCAAAAGGCGCCGGTGCGGCAATCGAACTGTCTTACGGCCCGGCGGCGTTAGCGTTCGACTGGTCGCAGGCAAAATCTCCGGTAGGACATTCCGATCATAAATTCCGTGTCGGTGACGTCAAAAATGAAAAAGTTGATCAATTTGAAGTTGGTTTCAAATATCATGTCACACCGCAAAATAAAGTTTATGCGGAATATCTATGGGGTATCGGTAAAACTCAAGGAGAGGAAAACGATAAATTCAAAGGCTGGTTCTTAGGTGCGGATCACCATTTCAACAAACATGTTATTCTGTATGTGGAAGGCGGTTCGTTTAAAACTAAAAATGCCGGCGAAACGGTTGAAAAAGAAAAACGTATTGCATTAGGTACTCGTATCTTATTCTAATTTTCGCATTTGCTATCAATGTCCGATTCTGCCCGTAACTGTGCTTGGTTACGGGCTCTTTTTCGGCTAATCGGCGGTTAAAAATAAATAATTATTAAGTTTTGGGGGAATTGATTGGTTTTTATCCTGAAAAGCGCGAGTTCTTTTTAGAATTGTGATCCTGATCACTAAATTAAGTGAACTTTTTATCGACAGCATTGACACCGCTATATTTCTTTGCCAATATACAGCTGCTTCAAACGAGGTGGGCTTTGACATTTCTTTTAACGGAAAGTTTCAGCTTTAATTGTTATAACAACTTAATTCTGAAAGGAATTGTATTATGAAAAAGACATTAGTAGCATTAGCAGTGGCAGCTGCAGCAGTATCAGCAAGCGCGACAACAGTTTATAGTAATGAAGGTACAACCTTCGATATCGGTGGTCGTGTTGATGTTGCATTAGGTAAATTCGGTGACAACCAACGTGGTGATTTACGTAATAATGAATCTCGTATTGATTTCCATGCAGAACATCAGATCACAGACGGCGTTAAAGCATTAGCGCATTTGCGTATCCGTTTTAATGAAAATGGCGACCGTTGGGACAGCAAAAACAGCTTTAACGATCCGACAACCAATAAATTATGGGCTGGTTTACAGGCGGACAATATCGGTCGTTTAACTTTCGGTCGTCAGAATACCAGCGGTGATGATGTACAGCTGAATGACCCGACTTATCTGTTCGGCGGCAACAACAACTTAACCGACGGCGGTAAAAAAGTGGTCACATTCCGTTCCGCCGATTTTGAACTGGCACAGGGTCAGACTTTAACTCTCGGACTTGATTACCTATTCGGTCAATCTAATAAAGATAACTTGAAAGCTGGTGAACTGAAACACGGTTACGGTGCTGCGTTATTCTATAACGGTCAATACACTGAAGATCTGAGCTTAGAATTAAATGCCGGTGCAACCTTTGATAAATTTGATGCCGTTCAACCAGCTATTGGTGCGAACACTGCCGGTGCTCAAGAGAAAAAATCCTGGCGTGTCGCTTCATTATTACATTACGGCCCGGCTGCATTAGGTGCCGAATACGGTCAATCGACTTATAAAAATGTGGCTAATTTAGATACCGATTCGACTGACGGTAAAGCGCGTTTCTTAGAAGTGGGCGCACAGTATCAGGTATTGCCGGAATCAAAAGTTTA
This sequence comes from Necropsobacter rosorum, assembly GCF_964241405.1. NCBI lineage: Bacteria > Pseudomonadati > Pseudomonadota > Gammaproteobacteria > Pasteurellales > Pasteurellaceae > Necropsobacter > Necropsobacter rosorum. Next base: position 34,384 of record NZ_CAXSXF010000003.1, read on the forward strand.
CCTGCAATGGCAGCGTAATGAATTCAAAGGCAGAACAACAACAGACTTTGAAACCGATTACAGCTTAGCGAAAGCCGCACTTAGCAATGTGACATTAAACGACGGTGATAAAGCGCTACAGAACGTTTATTTAATCGGTGCCGATTATGCGTTCACTAAAAATGTAGTGACTTATGTTGAATATGCGCACAGCCGTGTGAAATTAACTGAAGCCGGTGTTGACGAAGCAACTAAAGACAACGAAAACTTCTACGGTGTAGGTTTACGCGTTTACTTCTAATCGCTTAAACTTGTGATAATAACTAAGCCGCTCATTGAGCGGCTTTATTTTTGCCTAAAAATAACGACTATTACGGCAGCATTTCGTGACAACTTATTTTTTGGAAATAAAAAACCTTGCCGTTCCGGTTTTTGAGGTTTTACAGCCGATCAGCCGCGTTGACCGAAAATGGCGGTGCCGATTCTGACCATGGTGGAACCGCACTTTATGGCGCTCGGCATATCATCGCTCATGCCCATTGACAGCGTATCGATCGGCGCGTCGGGCAACGCTTGTTGCAATTGCAAAAACAGCGCGTGCATTTTAGCGAAAGCCTGCTCCTGCAAGGCGATATTGTCCGTCGGCGCCGGAATCGCCATTAAACCGCGCAGGCATAAGTGCGGTAAGTTTTGCACCTGTTTTGCCAGCGTGAGCATCTCTGCCGGTTGAATACCGGATTTACTGCGTTCATCGCTGATATTAATTTGAATTAAAACGTTTAACGGCGCTTTAAAGTGCGGGCGCTGCGCATTCAGGCGCTCGGCGGTTTTTGCCCGATCCAGCGTTTGCATCCAGTCGAAATGCTCGGCCACCAGCCGGGTTTTATTGGATTGCAGCGGGCCGATAAAATGCCATTCCAGCGGGATATTCTGCTGTTCGAAAAACAGGATTTTCTCCACGCCTTCCTGTACATAGTTTTCGCCGAATGCGGTTTGCCCGGCTTGACAGGCGGCTAAAATCGCTTCAACCGGTTTGGTTTTGCTCACCGCCAGTAAACGCACCTCGTCGGCACTGCGCTGCGCCAGCCGGCAATGCTGTGTGATTTGCCGGTGAATTTGATTAAGATTTTGCTGAATATTCATCATAGACGTTTTATCGGTTAAATAGAGAATCAGGCGCTATTTTACAGGATTTACAATAAAGAAGGGAAATTTATCTTATTTATTCATTTTCCGTTTGACAAGCGACGAAAATTTCGGTATTTCTAACGCATTCGTTTTTATGAAGGAAATAACGCAATGACACACCGCACTTTCGCTATGACCACCACCATTATTATGATGACCATTACGATGACTAATGGGGCGGGTTAGTGCGTTAAAAACAGAATTGATAAAACCCGCATACAAAGTGCGGGTTTTTTTATCGCAGTTTTTCAGATTAACTTTATACACAACATTCAGGAGATTATTATGCGCGTACTTAAATTCGGCGGTACCTCTTTGGCTAATCCCGAACGGTTTTCACAGGCGGCACGGCTTATTGAACAGGCCCATTTAGACGATCAGGCGGCCGGCGTGTTGTCCGCACCGGCCAAAATTACCAACTATCTGGTCGCCCTTTCCGAGAAAGCCGCTCAAAACCAACCTACCGAAACCGATTTTAATCAAGCTTTAGAGATTTTTTATAACATCATCAATGGATTACATGCGGAAAATACAAATTTTGATTTAGCCGCGACAAAAGCGTTCATTGATGCCGAATTTGCGCAGATTCAGGGATTGCTGGACAATATCAGACAAAACGGCCGTGTTGAAGACGCGGTAAAAGCCACCATTGATTCACGCGGTGAGAAATTATCCATTGCCATGATGAAAGCCTGGTTTGAGGCGCGCGGTTATCGCGTAACGTTAATCAATCCGGTGGAAAAATTGTTGGCGCAGGGCGGTTATCTGGAATCCTCCGTAGATATTGACGCCTCCGCCACACGGGTGAACGCCGACGCGATTCCGAAAGACCATGTTGTGTTAATGGCCGGCTTTACCGCCGGTAATGATAAAGGCGAACTGGTGCTGCTGGGGCGCAACGGTTCCGATTATTCCGCCGCTTGTCTTGCCGCCTGCCTGAAAGCGAAAGTTTGTGAGATCTGGACGGATGTGGACGGCGTTTATACCTGTGATCCGCGTTTGGTGCCGGATGCGCGTTTGCTGCCGAGCCTGTCTTATCGTGAAGCGATGGAATTGTCTTATTTCGGCGCCAAGGTGATTCACCCGCGCACTATCGGGCCGCTGGTACAAGCCAATATTCCCTGTCTGATTAAAAATACCGGCAATCCGGACGCGCCGGGTTCCGTTATTGACGGCGAAGTTAAAGCGGAAGGATTGCAAGTGAAAGGCATCACCAATCTGGATAATCTGGCGATGTTTAATGTTTCCGGGCCGGGCATGCAGGGCATGGTCGGTATGGCATCACGGGTATTTTCCGCCATGTCGAAAGCCGGAGTGTCGGTGATTCTGATTACTCAATCCTCATCGGAATACAGCATCAGTTTTTGTGTGCCGGTTAAAGCGATCGACACCGCACGTTGCGCGCTGGAAAACGAATTCGCACAGGAACTGAAATCCGCCGCACTGGAACCGATTGAAGTCATCAAAGATTTATCCATTATTTCCGTGGTCGGCGACGGCATGCGACAGGCAAAAGGCATTGCGGCGCGTTTCTTCTCGGCGCTGGCGCAGGCAAATATCAGTATCGTGGCCATCGCGCAAGGCTCCTCCGAACGCTCCATTTCCGCCGTGGTGGCGCAGAATAAAGCCATTGAAGCGGTGAGATCCACCCATCAGGCGTTATTTAATAATAAAAAAATCGTCGATATGTTTCTGGTCGGCGTCGGCGGTGTGGGCGGCGAATTAATCGAGCAGGTAAAAAACCAAAAGGAGTATCTGGCAAAAAAGGACATTGAAATCCGTGTGTGCGCATTAGCCAACTCAAACAAAATGCTGTTGGATGAAAACGGATTAAATTTAGATAACTGGCAGGCGGATCTGGAAAATGCCACGCAACCGTCGGATTTCGACGTATTGTTATCCTTTATTAAACTGCATCATGTAGTCAATCCGGTGTTTGTGGACTGCACCTCGGCGGAAAGCGTATCCGGTTTGTATGCGCGCGCGCTAAGCGAGGGTTTTCATGTGGTGACTCCGAACAAAAAAGCCAACACCCGCGAGATTGAATATTATAATCTGCTGCGCGAAAATGCGCGTAAAAATCAGCGTAATTTTCTGTATGATACCAATGTGGGCGCCGGGTTGCCGGTGATTGAAAATTTGCAGAACCTGCTTGCCGCCGGCGATGAAGTGATCCGCTTTAACGGGATTTTATCCGGTTCGTTATCCTTTATTTTCGGCAAATTGGAAGAGGGTTTATCCTTATCGGAAGCCACCGCACTGGCGCGCGAAAAAGGCTTTACCGAACCGGATCCGCGTGATGATCTGTCCGGTCAGGATGTGGCGCGTAAATTATTGATTCTGGCGCGCGAAACCGGTCTGCCGCTTGAACTGGCGGATATTAACGTGGAAAGCGTGCTGCCGCAAGGGTTCGCCGCGGGCAAATCGACGGAAGAATTTATGGCGCTGCTGCCGCAGTTGGATGACGAATTCCGCGCCCGGGTGGAAAATGCCCGCGCGCAAGGGAAAGTGCTGCGTTATGTCGGTCAGATCGAAAACGGACAGTGTAAAGTGTCCGTGCTTGAAGTGGATGGCGACGATCCGCTGTATAAAGTGAAAAACGGCGAAAACGCACTTGCATTTTATACTCGCTACTATCAGCCGATTCCGCTATTATTACGCGGTTACGGTGCCGGCAATGCGGTAACTGCCGCCGGTATTTTCGCCGATATTTTAAGAACGGTACATCATTAACGGAGAATGGCAATGTTAAGAATTTATGCGCCGGCATCCAGTGCCAATATCAGTGTGGGATTTGACACCTTGGGCGCGGCGGTTTCCCCGATTGACGGTTCCTTGCTGGGCGATGTGGTTCAGATTGATGACATAGACAGCGGTTTCGAGCTGGAAAGTGCGGGCTATTTTGTGCGTAAATTACCGAAAGAGCCGCACAAAAATATTGTATATCAGGCTTATGTGTTATTTCGCGAACGCCTGAAACTGCGCAACAGTAACGTTAAAGCCCTGCGCTTGACGCTGGAAAAAAATATGCCTATCGGTTCCGGGCTGGGTTCCAGCGCCTGTTCGATTGTCGCCGCGCTGGTGGCGTTGAACCGCTTTCATCAGGAACCCTTTTCAAAAATGGAGTTGCTGGAAATGATGGGCGAACTGGAAGGTCGGATTTCCGGCTCCATTCATTATGATAATGTCGCACCCTGTTATTTGGGCGGCGTACAGCTGATGGTGCAATCGCTCGGCAATATTTGTCAGCAGCTGCCGTTTTTCGACAATTGGTATTGGGTGCTGGCTTATCCCGGCATTGAAGTGTCGACCTCCGAAGCGCGCGCGATTTTGCCGAAAAGCTATACCCGTCAGGATGTGATTACGCACGGCCGTCATCTCGGCAGCTTCGTTCATGCCTGTCATACGCATCAGGAAGCCTTGGCGGCATACATGATGAAAGACGTAGTCGCCGAACCTTACCGCGAAGCGCTGCTGCCGAATTTTGCCGAAGTGAAACAGGCGGTGCGCGATTTAGGTGCGCTGGCTTCGGGAATTTCCGGCTCCGGCCCGACGATTTTTGCCATTGCGCCGGATCTGGCCACCGCCACCCGCCTGTCCGCTTATCTGGAACAGCATTATTTACAGAATAACGAGGGCTTCGTGCATATCTGTAAAGTGGATAATCAGGGCGCGCGCGAATTAAGCTGATTGAATTAGGGCTGACACATTTAACCGAACAGGACAAACTATGAACTTATACAATATCAAGCACCCGACACAACGGGTTAATTTCGCTCAGGCGGTTCGTCAGGGCTTAGGGAAAGATCAGGGACTTTTTTTCCCGGCTCAGATCCCGCAATTGGATAATATCGAACAATTACTGGCGCTGCCGCTGGTGGAACGCAGCCAGACGATTTTAAGCGCGTTAATCGGTGAGGAAATTCCGCGCGAACAGCTGAATCAAATGGTGCAAAATGCGTTCACATTTCCTGCCCCGGTGGTAAAGGTGGAGGAAGGAATTTATGCGCTGGAACTGTTTCATGGCCCGACGCTGGCATTTAAAGATTTCGGCGGCCGTTTTATGGCGCAGGCACTGGCGGCGGTGCGCGGCGACGGCAAAATCACCATTTTAACCGCCACTTCCGGCGATACCGGTGCGGCGGTGGCGCATGCCTTTTACGGTCTGCAAAATATTGACGTCGTGATTTTATATCCGCAGGGCAAAATCAGCCCGCTACAGGAAAAACTGTTCTGTACGCTGGGCGGCAATATCCGCACCGTGGCGGTGAAAGCGGATTTCGACGCCTGTCAGGCGCTGGTCAAACAGGCTTTTGATGATGACGCATTACGTCAGGCAATCGGGCTGAACTCGGCCAACTCAATTAATATCAGCCGCTTACTGGCGCAGGTGTGTTATTATTTTGAAGCGGTCGCACAATTGCCGCAGCAGGCTCGAGACAATCTGGTGGTATCCGTGCCGAGCGGCAATTTCGGCAACTTAACCGCCGGCTTGATCGCCAAAACCTTAGGCTTGCCGATTAAACGTTTTATCGCCGCCACCAACGCCAATGATACCGTACCGCGCTATTTAGCCGACGGCAACTGGGCGCCGCACGCGACACAAGCGACCTTATCCAATGCCATGGATGTCAGCCGCCCGAATAACTGGCCGCGGGTGGAAGAATTGTTCCGACGTAACGGCTGGCCGCTGTCCGACCTGCATTCCGCCGCGGTGAGCGATGGGCAGACGGAAGACACCTTACGCGCCATGTACGCCGCAGGCTATTTGTGCGAACCGCACGGTGCGGTGGCCTATCGCGTACTGCAACAGGATCTGCAACCGGGTGAAAGCGGACTGTTCCTGTGCACCGCACATCCGGCAAAATTTAAGGAAAGCGTAGAACGGATTCTGTCGATTCAGCTTCAACTGCCGGCGGCGCTGGATAAACATAACAGACTGCCGTTATTATCCGATACAATGGAAAACGATTTCGCCGCGTTGAAGGCATATTTACTACATAAATAAACGACAACGAAAAAAGTGCGGTCCGTTTAACGCAGGTTTTAAAAACCGGCAAAAAAACGACCGCACTTTTGTTTTTGGCACTGATTGGATCTATACTACGCCGTTATTTGCCTTTACTCGGAGCTTGCCATGTCTGAACTGTCCTCATCAGAAATTTCACCCAATATTCCCACCGATGACCCTTTCGGCAGTCTGCTCGGTTATGCGCCGGGCGGGATTGCGATTTATTCGTCCGATTACGATACGGCGGATCCCAAGGAGTTTCCCGACGATGCGGCGTTTCGCAGCTATTTGGGGCGCGAATATATGGGCTATAAATGGCAATGCGTGGAATTCGCCCGCCGTTATCTGTATTTAAATTACGGTATGGTGTTCAGCGATGTGGGCATGGCTTATGAAATTTTTTCCCTGCGTTTTTTGCGTCAGGTCATCAACGATGCGCTGGTGCCGTTGCAGGCCTTTGCCAACGGCAGCAAAAAAGCGCCGGAAGCGGGCGCGTTGCTGGTTTGGCAGGAGGGCGGCGAGTTTAAAGAAACCGGTCATGTGGCGATCATCACCGAAGTGCTGGCGGACAGAATCCGGATCGCGGAACAGAATGTGATTCATTACCGTTTACCGAGCGGTCAGCAATGGACGCGCGAGCTGCCGATGACGGTCAGCGAAGCGGGTTATCGTTTACAGGATACTTTTACCGATACGGAAATTCTGGGTTGGATGATCCAAACGGAAGATACCGCATACAGCCTGCCGCAGCCGATGCCGGCGCCGGAAACCTTGCGGATTTTAGCCCGCAGACTGGACAATCACGGTCAATTCGACGCCGAATGGCTGAATGCAACGGATCCGCTGGAAAGCCGTTATATCGCTGCGATGAAAGGACATCGGATCAATTTTTCCGATCCATACCGCTATTTCACGATTTCCGAAAGTGCGCAGCATGAACTGATCCGCGCCACCAATGAACTGCATCTGATGTATCTGCATGCCACCGATAAAGTGTTGAAAGACGACGGTTTATTGCGGTATTTCAATATTCCGAAACTGTTATGGCCGCGCCTGCGTTTATCCTGGCAGAATCGCCGTTATCAAACCGTTTCCGGGCGGCTTGATTTCTGTTTGAGCGAACGCGGGCTGAAAGTGTATGAATATAATGCGGATTCGGCCTCCTGCCATGCGGAAGCCGGTGCCATTCTCGGACGCTGGGCGCAGGTCGGCGGTTTGCGGCAGGGCAGCGATCCCGGCGCCCGTTTGCGCGATGCACTGGCCGATTGCTGGAAACATCGCGAACATGCCGCTTTGGTGCATATTTTGCAGGATAACGATAATGAAGAAGATTATCATGCGCTGTTTATGCAGTCGGCACTGACACAGGCGGGATATCGCGCCAAAATTGTACACGGCACCGAAGGGTTGCATTGGGATAAACGCGGTCGCCTGCTGGATGATGAAGATAACCAGATACTCAGCGTGTGGAAAACCTGGGCGTGGGAGACCGTGCTGGAACAGCTGCGCGAAGAAACCGGCGGGCAGGAGGTGGCGCCGCCGATCCGCACCGGCTATGCGGAAGATAACGTGCGGCTGATCGATGTTTTACTGCGCCCGGAAGTGCTGGTGTATGAGCCGCTGTGGACCGCCATTCCGAGCAATAAAGCGATTTTGCCGGTGTTATGGTCGCTGTTTCCGAATCACCGCTATTTGCTGGAATCCGGTTTTGAGCTGACGCCGGCACTGGCGCAAAACGGCTATGCGAAAAAACCGATTGCCGGTCGCTGCGGTAATAATGTGACTTTAATCGGCGACGGCAAAACCGTGCTGGACGAAACCAGCGGCCGTTTTCATCAGCAGGAGGCGATTTATCAGCAGCTTTGGTGTTTGCCTAAAGTGGAAGAGCTGTATGTGCAGGTTTGCACTTTTACCGTCGGCGGGCATTACGGCGGCAGCTGTTTGCGTTCCGATCCGAGTCGTGTTATTGTCGGCGCCAGCGACATGCAGCCTTTGCGCGTGTTGCCGGATAACGAATTTTTACAACAGGAAGGTTAAATGATTACGGTTTACGGCATTAAAAATTGCGATACGGTAAAAAAAGCGTTGCAATGGCTGGCGGCGAATCATCTTGCACATCGGCTGCATGATTATCGCACCGACGGTCTGACGCGTGACTGGCTGGTAGCAGCGGAACGCCGTTTCGGCTGGCAAAATCTGCTGAATAAGCGCAGCACCACTTGGCGCAATCTGGATCAAGAGGCGAAAAAAACGTTGTCAAAACAGACCGCACTTGAGCTGCTGCTGGCGCAGCCGACGCTGATTAAACGGCCGATTATTATGCAGGATGAGATTGCGCTTATCGGCTTTAATGAACAAGATTATGCGGCGGCGCTGAAATAATCGCCGGCGCACATAACGGGAAATAATATGAAGAACAGGATTATTGAATTAGCGCAGCAGCTGATCCGCCGACCTTCCGTCAGCCCCGACGATCAGGGCTGCCAGCAAATTATTGCCGAGCGCTTGCAGGCGTTAGGTTTCACGATTGAATGGCTGCCGTTTAACGATACCCTGAATTTATGGGCGAAACACGGTGAGGGCGTGCCGGTGGTTGCCTTTGCCGGGCATACGGATGTGGTGCCGGCGGGGGATGAAGGCCAATGGCGTTATCCGCCGTTTTCCGCGCAGATCGTCGATGATATGCTGTATGGGCGCGGCGCCGCGGATATGAAAGGTTCGCTGGCGGCGATGATTGTGGCGACGGAGGAATATGTCAACGCCCACCCGCAACATCGCGGTACCATCGGCTTGTTGATTACCTCCGATGAAGAAGCGGCCGCCAAAGACGGCACGGTGCGCGTGGTGGACACCTTAATGGCGCGCGGCGAACGGATTGATTATTGCTTAGTCGGCGAGCCGTCCAGCGCGCAGCGTCTGGGCGATGTGGTAAAAAACGGACGGCGCGGCTCAATCACCGCGAATCTGATTATTCAGGGCGTTCAAGGGCATGTGGCTTATCCGCATCTGGCGGACAATCCGGTGCATAATGCGCTGCCGTTTTTAACCGCACTGACCGCTTATCAATGGGATCAGGGCAATCGGTTTTTTCCGCCGACCAGCCTGCAAATTGCCAATATTCAGGCGGGAACGGGCAGCAATAACGTTATTCCGGGTGAGCTTTTCGTGCAGTTTAACCTGCGTTACAGCACCGAAGTTACTGATGAGATCATTAAACGTACTGTGGCGGCCATGCTGCAACAATACGGTTTAACTTATCGCATCGACTGGCAGTTGTCCGGCAAACCGTTTTTAACCGAAGCGGGCAAGCTGGTCAGCGCGGTGACCGACAGTCTGCGCGAAATCGCGCATATCGAACCGCGGCTGGAAACCGGTGGCGGCACTTCCGACGGGCGTTTTATCGCCTTGATGGGAGCAGAAGTGGTAGAACTCGGCCCGCTGAACGCCAGCATTCATAAAGTTAATGAATGCGTCAGCTGTCATGATCTGGCACTGCTGGGGCAGGTTTATCGCGCCATGCTGAACAAGCTGTTGAGCGGCGCCGAAGGCTAAATCGTGCGCAGAGACCGTTATCCGCTTAATCGAAACCACATATTCACCGAGGAACCATGACACGCGTTTTTTTTACGCCCGATATGCTGAGCGGCAAATCCCGTGCGCATTTGCAGCATTTGCCTTGTCCGTTTTCCGCCAATCATTTTCTACAGCCGCAGGCATTGCGCGCCTTTCAGGCGTTGCAGAAAAGTGCGGTGCAAAACGGCTTTAATTTACAGCCGGCCAGCAGCTTCCGTGATTTTCAGCGCCAGCAGCAAATCTGGAACGAGAAATTCTGCGGTCGGCGCAAAGTGCATGATGATCAGGGCAACGCGCTGAATCTGAGCGCACTTTCAGAATGGGAAAAGTGTGAGGCGATTTTGCGCTGGTCGGCGTTGCCGGGCGGCAGCCGTCATCACTGGGGCACGGAAATCGATATTTTTGATCCCGATTTATTGCCGGCGCAGCAAAAACTACAGCTGGAACCTTGGGAATATGAACAAAACGGGTATTTTTTCGCCTTAAGTCAGTGGCTGGCCGAAAACTTGCCGCGCTTTGATTTTGCGCTGCCGTTTATGCATTTGCCGGCGCATTTGGCCATCGGGCGCGAGCCTTGGCACATCAGTTATCTGCCGGTGGCCGAACAGGCGCGGGCACAATTCGGGCCGCAGGTGCTGCTGGCGGCCTGGCAAAATGAATTTATTGCCGGCAATGCGGTGTTAAGCGCCCATATGCCGCAGATTTTTGCCCGTTTTTTTATTTAATACAATCGGCAATATCAAGGGCGGAGAATAAATAAGCCGGATGTAATATGAGAATAAAAGGTTTACGCAGGTGAACCTTTTTTTGTGAAAAAAGTCAAACATGATCGCAGACATGGTATTTTCGCTGATCGCGTGATGCTATCCGCTCATACAAGGGCGAGAGCGATCGCTTCTAAGGATGCAAGATGAAAGACGAGCAACAGTTTACCCAGCAGGATATTGAAATTCTGAAGGAAGAAACCCTGTACAGCGGCTTTTTCCGTTTACAAAAAATTCAGTTTAAGCATAAATTATTCGCCGGCGGAATGAGCGGGGTAGTGACCCGCGAGCTGTTAGTGAAAGGGGCGGCTTCTGCGGTGATCGCCTATGATCCGCAGGCGGATAAGGTGATTCTGGTCGAACAAGTGCGCATCGGCGCTTATGATCCGCGCTTAACCCAATCGCCCTGGTTGTTGGAATTGATCGCCGGCATGGTGGAAGCGGGCGAACGGCCGGAGCAGGTCGCCCTGCGTGAAAGCGAGGAAGAGGCGGGCTTAAAGGTGGATAAATTAACTCACGCGCTGAGCATGTGGGACAGCCCGGGCGGCGTGCGTGAACGGATTCATCTGTTTGCCGGCAAAGTGGACAGCACCAAGGCGACGGGCTTGCACGGGCTGGCGGAGGAACATGAAGATATCCGCGTGCATGCGGTGAGCCGGCAGACGGCTTATCAATGGGTGTGCGAGGGAAAAATCGACAACGGCATCGCCGTGACCGGTTTGTTGTGGTTGCAGTTGAATTACCAAATGTTACAGCAAAAATGGCGTTAAAAAATGTGATATAGCTTTTATTTTTGGCACAAAGTCGGCGGCAAAACATGACAGTGTTAACATTTTTTGTATTTTACTGATGCAATTTTTTTTGAAATCCGTAAGTTATAGCACAGTTTGGAGAAAATAAGGATATTAAGGGAGGATGGATCACTTGGTAAACACTTATACACATCAGACCTCGGAGAAGGTTATACGGTTAATCCAGATTACTGATCCCCATTTGTTTAAAGAAGAAAACGGCGAATTACTCGGAATAAACACGCAGGCGAGTTTTAACCAAGTATTAACGGAAATTCGGCAAAGCGATTTTAATTACGAACTGGTGCTGGCCACCGGCGATTTGGTGCAGGACAGCAGCGGCGAAGGCTATCTGCGCTTTTGCGAAAGCGTCAAGCCGCTGCAAAAAATGGTGTTCTGGATCCCGGGCAATCATGATTTTCAGCCGAAAATGTTCGATATTTTAAATCAGAAGCAAGGCAATATCAGCCCGATCAAACATGTGCTGCTGGGCGAGCACTGGCAAATTCTGATGCTGGACAGTCAGGTGTTCGGCGTGCCGCACGGTCAGCTGGGACAATATCAGATCGATTGGCTGTTATCGAAACTGAAAGATCACCCGGAACGTTATTCTCTGATCGTGCTGCATCATCATATTTTATCCACCCATTCCGCCTGGCTGGATCAGCACAATCTGCGCAATTCGCTGGATTTGGCTTACACTTTATCGCCGTTTCGCAACGTGCGCGGCATTTTGTGCGGGCATATTCATCAGGAAGTGGACGGCGAATGGTACGGCTATCGAGTGATGGCGACGCCCTCCACCTGCGTGCAGTTTAAACCGGACAGCAACAATTTTGCCCTTGATACGCTACAACCCGGCTGGCGGGAAATCGAACTGTATGATGACGGACGTATCGTATCGCGCGTAAAACGGATCCAACACGCGGTTTTTCTACCGAATATGTTGGGCGACGGCTATTAAAAGTGCGGTAAAATTAACGCCTATTTAAAAAACGTAGCGTTTTATGACCGCACTTTGCCGGTTTTTATCATCGGCGGAAAGGGTTAATCGGAGGCAAAACATATGAAACAACATCAGTATCGCATTAACGTACAATATTTATCCGACCATGAAGGACAGCCGGTAAATCAGGACATCACGTTTGAGGCGCCGAATCATGATAATCTCTTCAATATCATCGCAATGACCGAACAACGTGAAGGATTTACGCCGGAAATGGCGCAACGCTTTGTCGTCGGTTTGAAATTGCTGGGTGAGGTTATGTTGGAAAATCGCGATAATCCGTTATTTCGCCAATTACGCCCGCACTTTATGGAAATGATGAAGGTGATAAAAGGCAAAAATAAAACGGAATAAACGCAGCCAATCGCGCAGTCGGTTGCGCGCCAATATGCTGTCTGACAAATTACAATCCCAGCGCATATTTCAACGCCTGTTTTTTCAGCGGTGCGGCTTTGTCGGCCAAGACTAAGGCGAGATTGCGGGCGATCTTTAACGGCAGCAACTCTTCTTTAAAGGCTTTATAAAATAAATCCATGCCGGACTGCATCAGCAGATTATCTGCTTTGCGTTGCCGCTGGTAGCGTGCCAGTACGTCATCGGTGGCGAAATTGTGATTTTTTTCCACCGCACTTTCGATCACCGCCAGCAGCGCTTTCACATCTTTAAAACCAAGATTGACCCCTTGCCCCGCCAGCGGGTTGATGGTGTGCGCCGCATCGCCCGCCAGCACCACGCCCTGTTTGAAATAATCCTGTGCGTGACGGCGGGTCAGGGAAAAATCCGCGGCGCGCTGCACCCGGATATGACCCAAACGCGGTGGAAATGCCAGCTGGATTTGCTGTGCCAGTTTTTCTGCCGACAGCTGGCGCAGGGCGCGGATTTTCTGTGCGCTGTCATACCACACCAAGCAGGCCTGATGACCGCATAAAGGCAAAAACGCCCGCGGGCCGCTAGGATAAAACTGCTGCCAGGTGATGTCCTGCTGCGGCGATTCGGTCTCCACTAAAATCAGCATACAATCCTGACGATATTGCCAGCCGGTCAGACCGATACCGGCAGCCCGGCGGATTTGCGAATTGGCACCGTCGGCGGCGATAATCAGCGGCGCGGCATAGCATTGCCCGTCGGCTAACAGAATCTGCCAGTTCGCACCGCACTTTTTGGCTTCGACAATCGCCGTGCCAATCGAGCTTTGCACATTGGCAAACTGGCGCACGGCCTGCCATAAACCGCGCTGCACCAGATGATTTTCCACCATATAACCGAGCTGCGGCAGGTTCAGCTCTGTGCAGTGAAAGCGGGTGGCAAAGCCGTCGATTTCCCAGGTTTCCAGCCCGCGATAAGGGCAAACCCGCATTCTCTCAATATGTTGCCAGGCGTTGAGCCGTTTGAGCAAATTAACCGAAGCGGCGCTGATGGCGGAAATGCGGATATCATAAGGCGAATCCGGCTCAAACTCGGGCAGCGGCGCACGTTCGATAATCTGAATCTGCAGCCCGAGTTTGCCCAAGCCTGCCGCGCAGGCCGCGCCGATCATCCCGCCGCCGATAATAATAATGTCTTTGGTGATTGTCATAATTTGCTCCGCTGTTGTTATGCGCCGCTCACGGTGGTGAAAAATAAGTGCGGTGATTTTTCGGGCTGTTTTTCGTTGTACCGGCGCATCGCACGTTCCGTTCGGGTGATTTTATCCTTAATGGGCGAAAGAGAAAAGAAAATCCGATTTTAACTAGCCACCATTGCCGCAAGACTGTAAAATAGCCAATCAATTTTTTATCGGATAAGACATTTTGACATAGACTATGATGCACAAATTACATATTAAAACCTGGGGCTGTCAGATGAATGAATACGACAGTTCGAAAATGGCGGATTTACTCAACAGCACGCACGGACTGGAATTAACCGATGTGCCGGAAGAAGCGGATGTGTTGTTACTCAATACCTGTTCGATTCGGGAAAAAGCGCAGGAAAAAGTGTTTCATCAGCTGGGACGCTGGAAAGAATTAAAGCAAAAAAATCCGGCGCTGGTGATCGGGGTCGGCGGTTGTGTGGCGTCGCAGGAGGGCGAACATATCCGCCACCGTGCGCCTTATGTGGATATTATTTTCGGGCCGCAAACCCTGCACCGGCTGCCGGAGATGATTAACCAAATCCGCGGCGGAAAAAGTGCGGTGGTGGATGTCAGTTTTCCGGAAATCGAAAAATTCGACCGCCTGCCGGAACCGAAAGCGGAAGGGCCGACGGCGTTCGTTTCCATTATGGAAGGCTGTAATAAATACTGTACTTACTGCGTGGTGCCTTATACGCGCGGGGAAGAAGTCAGCCGTCCGCTGGACGATGTGTTGTTTGAAATCGCCCAGCTTGCGGAGCAGGGCGTGCGCGAGGTGAACCTGCTGGGGCAGAATGTGAATGCCTATCGCGGGCCGACGCATGACGGCGAAATCTGCACCTTTGCCGAGCTTTTGCGTTTGGTGGCGGCGATCGATGGTATTGACCGTTTACGTTTTACCACCAGCCATCCGATTGAATTTACCGATGATATTATTGCGGTTTACGCCGATACGCCGGAATTGGTCAGCTTCCTGCATTTGCCGGTGCAAAGCGGTTCCGATCGGGTGCTGAATATGATGAAACGTGGTCATACGGCGCTTGAATACAAATCCATTATCCGCAAATTGCGCAAAGTGCGGCCGGAAATTCAGATAAGTTCGGATTTTATCGTCGGTTTTCCGGGCGAAACGGATCAGGATTTCGAAGACACCATGAATCTGATCGCGCAGGTCAATTTTGATATGAGCTTCAGCTTTATTTATTCCGCCCGCCCGGGAACGCCGGCGGCGGATTTCCCCGATGATGTGACGGAAGAGGAAAAGAAACAGCGTTTATACCTGCTGCAACAGCGCATTAATCATCAGGCGGCACAATACAGCCGCGCCATGCTGGGCACGGAACAGCGCGTGCTGGTGGAAGGGCCGTCGAAGAAAGATTTGATGGAATTGACCGGCCGGACGGAAAATAACCGTATTGTGAATTTTGCCGGTACGCCGGATATGATTGGTAAATTCGTGGATATTAAGATCACTGATGTGTTTACCAATTCTCTGCGCGGAGAGATTGTCCGCACCGAAGATCAAATGGGGCTGCGCGTGCTGCAATCGCCGCAGGCGGTGATTAACCGTACCCGTAAGGAAGACGAATTGGGCGTCGGCCGTTATGCGGGCTGAGCGTGGCAAGATAAAAAACGAACGGGGCGCTTAAGCGCCCCGTTTTGTTATGCGGCGATCGTGCCGATAATACTGCGGGTGTCTTCTTTGACTTCGGTCAGGCGGACAGCAATAATATCGCCGATTTTATAGCGTCTTTCGCCCTTAATATATAAGGCGATTTCATCGGCATTCAGCTGAATTTCCTCTTTGTTATTATGCAGCGCCGAGGCAGGAATAAACATCGACGCGCCGTTTTCCAGCAATTGCACCCGTAATCCGCCGCGCATTACATCCAGCACTTGCGCTTCGAATTCCGGCTGCTGCGCCGCTTTATCCGCCAGATAGCGGCAATACAGCCAGTCGGCGACATCCCGTTCCACCAAACGGTTTTGCCGGCGGGCTTCCTGTAGGCGCTGCAACACAGTTTCCGACGGTTTTTCATAAGGCTGTCCGCTCAGGGTGGCTTTAATCAGACGGTGGTTGACCATATCGGAATATTTGCGGATCGGCGAAGTCCAAGTGGCATATGCCGGTAAGCCCAGCCCAAAGTGCGGTGCGGATTGCGCTTTAAATTCGGCAAAGGTCAGAAAACGGCGCAGGCGCAGTTCCAGATAGTCGCCCTCAATCGGTTCGATATCATGGCGCATCCGGCAATAACCCGACAAGGTGGCCAGATTTTCCACGGCATAACGCTGTGTCAGTTGTACGCGGTTTTCATCGTTGGCCAGATTCGCCAGCAGGAAATTGTGCGCGGCGTCCAGATATTTTTTATCAAAACCGGCGTGGGTATTGAAAATACCGCATTGCAGTTTTTCATCCAGATATTGCGCGGCACAGATATTGGCGAGGATCATGGCTTCTTCGACAATCTGGTTGGCGACACGGCGATGTTCCGCTTTGATCGCTTGTACTTTGCCGTTTTCCGCCAGGACAAAAGTATAATCCGGTTTTTCCTTAAATAATAAAGAATAGGTTTGGCGCCACTGAATCCGCGTCAGGGTAAATTGATGCAGCTGCTGAATCTGCCGCTCGGTAAGCGCGTCGCTCGGGCGCCAGCCGTCGGGCTGCTGTTCCAGATAGGCGGAAACCGTGTGATAAGCCAGCTTGGCTTTGGATTGAACATAAGCGCAAACGAAATGCGGTTTCGCGCAAATTTCGCCCTGTAAATCCGTTTCGATATAACAGACCAGCGCCGGGCGGGTCTGGTTTTCCATTAATGAACAGCGCTCGTCAGAGAGTTCGCGCGGCAGCATCGGAATATTAAATCCCGGCAGGTAGTTGGTGAAACAACGCTGGCGGGCGTCTTTTTCGATTTGCGAATCCATACCGATATAGGCGGTCGGATCGGCGATCGCCACCACCAGTTTCCAACCGGTTTGAACGCCGTTTTGTTCGACCGCTTCGATATACAGCGCATCGTCCATATCCTGCGTGCTTTCGCTGTCGATTGTAACGAAATGAAGTGCGGTCAAATCTTCGCGCGTTTGCTCATCCTGCAGGCTATAACTGTCCGCGCCCCGCACCGGATAACGGGATTGCTGGTGGCGCGCCAGCGTAACCCACCAAGGCGCGAATTCATCATCGCCGCGGCAGATAAATTCAGTGATTTGCGCATAGAAAAAACGATCGTCACGCAGCGGATGGGTTTTTAACACGGCGACCACCCAGTCGCCTTCCTGTAATTCCGTCTGCAAGGTTTTGAGTTTATTGGCGCCGATGGGTTGATTGATTTGCGGATGATCCGCTAAAACCTGTAATTTCTTGTCTTTATTGAACCGCACTTTGGCGATAAAACGGGTCAGCATCGGTTCGATCAGTTCATCCGGTTCCGCCTGTTCCTTATCACCGACGGTGTCGATGACGGCTTTGATTTTATCGCCGTGCATCACTTTTTTCATTGCCGGCGGCGGAATAAAGTAGCTTTTTTTATCACATTCAAGAAAACCGTAGGCTTTGTCCGAGCCTTTGACGACGCCTTCGACGTGCGGTTTGCTATCGCGCAGTTGTTGTTTTAATTGAGACAGCAGGGGATTATTTTGCAACATAATATCTGTTTTTATCGGGTTATTGACAAAAAAGGGCAGACACATTGGTCTGCCCGGTAAGAAACGAAAAAATTATTCCGCACCCAGTTCGCTCATGGCGGTGATACTGAATCCGGCATCCACATGCAGAACTTCACCGGTGATGCCGGAGGCTAAATCGGAACATAAAAATGCGGCGGAATTGCCCACATCGTCGATGGTGACGGTACGACGCAGCGGGGCGGTATTTTCAAAGGTCGCCAGCATTTTCTTAAAGTTTTTAATGCCGGATGCCGCCAGCGTGCGGATAGGCCCAGCCGAAATGGCGTTGACCCGGATGCCGTCTTTACCCAGATCCGCCGCCATCACACGGGTTGCGGCTTCCAGCGAGGCTTTGGCCAGACACATCACATTGTAATTCGGAATCGCCCGTTCCGCGCCGAGATAAGTCAAAGTCAGCAACGCGGCATTCGGATTTAACAGCGGGCGAGCCGCCTGCGCCATAGCGACGAAGCTGTAAGCGCTGATGTCGTGGGCAATGCGGTAGCCTTCGCGGGTGGCGGCGTTGACATAATCACCGTCAAGCTGGTCGCCCGGTGCGAATGCGATCGCATGCACGAAGCCGTCGAATTTTTCCCAGCGTGCGCTTAATTGTTTGAAACAGTTTTCAATGCTTTCGTCGGTGGCGACATCTAAAGGCAGGACGATATCGGATTCGAATTCCCGTGCGAATTCTTCGACGCGGGCTTTTAATTTATCGTTTAAATAAGTGAATGCCAGTTCGGCGCCGGCGCGTTTCATTGCCGCCGCAATGCCGTAAGCGATGGAACGGTTGCTTGCCAAACCGGTGATTAAAATACGTTTGCCAGTTAAGAAACCCATTGTGTTTTCCTTGATGTGATAAAAATTGCGGCAATTATACCCGTTTCTGTGATACAGGGCAATTATGGGGAAATTATGTCGGACCAGCCGGGTGCGGCGCGGATTAGCGATCTTGCGGAGGTTCTTTGCCGAGCAACCCGATCAATGCGACGCCTAGCCCCGAAAGCAACAGGTTGCGGACGGTAAATAAACGGTGGCTTAACAGATTAAGCAGCAACGAACGAATGATTGGCTGTGCCAGCGTCGAACCGATGAGGCTGAGATGATGTATCGGCTGGCTGATCTCCTGTCGGGCGGATTTGGTCTGCGTGCCGAATTTCAGCCGTAAGATTTCGCCTTTCAGTCGCAGCAGTTCTTTTTCTTCGTTCAGGCTTAATGGCATAACATTCTCCTAATCCTTGCGCGAAACGCCGGCCGCCTGTTTTAAGGCGCTGACATCGCGCTGTATTTCGGTTAAGGTCGATGACATAAAACGACGTTGCCGATTGAATAATCTCAGTATTATAAAAAGCAGAATCAGTACCGCCAGGCAAGCGACGGCGGTAATGCTGAAAAACACTGCGGCTTTGCTTTCCGGCGCCAGATAATGTTCCAATCCGAACAGCAGACTGATTAACCCGGTGAGTAAAAAAATAAACGTCAGCAGCAGTGCGCTTAATATGGCGAGCAGCGAATTTTTGAGCTGGATGAGCTCGATACTCATCATATGCAGACGGATTTGCGCCAGTTCCACGGCGGTAATAAACGCCCGTTTCATTTTGCCGATAATTTGCATTGTAACTCTTTATTCGTGTTTAATCGTCGGAAGAACGCCGGAAAGAAAGGGCCGCGCGGGGCAGCCCTGTCCGGATGATTATTTTTTGCTGATCAGCACGCCGAGTAATAAGCCGATAACCCCGGCGACCCCGATGGCTTTATACGGATTTTCCTGTACCAGTTCATCGGTTTGCTGGATAGCCCGTTTGGTTCTTTTTACGGTTTCTTCCTGCAGGGAACCGAATTGACCGCGTGCATCTTTCACCTGGGCGCTTAAGCGTTTTTTCAGCTTTTTCAGCTCATCGGCGCCGGCTTCGGTTTTTTCATTAAAGAGTTCTTCAGCATTATTCAGAATCTCGTCCAATTCCTCTAATAATTCTGCTCGTTTTTGCTCGAATGATTCACTCATAATGGTTCTCCTGTGTTGTTATTAATGCAAGACCTGTTAAATTTTATACTCGGCTTTGCACATGATGTCAAGCCGCACCGGATCGCGCCGCGGCACTTATACCGGGTTGTCGATGTCCTTAAATTCCACCTCGAAACCGTATTCCTGCGCCAGCCATTCGCCCAAGGCTTTGACCCCGTAACGCTCGGTGGCGTGGTGTCCGGCGGCAAAAAAAGCGATGCCCTGTTCTCGGGCGGAATGCACGGTTTGTTCCGATGCCTCGCCGCTGATAAAGGCATCCAGCCCCTGTGCCGCCGCCAGATCGATATAACCCTGACCGCCGCCGCTGCAAAGCCCGATGCGGCGGATTAAGTGCGGTGCGTTTTCGCCGCAAAATAAGGGTTTGCGCCGCAATACCTGTTCAATGCGGTGAGCCAAGGCATCGCCGCTTAACGGTGTGGATAATGTGCCGTACACCGGAATACTCAACGAACCCGGTTCCAGCGGTTGCAGATTTTCAATGCCGAGCAGCTGTGCCAGACGGGCGTTATTGCCGAGCTCAGGGTGAACGTCCAGTGGCAGATGATAAGCGTAAAGATTGATGTCGTGGGTCAGCAATGTTTTGAGCCGCCGTCCTTTCATTCCGCGCAGACAGGGATTTTCGTTTTTCCAGAAATAGCCGTGATGAACCAGCACGGCATCGGCGTGGCGGCTGACGGCATAATCCAGCAACGCCTGACAGGCGGTGACGCCGGTGATGATTGTTTTAACCTCCGTTTTGCCTTCCACCTGCAAACCGTTGGGCGCGTAGTCGGAAATGGCGTCGCTGCTGAGTTTTTGGTTGATAATACGTTCTAAAGCTAAATGATTCATCATATGCGCTAACCCCGGTGAAAAAATATATTTAACAGTGAGAATATGCTATTCTAGCGTGCATGAATTATCATAGACGCTAAGCATTGACAGCACAAATAAAAATTATCGAGGTGACTTATGTGTACAACCTGTGGCTGCGGCCATCCCGAACAGGTCAGAATCGGCGAATTACCGCATGCTCATGATGATTCCGCCGCGCAAAGTGCGGTGAAATTACCCGACTTTTCTCATTCTTCCTTCCGTCCGTCCGACGAGCCTCAACAAGAGGAAAGCCGCCGGCGCCTGCTGAAAGTGGAGCAGGATATTCTGGGCGAAAATAACCGGCTGGCGGAGATAAACCGCCGTTTTTTCGCACAACAGCATATTCTGGCGCTTAATCTGGTTTCCAGCCCGGGCTCGGGCAAAACGACCTTGCTGACGGCCACCTTAAACGCATTAAAACATCAACGTCCTTGCTATGTGATCGAAGGCGATCAGCAAACGGAAAACGATGCCGATCGCATTCGCGCCACCGGCGTGCCGGCGATTCAGGTCAATACCGGCAAAGGCTGCCATCTGGATGCGCAGATGATCGGCAATGCGCTGGCGAAATTGCGGCCGCAGGCAAACAGCCTGCTGTTTATTGAAAATGTCGGCAATCTGGTGTGCCCGTCGGAATTCGATTTGGGCGAACACGCTAAAGTGGTGATCCTGTCGGTGACGGAAGGCGAAGATAAACCGTTGAAATATCCGCATATGTTTGCCGCCGCCAAGTTGATGATTTTAAATAAAACCGATTTGCTGCCGTACTTGAATTTCGACGTGCAAAAATGTATTGCGTATGCCAAACGGGTCAACCCGGCGATTCAGGTCATTGCGCTGTCCGCCCAGAGCGGCGAAGGATTATCGCAATGGCTGGATTGGCTGCAAAAATAGGATCGTGCGATGCAGTTTGTTGATGAATTCCGCGATCCTGTACTGGCGAAAAGCCTGCTGCAGCGGCTGCGAAAACTGATGGAAAAATTACCGCACTTTACGCCGGACAATCCGCTATATTTGATGGAAGTCTGCGGCGGGCATACGCATACCATCTTTAAATTCGGGCTGGATCGGCTATTGCCGCCAAGTATCGAATTTATCCACGGGCCGGGCTGTCCGGTGTGTGTGTTGCCGATGGGGCGGATCGATGTGTGTATCGAGATCGCCCGCCGTCCGGATGTTATTTTCTGTACCTTCGGCGATGCCATGCGGGTGCGCGGGCGGCAGGGATCTTTACTGGAAGCCAAAGCGCAGGGCGCGGATGTGCGTATCGTCTATTCGCCGCTGGATGCGCTGAATATCGCCTTTCATCATCCGCACAAACAGGTGGTGTTTTTTTCGCTCGGCTTTGAAACCACCATGCCGAGTGCGGCGGTAACGTTGCAGCAGGCGAAAAAACAGCAGGCGGACAATTTTTTTGTGGTATGCCAGAATATCACCATTATCCCTACTTTACACAGCCTGCTGGCGCAGGAACAGGTGAAAATCGACGGTTTTATCGCGCCGGGTCATGTCAGTATGGTGATCGGCTCCGAACCTTATCGGGCGCTGTGCGACGCATATCATAAACCCTTTGTGATCACAGGCTTTGAACCGTTGGATATCCTGCAGGCGATCGTCATGCTGGTGACGCAGTTTGTCGAACGACGCTGTACGGTGGAAAATCAATATAAACGCATTGTGCAGCCGCAGGGCAATGTGTTGGCGCAACAGGCGATGCGCGAGGTTTTTCGCCTTAAAGCCAGCAGCGAATGGCGCGGTTTGGGGGAAATCGCCGAATCCGGCGTGGAACTGACGGCGCCGTATCGTAACTTTGACGCCGAAATCCGCTTCGCCACTCAGCCGCAACAAGTGGCCGATGATCCCGACTCCCGCTGCGGCGAAGTGCTGATCGGCAAATGTAAGCCCGCCGATTGCCCGTTATTTGCGCAAAAATGCCATCCCGATAATGCTTACGGTGCGTTAATGGTGTCTTCCGAAGGCGCATGCGCCGCCTATTATCAATACCGACGAGAATAATCTATGACTGATTTTATTACTATGGCGCACGGCAACGGCGGCGCTGCAATGCAACAGCTGATCCGCGATTATTTTGTCGCCGCGTTTGATAATCCGCTGCTTGCCCAAGGCGAAGATCAGGCGCGCATACCTTTGCAGAACATGGCGGCCTGCGGCGGAACGCTGGCATTTTCCACCGACAGCTTTGTGATTGACCCGATTTTTTTTCCCGGCGGGGATATCGGCAAACTGGCGGTGTGCGGTACGGCCAACGACGTGGCGGTGTGCGGCGCCGTGCCGAAATATTTATCCTGCGGGTTTATGCTGGAAGAAGGGCTGCCGCTGGCCGAATTAAAGCGGTTGATTCAATCCATGGCGCAAACCTGTCGCGCAGCCGGCATTGAGGTGGTGACCGGCGACACCAAAGTAGTGCCGAAAGGCGCGGTGGACAAAATTTTTATCAACACCGCCGGCATCGGCGTGATTCCCGACGGACTGGATTGGGGCGTACACCGCATTCAGGCCGGCGATCAACTCATCGTCAGCGGCACATTGGGCGACCACGGCGCGACCATTTTAAACCTGCGTGAAAAGCTCGGCATTCAAACGGATTTATGCAGCGATTGCGCGGTGCTGGCGCCGCTGATCGCCTGTCTGCGTCCTCTCGACGGCGTGAAAGCCGTGCGGGATGCCACCCGCGGCGGAGTAAACGCCGTGCTGCACGAATTCGCCCAGTCGCAGCGGCTGGGGATGCAAATTGACGAAAATGCCCTGCCGATTCGGCGGGAAGTACGCGGGATCTGCGAATTGCTCGGATTGGACGCGCTGAATTTCGCCAATGAGGGCAAACTGGTGATTGTTGCGGATAAACAAGAAACCGCGCAAATTCTGACCGCACTTCGCCGCCACCCGTTAGGCGAAAACGCCGCCGTCATCGGCGAAGTCACCACCGACGGCAAAGTCCGCGCCACCGGCATTTTCGGTCAAAGTCGCCTGCTGGATTTACCATCCAACGAACCCTTACCGCGAATCTGTTAGGCGAAACACCGGTTTAATTGACAATGGCGTCTTGTCTTCAATTAAACCGGTTTATCCGTTTGCCTATGCGCCGCAATTACCGCCTGACCTAAACTTAACCCGCCGTCGCCCATAGGGAACTGCTGGGCGCTGAGCAGATGAAATGGGCGCAGGTTTTCTTTTAATAAGCGGCGCAGCAATTGATTGTGCATAACCCCGCCGGACAGTACGATGGTGCGGCATTGGTAGCGGCGTGCGCCGTCGGCCGCCAGTCGGGCGAAACCTTGTGCCAGCGCATAGTGGAAGGCGAAGGCTTTATCGGCGGGGGCGGCGCGGTAATCCAACCAGCTTTGCCAGAATGCGGCGAGATCCAATTGATTGCCGATAAGCGGCATATTGACCGGAATAGTCACCGCACTTTGCGCCTTTGTGGCGAAGGCCGAACGATTTGCCAGCGCTTCCAGACGGCAGGCGGCTTCGCCCTCCCAGGAAACGCGCGGCGGTGCGATGCCCAGCCCGTAGGCCACCGCGTCAAACAAGCGGCCGGCGGAGGAGGCCGGCGGGCAATTTAACCCGCGTTCAATGGCATTGCTTAATGCGTGCCAATGGGGTTCGGTGCAGGTTGCGGCGAGGATTTCCCGCCACTGCGGTACAAATTGATGCAGGTGCGCCAGCCAGTTGCGCCAAGGCTGTGTTGCCGCCAGATCGCCACCGGGCAGCGCAACGGCGGGCAAGCCGCCTAAATATTGGCTGTGGCGATAATCCGCCAGCAGGCATTCGCCGCCCCACAGCCGTCCGTTTTCGCCCATGCCGATACCGTCCAGCGCCAGACCGATGACCGGCTCATTACAATGGTGTTCCGCCATGACGCTGACAATATGGGCATGATGATGCAGCACTTCGACCGGCGTCGCCTGTTGCTGTGCGGCAAGCTGTCTGCCGACGGCGGAGGAAAAATAGCCCGGGTGCGCATCGACCGCGATAACCTGCGGCGTAAACTGATAAATATGTTGAAATAAAGCCAGATTCTCGCGTAATTGTGACCGCACTTTTTCGTTTGCGGTATCGCCAATATGCTGGCTGAGTACGGCTTTATCGCCGCGCAGCAGGCAGAAAGTGTTTTTCAGATCGGCGCCCAGTGCCAGCACGTTTTTTGTACTACGAGTGGCAAGCGGCATTTCGTCCGGCACATAACCGCGCGCGCGACGCAGGGTTTCCGGCCCGTCGAAAGCGACGCGAAGCAGGCTGTCGTCGGCGCGCTGTAAAATATCACGGTTGTGGCAAAGATAAAAATCCGCCAAATCGGCCAGATTTTCCACCGCACTTTTATTCTCCAGCACCGGCGGCTGCCCGCTCGGATTGGCGGAGGTCATCACCAGCGGGCGGTCGACCGCGCGCAGCAGCAAATGCTGCAACGGATTACTCGGCAGCATCACGCCGATTTCCTGTAAATATGGTGCGATGTTATCGGCCAGATGTGGCACTTTGTGTTTGGCCAGCAGCACAATCGGCGCGGCGCTGCCGGTCAGCAAATCGCGTTCCGGCGCGGTTAAATCTTGCAGAAAATGCAGCTCGGGTACCATAACCGCCAGCGGTTTGGTCGGCCGCCGTTTTCGCCGGCGTAATAACTCGACCGCCGCTCGGTTGCCGGCATCACAGGCCAGATGAAAACCGCCCAGCCCTTTAACGGCGATGATATTGCCCTGTCGTAATAAAAGTGCGGTGTGTTGCAGCGCCGTTTCGTGAGTGGCGAGAATCTGTTGCCGATCCTGTAGCCAGATATGCGGGCCGCACGCCGGGCAGGCATTGGGCTGGGCATGAAAACGGCGATCGGCGGGGTCGCGGTATTCTTTTTCGCATTGCGGACAAAGCGGAAAAGCCGCCATCGCGGTGTTTTTCCGATCGTAGGGAATGGCCTTGATAATGGTGAAACGCGGGCCGCAATGGGTGCAGTTGGTAAACGGGTAGTGATAGCGCCGGTTATCGGGATCGAATAACTCCGCCAGACAATGCGGGCAGGTTGCGGCGTCGGGAATAATTTGCGTGTCCATTTGCGTGTTTTCGCTTTCCCGAATGTGAAAGCCGGCGGTGGGCGGGGTCGGCCAGTTGGTATCGCGCCGGATAATCTCGCTAATCTGCGCCAGCGGCGGCAGGCGGGTTTGCAGGTCGGCTAAAAACCGTTCGAGCGCCTCGCCGGGCGGGGCGGCAAAACGGATCAACACGCCTTGTCCGTCGTTATTCACATCGCCGTTCAACCCGTGTTGATTCGCCAGCTGCCACACGAAAGGGCGGAATCCCACGCCTTGTACTTTGCCTTTTATGCGTAATTCAACCCCTTGCATTATGCCGTCCTGTCATTTTTGATTCAGACCGAGAAAATCGCCCACTTCGTGTTCCAGCTGGCTCATGGCAATCAGCGCCTGCTGAGTTTGTTTTGCTTCTTGTTCATCAATAATCGTCATGGCAAAACCGACATGCACCAGCACCCATTTGCCGAGCAGGCATTTCGGATCGTCCTGACAAATTAATGAAATATTGACCTCTCTTTTGACTCCGCACACATCGACCACGGCAAGCTGCAATGCGCTGTCCGCCACTTGTACGATCTGCCCCGGAATGCCTAAACACATAATTTGTCCTTAGTTGGAATGTTGATGAGATGGATAGTTTGCGACGCGCCGATGAATGTGCTAACGCGCGCTGTCGGGCGCCGATTTTAGCATATAAATTTGCGCGGCGAAATTGAAAGCATGCCGCAAATAACATTTTATTAAATTTTAACTAATTGTTTTAGCATGAAATTATTTCATTTTACGTTTATGTAACGATTCCGTCACGACGGTGAAAATCTTTGTGATCCAAATCAAAATTTGCCTAATTCTTGCTTGAGCTTTAATTTTTTGCGGGAGTATCCTTACAACCTGAGTGGTTATTATAAAAATGTATATTTTACATACAAGGGGGAGAATATGAACCGTTTTGTAATCGGTGATCCGCAAGGATGTATCGGATGCAATACCTGTATGGCGGCTTGCAGCGAAGTGCATAAGGCTTTCGGTTTGCAGGCGCATCCGCGCTTGGAGGTGATGCGCAATGAGGATATTACCGTGCCGATTTTGTGTCGCCATTGTGATGATGCGCCCTGCGCCACCGTTTGCCCGGTACATGCGATTACGCATAAAGATCAAACCATTCAGCTCAATGAAAGTCTTTGTATCGGCTGTAAACTGTGCGCTATCGCCTGTCCTTTCGGCGCCATCACCCAACACGGCAGTTCGCCGCTGGATATGCCGGTTTATTATGAACATTTTTCTTTTCAGGATGCCGTTGCCCGTGATATTCGCACCGCGCCGGATAATACCGACGTGCATAATATGCTGGCATGGCAGCCGGGCGTCAGAGCCGTCGCGGTGAAATGCGATCTTTGTTATTTCCGCGCAGAAGGGCCGGCCTGCGTACAAACCTGTCCGACCAAAACCTTATTTTTAATCAGTGATGAAAGTATCACGCAAGCCAATAGAGCCAAACGGGAACAAGCCATGACGGCATCCCCCGCTATTGCGAAATAAATTATCCGTTTTAAGCAATGGAGTGAATTATGAGTTATCCGATAAGTTTACTCATCACTGCTTTGTTGATTTATATCGTTGGTGCGTTCGTTTCTCTGCTTAGCAGCCGCAACGAACAACTTGCAATCAATATATCCGGCGTGACCGGTATCATTGGTGGAGCATTGGGCATTATCGCCTGCGCCCCCGTTCTAATGAGCAGCAATGCAGTTATTGACGTATTTCAAACCCCTTTTGAATTTGCCCGTTTTTCTATCCGCATAGACGGTCTGGCCGCCTTTATGGTGTGCGTGATTTCTTTGCTGGTGGTGGTAAGTGCGCTGTATTCGTTTTCTTATGTGCAAGAATATAAAGGCAAAGGCGCAGGCTACATGGGCTTTTTTATGAATCTGTTTATCGCCTCGATGATTGCCCTGGTGGTGTGTGACAACGCGTTTTATTTTCTGGTGTTTTTTGAAATGATGTCGCTGGCCTCCTATTTTCTGGTGCTGACCGAACAGGATGACGATGCGGTGAATGCGGGATTGCTGTATTTCTTTATCGCTCATGCCGGTTCGGTGTTGATTATGATCGCCTTTTTCATTTTTTATACCGAGTCCGGCAGCTTTGAATTTGAGGCGTTCCGTCAGACTAAGCTTTCCCAACCGCTGGCCTTTACGGTGTTTATGCTGGCGTTTTTAGGGTTCGGTGCCAAAGCCGGTATGATCCCGCTGCACGGCTGGCTGCCGAAAGCACACCCGGCGGCGCCGTCTCACGCTTCTGCGCTGATGTCGGGGGTGATGGTGAAAATCGGTATTTTCGGCATTATCAAAGTCGGCATTGATTTACTGGGCGCCGACAATCTGTGGTTCGGCGTCATCGTATTGGGATTCGGTGCGGTGTCCTCTGTACTCGGTGTGTTGTATGCCCTTGCCGAACACGATATTAAAAAACTGCTTGCTTATCATACGGTGGAAAACGTCGGCATTATTATGATGGGCGTCGGCGTCGGTATGATCGGCATTGCGCTAAAACAGCCGGTGCTGGCGGTGGTCGGTTTGCTCGGCGGTTTATACCATTTGCTCAATCATGCGGTATTTAAAGGTTTGCTGTTTCTCGGCGCCGGTTCGGTGATGTACCGCTTACACACTAAAGATATGGATTTAATGGGCGGTCTGGGGAAATTAATGCCTTATACCGCATTTTGTTTTCTTATCGGCACCATGGCGATTTCCGCTTTGCCGCCGTTTAACGGTTTCGTCAGCGAATGGTTTACTTATCAGTCTTTGTTCAGTTTAAGTCTGGAACAAAACATTGTACTTAAATTAGCCGGCCCGATCGCAATCGTGATGCTGGCGCTGACCGGCGCGCTGGCGGCATTGTGTTTTGTGAAGGTGTACGGCATCAGCTTCGGCGGTATGCCGCGCAGCGAAAAGGCGGCGCAGGCGCGTGAAGTGCCGAAACCGATGGTGGTGAGTATGGCGCTGCTGGCGCTGTGCTGTCTGTTGTTAGGCCTGGGCGCATCGGTCGTGACACCGATTATTGCCCGCATTGCCACCGCACTTTCCGCGCTGCCGGCGTTTCCGCTGGCGGAAAATTCGATTGTGGTTTCTTCTCCTCAGCCTTATACCGCACTTTCCACGCCGATGCTGACAATCATGCTGATTGCGTTTTTCCTGCTGCCGTTTGCCTATTACGCGCTGACCGGCAAAGGTCGTCTTGCCGATCGGCCGAAAGGCAATCCTTGGGCCTGCGGTTATGCTTATGAAGCGGATATGGCGGCCTCTGCGGGCAGTTTCACCCGGCCGCTGCGTATTATGTTCAAACCGCTTTATACGCTGCGTCGCACGCTTGATCCCGCTCCGCTCGGACAAAAAGGCATTGATGCCGTCATCCGCGCCTCCGGCAAACTGGAACCGGTCTGGGAAGAGAAGCTGACCATGCCGATAGCTCATGTGATTCCGAAACTGGCGGCCAAACTGCAATGGCTGCAAAGCGGCGATTTCCGCGTGTATTGCGTGTATTTCGTGCTGGCGCTGGTCGTACTGTTATTCACGACGGCGCTCGTGTAAGGAGATAAGAATGATGACATTACCTTCAGAAATCGCCGGCGGCGGCGCGATGTTTCTGCTGGCGGTCGTGCAGGCGCTGTTATTGTTGCTGCTGGCACCGTTGTTTTCCGGCATTTCCCGTATGATCCGGGCGCGCATTCAATCCCGTCGCGGGCCGGGAATATTACAGGATTACCGCGATATCGCCAAATTAATGAAACGGCAGAATATCCTGCCGGATAACGCGGGATTGGTGTCCAAAGCCATGCCTTATGTGTTGATCGCCTCGGTATCGGTAGTGGCGATGAGCCTGCCGCTGTTTACGCTGGCCTCGCCGTTCGGTGCCGGTGGCGATTTGATTACCGCGATTTATTTGTTCGCCCTGTTCCGTTTCTTTTTCTCCATTGCCGGTCTGGACAGCAACAGCACCTTTGCCGCGCTGGGCGCCAGCCGTGAAGTGACGCTGGGCGTGCTGGTGGAGCCGGTATTAATGTTGGGGTTATTGGTGGTGGCGTTGATTGTCGGTTCCACCAATTTCGGTGTGATCAGCACCGCGCTGGCAACCCGGCACTGGGTCTCGCCCGTCGCCACTATACTGGCATTGATCGCCTGCGCCTTTGCCGTTTTTATCGAAATGGGCAAAATTCCCTTTGACCTGGCGGAAGCGGAACAGGAACTGCAGGAAGGGCCGCTGACCGAATATTCCGGCCCGGCGCTGGCGTTGATCAAAATCGGTCTGAGCCTGAAAGCCATGGTGGTGGCCGCGATTTTTGTCAGTGTGCTGCTGCCGTTCGGTGCGGCGCGCGAGACGAGCCTAAGTGCGGTGCTTTTCGGCGCAGTTTTTTTCCTGCTGAAATTAGTGATTGCCTATGTACTTGCCTGTGTGATTGAAAACAGTCTGGCGCGTACCCGGTTTATGCTCACCGGTCGCTTTACCGTCGTCGGCTTCGGCATTTCGGTGCTGGCGTTTGTGTTTTATCTGACCGGATTATAAGGGGGAAAAATGGACTTTTTATCACTCATCACCATCGTTTTACCCTTTATCGGCGCGCTGCTGGTCGGGGCGAGCAAAAAATCTTTCGCCAAAACCGCAACCTTGATTGCCGCACTGGCGACGCTGTCAAGTCTGTTACTGGCGCAGCAATGGTATGCGCACGGCAGACTGAGCGTCAGTTATGATTTGGTTCGCGTCGGGCAGACGGTGATTTTCGGCATTACGTTAGATGCGGTCAGCACCTTAATCTGCGTGGCGGTGGTGGCGCTCGGTTTCTTGATTATGCTCTATTCCTGCGGGTATTTGACGGCGGCAAACCGCGAACATCCGCACGCCGGATTACCGCGTTTTTATGCCTTGCTACTGGTTTTCATCGGCGCTATGGCAGGCGTGGTGCTGTCTTCCACCTTAGTCGGGCAGTTGCTGTTTTTTGAAATTACCGGTGCCTGTTCCTGGGCGTTAATCAGCTATTATCAAACGCCGAAAGCGATGGCCTCCGCCATGAAAGCGTTGATTATCACCCATATCGGCGCCATCGGTTTATATCTTGCGGCGGCCTTTTTATTCAGCAAAACCGGCACCTTCTCAGTTGCTGCGTTGGAGCAACTGGATCCGGGCAGTAAAACGCTGGTGCTATTCGGTGTGATGTTCGCCGCCTGGGGCAAATCGGCGCAATTGCCGATGCAGATTTGGCTGCCGAACGCGATGGAAGCGCCGACCCCGGTCAGCGCCTATTTGCACGCCGCGTCAATGGTGAAAGTCGGGGTGTATATTTTTGCCCGCGCGGTGATGTCCGCCGGAGAAATACCGCCGTTGGTGGGTGAAGTCGGTATGGTGATGGCGATGATCACGCTGGTGTACGGTTTTCTGATGTATTTACCGCAAACGGATTTAAAACGTCTGCTGGCGTATTCCACCATTACTCAGCTGGCTTATATTTTTATCGGTCTGTCTTTGGCGGCGTTAGGTTCCAAACTGGCGTTCGTCGCCGCAATTGCGTATATCTTTAACCATGCCTTTGCCAAAAGCCTGTTTTTTCTGGTCGCCGGTTCGTTAAGTTATGCCACCGGCAGCCGCATGATGCCGCGTCTGCGCGGGATTATGCGCACTATGCCGCTGGTGGGTACCGGCTTCGGCATTGCCGCTCTGGCGATTGCCGGAGTGCCGCCGTTTAACGGGTTTTTCAGTAAGTTTCCGCTGTTTGCGGCGGGTTTTCAATTGGGCGGTGAATACGGCTGGGTGACGATTCTGATGATTATCGCGCTGCTTGAAAGTATCGCGACATTTGTCTGGTTGCTGTACAAATTCGGGCAATGCGTGATAGGCGAGCCTTCACCAGATGTGATAAATGCGCAGCCGCTGCCGTTTTCCATGCGCGTGGTGCTGGTGATCCTGATGGTGATGTCGGTGTTATCCAGCGTGATTGCCGCCTGGTGGCTCGGTTAAGGAGGAATGATGTTAATAATAAATACCTTGGCGGGATTGCTGATTTTGACATCTTTATGTGTGATCGCCGCGAAAACGGCGAAAAAATCCGCCGTCTTTTATGCTTTGCAGTCTTTGGTGCTGGTGTTGCTGTTTGTGTGTCTGGCGCACGAAATGCAGGCGCATGAACTGTATATGTGGTCGATCGGTGCGTTTATCACCAAAGTGCTGCTGGTGCCGGCGCTGTTAATCCACGCGCTGAAAAAACTGGACGAAAGCAACACGCCGGCGGGGCTGAACGGTGCCTGGCTGATTCCGATTGTCGCCGTGATTGTGGTGCTGTGTTATTGGGTGGTTATGCCGATTACGTTGCCGCTGGTGGCGCATTTAAAACCGGTGCTGTCCGTTTCTCTCAGCCATTTTTTATTGGGACTGCTGTGTATCGTCAGCCAGCGCAATATTCTGAAACAGGTGTTCGGGTATTGCTTAATGGAAAACGGCTCCCATTTAACGCTGGCGCTGCTGGCCAATAAAGCGCCGGAACTGGTGGAAATCGGTATCGCCACCGACGCGGTGTTTGCGGTGCTGATTATGGTGATTCTGGTGAATAAAATTTACCGCAAAATTCACACGCTGGACGCCAAACAACTGACAGAATTGAAGGGGTGAGACGATGCTTGAATTAGGATGGATCTACGGCTTACTGCTTGCACCTTTGTGCGTGTCGCTCGGCTGTTTTGCCACATTAAAAGCGGAAAATCGTAAAATTTGCACCGCACTTCATATTACCGGTCTGGCGCTGATGTTTATTTTCGCACTGAAAGTGATCGCCGATGTGCTGACCTACGGGGCGCTGACTGCGCTCGGACAATGGATTTATATCGACAGTCTGGCGGCGATTTTTATCGGTTTGATCGGTATCGTCGGTGTGCTGGCCGGCATTTATTCCATCGGTTATATCAATACCGAAGCGGCGCGGGGGCATATTGATACGAAAGGCTATACGCTGTATTACGGTTTTCTGCACCTGTTCTTTTTTACCATGCTGGTTTCGGTGACCACCAATAATCTGATTCTGATGTGGGTGGGGATCGAAGCCACCACATTAAGTTCGGCGTTTCTGGTGGGCACTTATAAGCAGCGTACTTCGCTGGAAGCCGCCTGGAAATATATCATCATTTGTTCCGTCGGGGTGGCATTCGGGCTATACGGCACGATTCTGACCTTCTCCGATGCCAACAGTCTGCTCAGCGATCCGACGCAAGCGATTTTCTGGTCGGCGATCAATCAGCAGGCGGGCGGATTAAACGCCACCTTAATGCATCTGGCGTTCGTGTTTATCTTAATCGGTTTCGGTACCAAGTGCGGTCTGTTCCCGATGCATACCTGGCTGCCCGATGCGCACAGTGAGGCGCCAAGCCCGGTGAGCGCGATTTTATCCGCCGTTTTGCTCAATTGTGCGATGCTGGTGGTGCTGCGCTATTACATTCTGGTATCCAAAGCGGTGGGGCCGGCCTATCCGCAAACCCTGTTATTGGTATTCGGTTTGCTGTCCGTTGCGGTTGCTGCGTTGTTTATCATTATTCAGTCCGATATCAAGCGCCTGTTGGCCTATTCCAGTGTTGAAAATATGGGGCTGATCAGTTTTGCTTTCGGGCTCGGCGGGCCGCTGGGAATGTTCGCCGGTTTATTGCATACGATCAATCATAGCCTGGCAAAAACGCTGTTATTCTGTGTGTCCGGCAATATTTTGCTGAAATATAACACGCGCGATATGAACCGAATCAGCGGGTTATGGCGGGTTGCGCCGGTCAGTGCGGTGCTGTTTGCCGCCGGCGCGCTGGCGCTGGGCGGTATTCCGCCGTTTAACGTGTTTGTCAGCGAGTTCAGTATCGTGGCGGCCGGGATTTATGCGGAAAAAGGCTGGCTGGTGGTGCTGTGTCTGATCCTGCTGACCATTGTGCTTGCCGGTTTGGCGATGATGGTATTGAAAATCGTGCTGGGCAAACGGCCCGAACAGATTGAAGCGGGGGAAACGGATAGCATGTCGTTGATCGTCATGGCGATATTGTTGCTTTTAATGCTTGGAATGGGACTTTATATTGCCGAGCCGGTTTTACAATTATTAACTAATGCGGCGGGCATTCTGCTGGGGCAGGAAAATATCGCTTTCGGTGAGATGTTGGCATTGCCTTGGCAGTCTTTAGGTAAGTAGTGCGGGGGAAAATAAGCATGGAATTAACCAAAAATACCACAATTGATGCAAGCCGAATGCAGGGTAAAAATTATATTGCGGCGCTGCAGGAAAAATTTCCGGCCACCGTACTGGATGAACAATGGTCAACTCAAAATCAGGTCACGCTAACCGTCAAAACCAATATGCTGCCCGATGTGGTGAGCTATCTTTATTATCAGCATGAAGGCTGGCTGCCGTTGGTGTTCGGCAATGACGAACGCGCCATGCACGGCAATTATGCGGTGTATTATGTGTTGTCGATGGAAGGCGAGGTGAAATCCTTCGTGACGATCAAAGCCTTGGTGGATCCGGTTTCGCTGGAGTTTCCGTCGGTGACGCCGAAAGTGCCTGCCGCCGTATGGGGCGAGCGGGAACTGTTCGATATGTACGGCTTAAAGGCGGTAGGGCTGCCCGATCAGCGGCGTTTGGTGCTGCCGGATGACTGGCCGGAGGATTTGTATCCGCTGCGCAAAGACGCCATGGATTACCGGCTGCGTCCCGACCCGACTACGGCAACCGAAACTTACGAATTTATTAACGAAAAAGGCGAGGCGCGGATTGTGCCGATCGGGCCGCTGCATATCACTTCCGATGAGCCGGGGCATTTCCGCCTGTTTGTGGACGGCGAGGATATTATTGATGCCGATTATCGCTTGTTTTATGTTCATCGCGGCATGGAAAAGCTGGCGGAAACCCGCATGGGCTACGATGAAGTGACCTTTCTGGCGGATCGGGTATGCGGGATCTGCGGATTTACCCATAGCGTGGCCTATGCCAATTCGGTGGAAAATGCGTTGGGACTGGTGGTGCCGCCACGGGCGCAATGGATTCGGGCGATTTTACTGGAAGTAGAACGGCTGCACAGCCATTTGCTGAATATCGGGCTGTCCAGCCATTTTGTCGGATTCGATACCGGTTTTATGCAGTTTTTCCGGGTGCGGGAAAAATCCATGACGCTGGCGGAAATTTTGACCGGCGCGCGTAAAACCTACGGCATTAATCTTATCGGCGGGGTGCGGCGCGATATGCTGAAACGCCAGCGGCAGGAATGTATCCGCTTAATCCATGAAATTCGTGACGGGGCGAAAGAACTGGTGGATATTCTGCTGCATACGCCGAATATCGAGCAGCGCACCGTGAATGTCGGCCGGCTGGAAAAGTCGATCGCGCGTGATTACAGCCCGGTCGGGCCGATGGTCAGAGGCAGCGGATTTGACCGCGATGTGCGTAAAACTCATCCGTTTTCCGGTTACGGCGAAGTGCCGTTTGAGATCTTCACCGGCGATAACTGTGATGTGATGTCGCGTCTTTCCGTGCGGATTAAGGAATTGTTCGAAAGTATCAACATTATCGAATATATGGCGGACAACTTACCGAACGGCGAATTGCTGGCGGAAGGCTTTAGCTATAAACCGGGGCGTTTTGCGCTGGGCATTACCGAAGCGCCGCGCGGCGAAGATATTCACTGGTCGATGCTGGGGGATAACCAGAAACTGTATCGCTGGCGCTGCCGGGCGGCGACTTATGCCAACTGGCCGGTGCTGCGGTATATGCTGCGCGGCAATACGGTATCGGACGCACCGCTGATTATCGGCAGTGTGGACCCGTGTTATTCCTGTACCGACCGCGTTACCGTGGTGGATGTGCGTAAACGGCAGGCCAAAACCGTTGAGTATAAAGACATTGAACGTTACGGTATCGAACGTAAAAATTCACCGCTGAAATAGGGAGGTCGAGGATGTTTAAGTTACTTAAAACGGTATTTAAAACCGGCGATGCGACCACCAAATATCCCTTTAAACCTTATGAGGTGGATCCCGATTTCCGCGGCAAGCCGGAACTAAATGCGGTGCAGTGCATCGTCTGCGGCGCCTGCACCATGGCATGCCCGGCCAATGCGCTGACCATGCACACCGATGCGCAGAGCGGCGAACGTACTTGGTCGCTGTTTCTGGGACGCTGTATTTTCTGCGGACGCTGCGAGGAAGTCTGTCCGACCAAAGCCATTCGCCTCAGTCAGGATTTTGAGCTGTCGGTGCGCAATAAACAGGATCTGTATCAGGAAACGACCTTCGCAACGGTAAACTGCCAGCAATGCGGAAAACCGTTCACTTCTTACAAAGAACTGAATTACACCGCAGAACTGATGAAACAAAATGCCGAAAAGCCCGAACAGATCGCAGAAAAACTGGTGCTGTTGCACACCTGTCCGGATTGCAAACGACATAACAGTCTGGCGAAAACCGCACAAATGGAAAGCCATATGCGCCTGAAACTGGCGATGTTTAAGCATCAGGAGGGGACAAAATGAATACCCGCATTCCAATGCCGGTCAACGGCATATCGACGCCGTTCAGCGTGGATGAACAACTGGCGAAAATGAAGCA
Source organism: Necropsobacter rosorum (assembly GCF_964241405.1). Classification (NCBI taxonomy): domain Bacteria; kingdom Pseudomonadati; phylum Pseudomonadota; class Gammaproteobacteria; order Pasteurellales; family Pasteurellaceae; genus Necropsobacter; species Necropsobacter rosorum. The sequence goes on from NZ_CAXSXF010000003.1 coordinate 70,505, forward strand.
GACGCTGCTGAAAGACATTCAGCGTTCCGCCTATGTGTACCGGGTGGACTGCGGCGGCTGCAACGGTTGTGAAATCGAAATATTCAGTACCATCACGCCGACTTTTGATGCGGAGCGTTTCGGCATTAAAGTGGTGGCATCACCGCGCCATGCGGATATTCTGCTGTTTACCGGTGCGGTGACCCGCGCCATGCGCACGCCGGCAATGCGCGCCTATCAGGCCGCCCCTGATCCGAAAATCTGTATTTCGTACGGTGCCTGCGGTTGCGGCGGTGGGATTTTTCATGATCTGTATTGCGTCTGGGGCGGCAGCGATCAAATCGTGCCGGTCGATGTGTATATTCCGGGCTGTCCGCCGACTCCGGCCGCCACCATTTACGGCTTTGCCATGGCGCTGGGGCTGTTGGATCAAAAACTGAAAGGCAAACAGGAAAATGCCGATCCGAATGCGCAGGTGCAGTTGCGTTTTCCTGACATTCCGTATGATTTACGGGTGTGCCTTGAACGCGAAGCGCGGCGGCTGGCCGGTTACCGGCAGGGCGGTGATCTGGCGGATCGGTTTATGCGCATGATGACGGAAAAAAGCGCGATTCCGTTCGGCGTGCGGCTGGGCGAATATCTGGAACGGGAGGGCGACCCGCGCTTAAGCGAGATCTTCAACCGTTTACACGCCGTCAGTATGCCGTTTTCCGGATAAGGACAGACTATGGCAACGCAGGTTATTTTTTATTTATTAAACCAACGTTTTGTGGAAAACGATGAACAGGTGCCGGCGCAGGCGCAGGAAGTGATGTATTACTCGCTGGCGATCGGGCATCATGTCGGAGTGATCGACTGTTTTAAAAAACTGTTGGTGTGTGATTATGCCGATTATCGGCAATTTGTGGACAGTTTCGCCGACGGCGAGGCGAAACGCAAATTTGCCGGCTTAATCCGCTTCGGCGAAATTGTGATCGACAGCAGCCATGTGAACTTACTGGCACGCGCGATTGATGAGAATCGCGCCGCTTTCAGCCCGTTACACCGGCAATGGGCGGATACGTTAATGCAGGCACTGGCGGCAATTCAGAAAGAACCGGTGATGTACATTATGGTGAAACGACGTGACGAATAACGAAAATCTGATGCTGGCGGTTGGTAACGCCATGATGGGCGATGACGGCGCAGGGCCGTTGCTGTATCGCCTGATGCAGGAAAAAAACATTGAAAATTGGACCGCACTTGACGGCGGTTCGGCGCCGGAAAACAGCGCCCATATCGTGCGCGCGCTGAAACCGAAGCGCCTGCTGATCGTCGATGCCGCGGATATGGGGCTGGCGCCGGGCGAAATTCGGCTTATCGATAAAGATCTGATCGCCGAGATGTTTGTGATGAGCACGCATAATCTGCCGCTGAATTTTTTAATTGAGCAGCTGGAGGAGGATGTCGAACAGATTCTGTTTGTGGGGATTCAGCCGGATATCGTCTCCTTTGCCTTCCCGATGACGGAAAAAGTGAAAAGTGCGGTGCAATTTATTTATGATTTTTTACAGCGTCAGGGGGATTTCGCCGCATTTGAAACATTGTGAAAACCGACCGGCGAGATTCATCCCGCAACGTATGCGGTTTATCGCCCGCCGGTTCGCTATAACATAATAACCAACGGATAAACTTAACCATTAAGGACGTAGATGATGAAAAAAGTGATTACTGTATGTCCGTATTGCGCCTCAGGTTGTAAGATCAATTTATTGGTCGAAAACAACAAGATCGTGGGGGCGGAAGGCGCAAACGGCAAAACCAACGAGGGGGAACTTTGTCTTAAAGGCTATTACGGCTGGGACTTTGTTCACGATACCAAAATCTTAACGCCGCGTTTAACCCAACCGATGATTCGCTATCAACGCGGCGAGGCGTTTACCCCGGTAAGCTGGGACGAAGCGATTGCCTATTGCGCCAAACGGCTTACGGAGATCAAACAGAAATACGGCAACGAATCCATTATGGTGACCGGTTCGTCACGCGGGCCGGGCAATGAGGTGAATTATGTCATGCAAAAATTCGCCCGTGCGGTATTGGGCAATAACAATGTCGATTGCTGTGCGCGTGTCTGACACGGCCCTTCTGTAGCAGGTCTGCTCAAATCGGTCGGTAACGGCGCCATGTCCAACTCCATTGTGGAGATTGAAGATACCAAATGCGTATTTATTTTCGGCTATAACGCCTCCACATCGCACCCGATTGTGGCGCGGCGGATTAATCTGGCGAAACAAAAAGGGGCGAAGATCATTGTTTGCGATCCGCGTAAAATCGAAACCGCACGCATTGCGGATATTTACGCGCCGCTGGCCAACGGCAGCAACGTGGCGTTTTTAAATGCCATGATGAATGTTATTTTGCAAGAAAATTTACAGGATCAGGCGTTTATTGATGCCCATACGGAAAACTTCGACGCATTCTATGAAGTGGTGAAAAACTATACGCCGGAAAGCACTCAGCATATTACCGGTATCGAACCGGCAATGTTGCGTGAAATCGCCCGCACTTATGCCAACGCGGAAACCGCCACTATTTTGTGGGGCATGGGCGTTTGCCAGTTCCGGCAGGGCGTGGAAACCGTACGCGCGCTGGCAAGTTTGGCCATGCTGACCGGTAATTTGGGCAAACCGAATGTGGGCATTAATCCGGTGCGCGGTCAGAATAATGTGCAGGGCGCCTGCGATATGGGGGCGCTGTTTAACACATTGCCGGGTTATCAGCGTCTGGATGATGCGCAGGCGATGGCAAAATTCGCCAAAGCGTGGGGCGTGCCGGCGCTGAATCCTAAACCGGGCGTGCCGCTCAGCGAAGTGCCGGAAGCGATTATGGAAGATAAAATCAAAGCCTTCTATATTATGGGCGAAGACACCTTGCAGACCGAACCGGACGTGAATGCGGTGAAAAAAGCTTTCGAGAAACTGGAATTTCTGATTGTTCAGGATATTTTTATGACCCAAACCGCCGCCGAAGCCGATGTTTTGCTGCCGGCCACTTCCTGCGCCGAGCACGAAGGGGTTTACAGTGCGGCGGATCGCGGCTTCCAGCGTTTCTATAAAGCGGTGGAACCGAGCGGCGATGTGAAGGACGACTGGGTGATTATCAGCGAAATCGCCACCGCGATGGGCTATCCGATGCACTATAACAACACTCAGGAAATCTGGGACGAACTGCGCGGGCTGTGTCCGATCTATAAAGGTGCGACTTACGAAAAAATGGACGGACTGGGTTATATTCAATGGCCTTGCACCGATGAAGGCCCGGATGATCAGGGCACCAGCTATTTGTATAAAGGGCAGATTTTCGACCGGCCGAACGGCAAAGCTGAATTTTTTGCGACCGATTGGGCGCCGCCGATGGAAGATTTAAGCGCGGAATTCCCGCTGGTGCTGTCCACCGTGCGCGAAGTGGGGCATTATTCCTGCCGTTCCATGACCGGTAACTGCCGCGCGTTGGCGGCATTGGCCGACGAGCCGGGATTTGTTCAGATGAACGATCAGGATGCCGCCGAACTGGGCATTAAACATCATGATCTGGTGTGGATCGCCTCGCCGCGCGGGAAGGTGATTTCCCGCGCCGATGTCAGCAGCCGTACCAACAAGGGCGCCTGTTATATGACCTATCAGTGGTGGATCGGAAAATGCAACGAGCTGACCGCCGAACATTTGAATCCGGGTTCCAGAACGCCGGAATACAAATACAGTGCGGTGCGCATCGAAAAAATTGATGATCAGCACTGGGCGGAACATTATGTGGTGACGGAATATGCGAAGTTAAAAACGCGCTTAAAACAGACCGCACTTGTGGCCTGACGGCATCAATTGATCAACCTGTGACGGGCGGACTTGACGGTTCGCCCGATTTTTTTCAAGCGGGTTATTTTCCCGTCGCGCAAATTTGGTTATAATCCCTCCTGCCTCACAGCATTCATTGATATATCGCAAGTCTTGTGTATAGGAAATGATCAAATCAAATGGGTTGTAGAACCCGATTTCCGTTTTTTCATCATATACCTTTCTTGCAAATCGTTAACTTTTATTAGGATTTAACAACCTATGTTAGAGATTTGGCAACAATTCAAACAAAATTATTTAATTAAATACTGGAATCCGGTCGCCGCGGTGATCGCCGCCGGATTGATTTCGGCCTATTATTTCGGCGTAACCGGCACTTACTGGGCGGTTACCGGTGAATTTACCCGCTGGGGCGGGCATATGCTGCAAGCCTTGGGCGTGGATGTAACATCATGGAGTTACTATCAAATCATCGGCATGGACGGCACGGTGTTTACCCGCATCGACGGGGTGATGATTCTGGGCATGTTCGCCGGCTGTATTTCCGCGGCGTTATGGGCAAATAATGTCAAATGGCGCAATCAGCCGCATAAACGGCGTATTGCACAAGCGCTGGTCGGCGGCGCATTGGCGGGGTTCGGCGCGCGTTTGGCGATGGGCTGTAATCTGGCGTCGCTGTTTACCGGCATTCCGCAGTTTTCGGTGCATGCCTGGTTTTTCACGATTGCCACGGCGGTCGGCACCTATTTCGGGGTGAAATTTACCCTGCTGCCGATGTTTCGGGTGAAGTTACAATTGAAAAAAGGCGCGGCGAAATTGCAGGAAACCGATCCCAAACGGGCGAGCCGGCGGTTTCGTCTCGGCATGCTGGTTTTCTTGGCGTATTTTATCGCTTCGCTGTATGTCATGCAGTCTTCCGTCAAACTGGGCTTTGCCATGTTGTGCGGTCTGGCGTTCGGCCTGCTGATCGAACGGGCGCAGATTTGTTTTACCTCCGCCTTCCGTGATTTATGGGTGACCGGGCGCGCCTATATGGCGAAAGCGATTATTTTCGGTATCCTTGCCGGCACCATCGGCGTGTTTTCCTATATTCAGCTTGGCGTACCGGCGAAAATCATGTGGGCGGGGCCGAACGCCATTATCGGCGGACTGTTATTCGGCTTCGGCATCGTACTGGCCGGCGGTTGCGAAACCGGCTGGATGTATCGTTCGATGGAAGGGCAGGTGCATTTTATGTGGGTCGGCGTCGGCAATGTGGCGGGTTCGACGCTGCTGGCCTATGTCTGGGATGATATTGCGCCGGTGCTGGCACTGGATTATGAAAAACTGAATCTATTAAAAGAATTCGGCCCGGTGGGCGGATTACTGGTGAATTATGCTTTGCTGATTGTGTGCTTAATCGCCGTGCTGTGGTGGGAAAAGCGTTTCTTAGCCAAAGCGAAAGCAAAAATTACCAACGCATCAATAAACTTAGCTAACTGAGAGGAGAACTGACGATGGCATTTACCGTTATACAAAAATTAGACAAAGATCCGAAAGACATTACACCGGATTATACCTTGGATACGCTGGGCGAACCTTGTCCTTATCCGGCGATCGTCATGCTGGAAACCATGCCGCAGTTGCAGCAGGGCGAGATTCTGGAACTGTTAAGCGACTGCGCTCAGTCTATTAATAATATTCCGATTGATACTAAAAACCACGGTTATACGTTATTGAGCGTGGAACAGGACGGCACTAAATTACGCTATTTAATTCAGCGATAAAGCGCCGGCGGAGAGCGATACCCGTTCTCCGCCTGAATGGTTTTATCTTTAAGTGCGGTCTATTTTACCGCCATTTCCTTAATCCGGAATTCGGTACCGCTGCGGCGCTGTAAATGCACGCCGTGACAACGCGGGCAGCAATCCTGATAAGCGGCGATTTCCACTTCCTGCTGGCACTGCCAGCACCAGGCAAGCGCAGGCAGATGAATAAAATGCAACCGGCAGTGTTCGGCGATGGTGTCTTTGCGCATAATTTCAAAGCAAAATTCCACCGCACTTTGTTCCACACAGGACAGCGCGCCGATCTCGAGCCAAATATCGGTCACTTCGCTAATCCGGTGTTTTTGCCGTTGCTGCTCAATAATTTCCATGATGTTCTGACAGAGGGACATTTCGTGCATGATTGCCTCCTTCGGATAAAAAAATCGGCATGCCCTGATGCCGATCTTTTAGATGGGTTGCGTTTAGCCTTTGTGTTTCATCGCCGGGAATAAAATCACATCACGGATGGATGCCGCGTTGGCGAATAACATCGCCAGACGGTCGATACCCAGCCCTTCGCCGGCAGTCGGCGGAAGCCCGTGTTCCAGTGCGGTGACGAAATCGTCGTCTTTAAACATCGCCTCGTCATCACCCGCTTCTTTGGCGGCGACCTGTGCGTCAAAGCGTTCCGCCTGATCTTCGGCGTCGTTTAATTCGGAGAAACCGTTACCGATTTCACGACCGCCGATAAACAGCTCGAATCGATCGGTCACTTCCGGATTGTCATCGTTACGGCGCGCCAGCGGAGAAATTTCCGCCGGGTGCGCCATTAAAAAGGTCGGTTGAATTAAATGCTGTTCCGCCACTTCTTCAAAGATTGCGTTGACCAGACTGCCTAAGCCCCAGGATTTCTGAACTTCAATGCCCAGCTTGGCGGCGACGGTTTTGGCGCGCGCCAGATCGTATAAATCGTCTTTCACGATACCGTGCGCCGCGCCGTATTTTAACACCGCATCGTGCATGGTAATGCGTTCAAACGGTTGACCGAAATCGAATTCGTATTCACCGTAAGGCACTTTGGTGCTACCCAGAATATCCAGCGCCAGTTTGCGTAATAATTCTTCCGTATTATCCATTAAATCGTGGTAGTCGGCGTAAGCCTGATAATATTCGATCATGGTGAATTCCGGATTATGCCGCACGGAAACGCCTTCGTTGCGGAAGTTGCGGTTCAGCTCAAATACCCGCTCAAAACCGCCGACCACCAAGCGTTTCAAATACAGTTCCGGGGCGATGCGCAGGTACATATCGATATCCAGCGCGTTGTGATGGGTGACGAACGGCCGCGCCGCCGCGCCGCCCGGAATTACCTGTAGCATCGGGGTTTCCACTTCGATAAACCCTTTATGGATAAAATATTCGCGGATGCCGGCGATCACTTTGGAGCGAATAATAAAGGTGCGGCGCGATTCTTCGTTGGAAATCAGATCTAAATAACGCTGACGGTAACGGGTTTCCTGATCGCTTAAACCGTGGAATTTATCCGGCAGCGGGCGCAGCGCTTTGGTCAGCAGCTGAACCTCATGCACTTTAACCGTCAGTTCATTGGTTTTGGTTTTAAACAGCGTGCCGCTTACGCCGACAATATCGCCTAAATCCCAGTTGCCGACCTCTTCTTTATAAACGCCTTCCGGCAGATTATCACGCGCCACATACAGCTGAATGCGTCCGCTCATATCCTGTAGCGTAATAAAGGTGGCTTTGCCCATGGCGCGGCGGGTCATAATTCGCCCGGCGACTTTAACGTTGATGTCCTGAGCTTTCAGGCTTTCACCGTCGCTGTCGTCGTAGTTGCGGTGCAAATCCTGCGCCAGCGCGTCGCGGCGGAAGGTATTCGGGAAGGCATTGCCTTTTTGGCGTAACGCCGCTAATTTCTCACGGCGAACCGCCATTTCACCGTGCAAATCAAGTTCTGAAGGTTGTTGTTGTGACATGTTGATGACCTTAAATAGAGATTAAATTATTCCGACAGGGCACAGCGAACCCTGCCCGTTATGCTTATAGTCCCGCTTTTAAACTGGCTTCGATGAAACGATCCAAATCGCCGTCCAGCACCGCTTGGGTGTTGCGGTTTTCTACGCCGGTGCGCAAGTCTTTGATCCGCGCATCATCCAGCACATAAGAGCGAATCTGGCTGCCCCAGCCGATATCGGATTTCGTATCTTCCAGCGCCTGTTTTTCCGCGTTTTTCTTCTGCAGCTCCATTTCGTATAACTTCGCTTTCAGCTGTTTCATACATTGATCTTTGTTTTTATGCTGCGAACGATCGTTCTGGCACTGCACCACAATGCCGCTCGGAATATGCGTAATTCGCACCGCACTTTCGGTTCGGTTGACATGCTGACCGCCGGCGCCGGAAGCGCGATACACATCAATGCGCAAATCCGCCGGGTTGATTTCAATATCGATATCGTCGTCGATTTCCGGATAAACGAAAACCGCGCTGAAAGAGGTGTGGCGACGGTTGTTGGAATCAAACGGGCTTTTGCGCACTAAGCGGTGAATGCCGGTTTCGGTGCGCAGCCAGCCGAAGGCGTATTCGCCGGATATCCGCACCGTGGCAGATTTAATCCCCGCGACATCGCCGTCGGAGGCTTCCATCAGTTCGGTTTTAAAGCCTTTGCTTTCCGCCCAGCGTAAATACATGCGCAGCAGCATTTCCGTCCAGTCCTGCGCTTCCGTGCCGCCGGAACCAGCCTGTAAATCTACATAGCAATCGGCGCCATCATGCGGCCCGCTGAACATGCGGCGAAATTCCAGCTTGGCGAGATGTTGTTCCAGTTCGTCCAGTTCGGCGACCGCTTCGTTAAAGGTTTCCTCATCTTCCGCTTCAACGGCGAGTTCCAGTAAACCGTCCACATCCTGCAAACCCTGTTCAAGCCGTTTAATGGTCTCGACCACCGCTTCCAGCGCGGCGCGCTCTTTGCCCAGCGCCTGCGCTTTTTCAGGTTCGTTCCAGACATCGGGCTGTTCCAGCTCGGCGTTGACTTCTTCCAAACGTTCGACTTTCACATCAAAGTCAAAGATACCCCCGGAGCACCTGAGTACGCTCGGCGAGATCGGCAATTTTGTTTTTAACCGGGTTAATTTCAAACATAAAAAAAGATTTCCGTTAAAAGAATTAAGCGCCAGATTATATGCTATTTCGTGCAAATTTAATAGAGGCGGCGGCGAATTCCTTGGCGGCGGTGCGGTCTTTTAATGTGCGCGGTGAGCGGGCGGCAAAAGTGCTTTACCGAATTAGCTTGTTTTATCCGATTATGATAAAATTCCGCCGCCTTTTAGTTTTAAGATGTTGCATTTAGGGGAATTTGTAATGATGAAAAAAATATTGACCGCACTTTCGCTGACGTTACTGTCTTGGGGTGCAAACGCCGACGATACGGCGATTAAAACGCAATTAAATAAACTCGGCGCGTCCGACATTGAAATTAAATCCTCTCCGGTTAACGGATTAAAAACGGTGATTACCAACGAAGGGGTATTTTATATTACCGACGACGGCCGCTATGTGCTGCAGGGGCAGCTTTACGAATTAACGGAAAAAGGGCCGGTGGATTTAAGCGGAAAAATGCTGCTGGATAAATTAAACGCGTATCAGGATGAGATGATCGTGTATCCGGCTAAAAATCCGAAACATACGGTGACGGTATTTATGGACATCACCTGCCATTATTGTCATCTGCTGCATCAGCAGATTAAAGACTATAACGATTTGGGCATTACCGTGCGTTATCTGGCGTTTCCGCGCAGCGGGCTGAATAATAATACGGCCAAACAAATGGAAGCGATCTGGACGGCAAAAGATCCGGTGTTTGCGTTAAACGAAGCGGAAAACGGCAACCTGCCGCAGGAGCTGAAAACCCCGAATAGAGTGAAAAAACATTATGAACTGGGCGTGCAGTTCGGCGTACGCGGCACCCCGAGCATTGTCACCGAAAACGGTGAGGTGATCGGCGGCTATCTGGAACCGCAGAAATTATTGGACGCGCTGGAAGGCAAATAAGCGTTATCCGATGAAACGGGTTGCAACGCAAGCGCATAAACGCAGATTGTAGTACAAGGATTAACGGAAGCTGTGAATAAAGTGATTCAACGTCGTTTGGTGCCGCAGGGCGAACCGGTCTGCGGGCATCCGTTATTGGATCGGCTGTATCGCGCCCGGCAGGTGAAAAACGCGCGCGAATTGGACCGCACTTTAAGCGCGATGCTGCCGCCGGATTTATTGCTCGGTATGGAAAATGCGGTAAATCTGCTGGTACGGGCGCGCGAGGCGCAACAAAAGATTGTGATAGTCGGCGATTTTGATGCGGACGGCGCCACCAGTACCGCGCTGACCGTGCTGGCATTGCGCCGGCTGGGATTTTGCGCGGTGGATTATCTGGTGCCGAATCGTTTTGAGCAGGGCTACGGGCTGAGCGTTGCCGTGGCGCAGGCGGCGCTGGATAAGCAGGTTGAGCTGCTGATCACGGTGGATAACGGCATTTCTTCCTGTGACGGCGTGGCGTTTCTGAAACAGCGGGGCGTAAAGGTGATTGTGACGGATCACCATTTGCCCGCACAGACATTGCCGCCGGCGGACGCTATCGTGAATCCGAATTTAGCGCAATGCGGCTTTCCTTCCAAATCCTTAGCCGGCGTCGGCGTGGCGTTTTATGTGATGCTGGCGCTGCGGGCAAAGCTGCGCGAGTTAGGGATTTTCAGCGCGCTGTCGCAGCCGAATTTTACCGAATTGCTGGATCTGGTGGCGTTAGGCACCATTGCCGATGTGGTGCCGCTGGATCAGAATAACCGGATTCTGGCCTATCAGGGGCTGCAACGCATCCGCGCCGAACGCTGCCGCTGCGGGATTCGCGCGCTGGCGGAAGTGGCGAATCGGGATATTACCCGTTTCAGCGCCTCGGATCTGGGGTTTTCCGTCGGCCCGCGTTTAAATGCGGCAGGACGGCTGGACAATATGTCGGTGGGGGTGGAATTGCTGCTGGCGGAAGATATGCAGACCGCGCGCGCGCTGGCGCTGGAGCTGGACGGTCTGAACCAGACCCGCAAAGAAATCGAACAGGGTATGAAGCTGGAAGCGCTGGAAATTTGCCGTAATCTGACCGCACTTCAACAGGATTTACCCCTCGGCATTGCGCTGTATCAGGCCGACTGGCATCAGGGCGTGCTGGGCATACTGGCATCACGCATTAAAGATCAGTTTCACCGCCCGGTTATCGCCTTTGCGCAGGATCAGGACGGCATCCTGAAAGGCTCGGCCCGTTCGATCGAAGGCTTGCACATTCGCGATGCGCTGGAACGTATTCATGCCCGCCACCCGCAGATGATTGTGAAATTCGGCGGTCATGCCATGGCGGCGGGGTTGAGCATTCAGGCCGCGCTGTTTGAACCGTTCCGGCATGCTTTCGATCAGGTGGTGCGCGAATTGCTGGACGAAGAGCAGCTGCGCGGGGTAGTATGGACCGACGGTGAATTAAACGCGCAGTTTATGAATCTGGAAACGGCGGAAACCCTGAAACAGGCCGGCCCTTGGGGGCAAGCGTTTCCCGAACCCTTGTTCGACGGCGAGTTTCGGGTGTTGCAGCAGCGTTTGGTCGGCGAACGCCATTTGAAAATGATGGTGGAACCGAAGCAAGGCGGCCCGTTGCTGGATGCCATTGCATTTAATGTGGATACCCGCTATTATCCCGATCTTTCTATTAAAAATGCGAAACTGGCGTATAAACTGGATATTAACGAATACCGCGGTAACCGCACGATTCAATTACTGGTGGACTATATCGAGCCTATGGCAGGTTAATGGAATGAGACGAATTGGGCTTTTGCTGATGTTGGTTATCCTGTGCCGCGCGGCTTATGCCGAGCAGGAACAGGCCGTTTCCGCGCCGGCCGGCGAGTCGGCTAAACCGGCTCCGACGCTGCGGATTACACAGTTTAAAGACGGGCGGGATTATTTTTCTTATCAGGAACCGCTGCCGCAGCCTGCCCGCAGCGATAAAAAAATTCTGATTCAGTTCTTTTTCGATTATGACTGCCGGGTATGTTCGCTGGCGCAGGATATTCTGACCCTGTACAGCCAGATTAATGCCGATAAAGTGATCTTGCTCGAAAGTCCGGTGGCGACGGAAAAAGCCAGTGGCGGCGCAACGGTATTTTTCACCCTACAGGCGCTGCAGGCTGGCGCGGTATCGGATTTATTATTGTTTGAAAGCTCGGAAAAACAGCGTTTTATCGAACTTTCCCGTTTCGCTGATCTCATTGTCTGGTTAAACGCGCAGAAAGTCGATACCGAGGCATTTAAAAAACTGTATGCTTCCGCCGAAATTCGCGCCAAAGTGCGTGATGCGATCAAAATGACCGAAGACTACGGTGTGTTCACCTACCCTTATGTGATCGTGGGCGGCAAATATGTGCTGACGGCAAGTACGCTATATAATGATGATTACAGCTTTGCGGTGCTGGATTTTTTAATGACCAAACTCACACAAGGAAAATAACCATGACAATCGGTATTGTCGGCGCCATGGCGCAGGAAGTCGAACTATTATCGGCGTTGATGACGGATAAAACCGAAACCCGCGTGGCAAGCTGTACGATTTATCAGGGCCATATTCAGGGCAACGCCGTAGCATTGCTGCAATCGGGCATCGGTAAAACGGCGGCGGCAATGGGCACCACCGCATTATTGCAGCTGGCTGCCCCCAATATGGTGATCAATACCGGTTCGGCAGGCGGTGTAGCGGCGGGATTGCAGGTGGGCGATGTGGTGATTTCCACCGAAACCGCCTATCACGATGCCGATGTGACCGCCTTCGGCTATGCCAAAGGCCAACTGCCCGCCTGCCCGCCGGCATTTGTTTCCGACCCGAAACTGACCGCACTGGCGGCACAGGCGGCCGAAAGCCAAGGACTGCGGGTGAAATTCGGGCTGATTTGCTCCGGCGACAGTTTTATTCACGGCGGTGAGCGTTTGGCGCAGATTAAAGCGGATTTCCCGCAAGTGGTAGCGGTGGAAATGGAAGCCGCCGCCATCGCACAGGTGTGCCACGCATTCGGCGTACCGTTTGTGGTGGTGCGCGCCATTTCCGATGCGGGCGACGGCAAGGCCGGTATGTCGTTTGAAGAATTCCTGCCCTTAGCGGCACAACGTTCATCGGCGATGGTTTTAGCCATGTTGAAGGCGCTGTAAAGTGCGGTTATTTTAACCGCACAAAATTAACGCCGCTGTGTTGCAGCAGGGTGTTCATTAAATCGTTGTCCTGTTCGAAATGGCGGCATTTGCCTTTTAGCTGAATCAGCTGAATTCTCAGGTGATCCAATTCGTGAATCCGTTTTGCTATTTGCCGGATATGTCGGTCCAGCAGCGCATTGATTTCCCGTTCCTGTGCTTGGCTGGCGTGCTGCGGGTTAAGCAGCATTTTGATTTCTTTCAGCGAAATGTCCAGACTGCGGCAATAGCAGATAAAAGACAGCCGCTTCAAATGTTCTTCCGTATAAATACGAAAATTGCCGCTGCTTCGCTCCGCCGGTTCGATTAACCCCTGTTTTTCGTAAAAACGCACGGTTTCCACCGTACAGCCGACGGCGTCGGCTAACTGACCGATTTTCATTTTTTGTTAAATCATACTTGACCCTGAAGTGACTTCATACTTTATCATAATACCCACAAAATAAAAAAGGAGAACTTAGCATGAAAAAAACAGCGTTATTTTTAACCGCACTTTTTACCGCCGCGCTGGCGAACGCGCATAATGTATGGCTGGAACCGGTGCAGGGCGAACCGGGGCAGTATGTGGTGAAATTCGGTCATGAGGAAACCGAAAGCTATCCGCAAAGCAAGCTGAAAGCGGTGCGCCTGCTGGATGCCAAAGGCGGGCTGCATGACGCCGAGGTGAGCTTTAAACAGGGCGAGGCGCATTTTGCCGCGCCGGATGCCGCGATAGTGTTCGTCCGGTTTGATAACGGCGTCTGGTCGAAGCTGGCGAACGGCAAATATGTGGAAAAAACCAAACGACAGGCATCGGGTGCGGTGCTGAGCATTAATCCTCTGAAATTCGGCAAAGCGATTCTGCGCTGGGATGAACAGGCCGATAAGGCGCATAATATGGATTACGAACTGATCCCGCAAAGCGAACCGAAAGCCGGTCAGCCGCTGGATATTCTGGTGCTGGTGAAAGGCAAACCGGCGCACGGCGTGAAAGTGGGCTTGGGTGAGGATCATCCGTTTAATCTGACCAATGAACAAGGCGTGGCGCAGTTTACTCCGAAAGCCGGTTATAACAAAGTGTGGGCGGAGTTCGACGAGCCGGTGGAAGAAAATCCCGACTATACCGAACGCAGTGTCGAATATATGCTGACCTTTGATGTGAAATAATGAAAACCGTTGCATTTTTAACCGCACTTTTCGCATGGTTCGGCGCCCAACCGGCATTGGCGCACAGCCTGTATCTGTTCGCCCAGTATGACGGGCGCACGGTTTCCGGTAAGGCCTATTATTCGGATATGACCCCCGCTGCGGAAACCTATCTGGCGGTTTTTCACTCAGGACAGGCAGCGCCGGTTCTTGAAGGCAAAACGGACGGCGAAGGGCGCTTTGCCTATCCGCTCAGTGCCGAAGGCGGCGTTAAAGTGGTGGTGGAAGGCGCAGAAGGGCATAAAGCCGCCGTGGTTGCCGACAGAATCGCGCTGCAGGCGGCAAATTCCGGCGATAATGCGCTGATGCTGGTGCGCGAGGATATTGCGAAACTGAAAGACAAAATGTATTTGCACGATATTCTCGGCGGCATCGGTTATATTTTGGGTATTGTCGGCTTGTGGGCGCTGGCCCGCGCGGCGAAGTTGACGCGTAAATCGCAAGCTAAGGAAAACTAAGATGCATTTATCGGAAGGCGTGCTACATACGCCGGTATTGCTCGGTGCTGCCGCCGTCGCATTATGTGGCGTGATGATCGGCCTGCGGCGTCTTGATTCGCCGCGTTTGCCGCTGACCGCGCTGTTTGCCGCCGCCTTTTTTGTCGCCGGCACGATTCATGTACCGGTTGGGATCGGCAGCGTACATTTGATCTTAAACGGCATGGCGGGCTTGTTTCTCGGCTGGGCGGTGTTTCCCGCTTTTTTAATTGCGCTGGTGTTGCAGGCGCTGTTGTTTTCCTTCGGCGGATTTGCCGTGTTAGGCGTGAATTTATGTGTGATGGCGTTGCCGGCGCTTGCCGTGCATTGGCTGTTCGCAACGCGGCTTGAGCGAGATAATTCGCGCCGCATGCAGATCGCAGCGGGTATCGGCGCCGGCATCATCGGCGTGGGCGGTGCGGCGTTGCTGGCCTCATCGGTGCTGGCGCTGGACGGCGGCAGGGAATATGCCGATTTGATCATGCTGCTGATAATATCGCATATTCCGGTGTTTATTATTGACAGTATCGTCAGCGTGGGGGTGATTTTGTTATTGAACAAAATGTATCCGGCGGTGCTCAGTGCGGTGAAATGAAGATTCTCGTTATTTTTCAACCGCACTTACGGCTGATTTATGTATTTTTGTGGGGGCTGACGGTCAGCGCCATGACGCATATTCCCACGCTTGGCGGGTTGAATCTGGCGGTGTTCGGCGGGCTGTTTATTGCGCTGGCGGTAAATGGAAAATCGCCGGCGCGCTATTGCCGACACTGGCTGAAACTGAATCTGTTCACGCTGTTTATTTGGCTGACCTTAAGCTGGCGGCTGGGGGCGCAGGGCATAGTTGCAAATCCGGCGGGAATTGAGCTGGCGCTGCTGATTACCCTGCGCCTTAATCTGATTCTGGGTTCGACCCGACTGCTGTTAATCGATATGAACGAAAGCCGCTTACTACAAGCGCTGTGCCGCTTGCCGCTGCCGGCCAAACTGCGGCATCTGTTTGTGCTGACCGTGCGCTATATCGCAGTGCTGAGTGAGGTGCATAAAACCATGGATATGGCGATGCGTGCGCGCGGATACCGGGCGAAATTTAACGGCAGAACGCTTTTTCTGGCGGCACAGCGCGTCGCCTTATTATTAATTCATGCGTTGGTTAAGGCGGAAAAAACGGAAATGGCGCTGAAAGCACGCGGTTTTCAACTGCATGATGGGCAAAAAACGCAGGATAAATCCCCATGAATGTCCTTGAAGTCAGACAGCTACGGCTCACCCGCGGTCGGCGCGTGATTATTGATAACCTTTCGTTTGTGCTGCCGGCGGGGCAGCGCCTGTTTTTACAGGGCGATATCGGCAGCGGTAAATCCACTTTGCTGCACAGTCTGTTGGGATTTGTGCCGCATCGGCAGGGCGAGATTTGCTGGTTCGGCCGTACCTGCCGGCAGGAAGCGGATTTCGTGCCGCTGCGCGGGGAGGTGGGCATTTGTTTTCAGCATGCGGGCGATCAACTGTTCGGCCCGACAGTGCTGGACGATGTGGCGTTCGGGCCGCTGAATCAGGGGCTGGACAAAGCGCAGGCATATCAACGCGCATTGCAGCAGTTGGAGCGCCTGAATATCCTCGGCTTGAAAGATCGTTCGGTAAATACCTTGTCCGGCGGCGAACAGAATTTTACCGCGCTGGCGGGGGTACTGGCGATGCAGCCGCGGGTGTTATTACTGGATGAGCCCACCAACGGGCTGGATGCAAAAAATATCGCCAAACTGACCGCACTTTTGCGCGACTTGCAGCTGCCGATGCTGATTGCCTCTCACGATGTGCATTTCAGCGCAACGCTGGCGGATGCCTGTTTATCGTTAGCCGACGCCGGCGGCCGTTAAATGCGACGATGCCGGCACCAAGGCCGGCATGGGGGTAAACTCGGATTCAGGCTTTTTTCAGAAATTCGGATTTTAATGAAAAACTCTGTCCGTCGATTTTGCAATCCACATCATGATCGCCGTCCACCAAACGGATGCTTTTAACTTTCGTGCCTTTTTTCAACACAATCGAAGAGCCTTTCACTTTTAAATCCTTGATCAGAATCACCGCATCGCCGTCGTTCAGCACATTGCCATTGCTGTCTTTCACGGTTTTTTCTTGTTCCGCGACGGGTTCATCGCCCGACCACTCGTGCGCGCAGTCCGGGCAGACAAAATTTAGCCCGTCGTGATAAACATATTCGCCGCGACATTGCGGACAATTTGGCATCGGTTCCATGGTTTTTTCCTCGCTGATAACATTGACGGCGCGTTTTTGGCCGGTTTATCCTGCGGCAGGATCAGGTTCAAAATCAACGCCAATAATGAGCCGACGGTGATCCCGGAGCCCAGCACTTCTTTGAAAAAGTGCGGTAATTTATCCAGCAGTTCCGGGCGGGTAGTCACCGCCAGACCGCAGCCGATGGAAATGGCGATAATCAAGCCGTTGCGTTTGCTGCGCTCAATGCTGTCCAGCATCTGAATGCCCGCCGCGATAATCATGGCGAACATCATTAACCCCGCGCCGCCCAACACCGGCAGCGGAATGGACACGATAAGGGCGCCGAAAACCGGAAACAGACCGGCCAGCGCCAGCAGTGCGCCGGTGATGGTAACGACATAACGGCTGGCCACGCCGGTTAAGGAAATGACGCCGATATTTTGCGAGAACGACGAAAAAGGCGTGGTGGACATAATCGCCGCCAGCGCCGAACCCAAGCCGTCGCACAGCACGCCGCCGCGCAGATGTTTACCGGTGATTTCGGTTTTGGTGGCGTTGCCCAGCGCTAAGAAATTGCCGCTGGATTCGACAATCGTCACCAGATAAGCGATAGACATACCGATAATGCCGGCAACGGGGAATTCCAGACCGAAATGCAGCGGTTGAGGAAGGGCGAAAGTCTGGGCGTTTTTGACGCCGTCAAAACTGACCCAGCCTAATGCCAGCGCGACGATATAACCGGTCAGCATGCCGATAACGATTGCCGCCGCCGAGAAAATGCCTTTGCCCCATTGCACCAGAATCACTACGATCACCAGCACGAAACTTGCCATCATCAGATTTTCCGGCGTGGCGTAATTGGCATCACCGCGCTGACCGCCGGCAAACCAATCCACCGCCACCGGAATCAGGCTCAGCCCGATCATCATCACGACGGTGCCGGTAACCACCGGCGGAAACAGTTTGCGGATATAGGGCATGAAAAAACTGCCGATAATCATGACCAGCGAACCGACCAACGAGGCGCCGAGAATGCCCGCCACGCCGGATTCGCTGAACCCGATCGCCAGCGCCGCCGCCACAAAGGTGAAACTGGTGCCCATGACGCTCGGCAAACGGATACCGACAGGCCCCAGACCGCGGCATTGAATCATGGTCACCACACCGGAGATCAGCAGCGCGGCGTTGACCAGTGTAATCGTATCCTCGGTCGGCAATTGCAGCACATTGCCGATTACCAAAGGCACCGCGATAATACCGCCCAGTGCGGCTAATAAATGCTGAGCGGCCAATAACAGACTTAAGCCAAACGGCGGTTTGTCCTCGACGGAATAAAGCAGGTTCGTGTTCATAATTTCCCTTGAGATGATAAAAAGATGGCGAATTATACTGTAATTTCCGCCTTAAGCAAACGGTTGCCTGAAAAGGAAAAGTGCGGTCGAAAAAATACCGGTTTTTTTGACCGCACTTATTGCCGTTTATTCAGCGCTCAGGCCGCCAGTAATTCCGGTAAACGGTATAGCGCATAACAGAATAGCGCCGCAATAAAAGCGAGGATGAGTTTTTCAAACCCGCGCAGTGTGATCCGGCCGTGCGACTGATAGTCGGAATACAAAAACAGCGCAATGCCCGGCACATAAAGCACCGCGGATAGCAGCAAATATTGCAGTCCCGCCGCGTACAAAATCCACAGGCCGTATAAGGTCGCCATAAAACCGGTGAGCTTGATATACCAGGCGGCATGGTGTTGGATGGCGAGCTTAAGCAGGTATGCGCCGATTAATAAATAAGGCACCAGAATCATGGAGGTGGAAATCAACAGCAGGGTTTCATAGCTTTTTCCGGTCAGCAATACCAGCAGCAGACAAAACTGCACCACCAGTCCTGTGAACCATAATGCGTTAATCGGCACATCGTTGCGGTTGAGTTTATTCAGAATCTGCGGAAAGGCGCCGTTTCTGGCGCCGCGATACGGCACTTCGGCGCAGTACATGGTCCAGCTGATATAAGACGCCAGCACGGAGACGATCAGACAAAAGGTGATAATCACTTTTCCGAGCGGGCCGATCATGCCGTTTAATAAGCCTGCCATGGACGGGTTCGACATACCGGCGATCACTTCGCGCGGCATTATGCCGAGCGACAGCACGGTAATTGCGATATACAGCACTAAGGCGATGATAATCCCCAGTACGGTGGCCAGCCCCACATCGCTTCTTTTTTTCGCATGGGCGGACAGCACGGCGGCGCCTTCCACCCCGGTAAACACCCACAACGTGATCAGCATCGTATGTTTGACCTGATCGCTAACCGGCACATTTAACGCAGCACCCGGCATATCCTGGGTGAAGGTTTGCGCTGAAAAAAAGTACAGCGCCAGCACAATAAATAACAGCAGCGGAAACACCTTAACCGCCGTGGCGATCAGATTGACGGCGGCGGCTTCTTTAATTCCGCGTGCAATTAAGCCGTGTACCAGCCATAAGATCAGCGAAGCGCCGAGAAAGGCGGCGATCGTATTGCCCTGCCCGAATAAGACGAACTGTTCGCTGTCGGTAAAGGTGCCGATTCCTTCGAATGCCACCACCAGATAGCCGACAATGCCGATAGTGGCACACAGCCAGTAGCCCCATGCGGAGATAAAGCCCAGCAAATTGCCGAATCCTTCGCGTGCATAGGTATAAATGCCGCCGTCCAGTTCCGGTTTTAAACGGGAAATATAGAAAAATGACAGACCGAGAAAAATAATCCCGACGCCGGTAATCAGCCAGCCGATCAGCAAGGCTTGCGCACCGGCGACGGCGGCCATATTCTGCGGCAGACTGAAAATACCGGAGCCGATCATGGAACTTAATACCAGCGCCGTCAGCGACATTAAACCGATTTTTTTGTTCGACATTTTTGCTCCTATCGCAGATTTTCGCTGAGCATTTTGATGTGTTCAAGCCCGATGCCGCAGCAACCGCCGATAATGCCGGCGCCCGCCTGCACCCATTGCTGCGCCCAATTCAGGTAAGCCTGCGGGTCGAGGTCTTTGCGCACCTCATCCAAGCCGTCATTGGCGCTATTGTTCTGCTGCGGGGCAAAGGCATTGGCATAGGCGCCGGTGCGGATTTGTCCGGCGTTTAAGCGTTGCAGCGTTTGTCGAGTGATCTGCAACGCCTGCCCGATCACTTCAGGCTGGCAGCAATTGAATAAAACGGCATCAACGCCCAATTCCGTCATTTTTTCCACCGCACTTTGCACCGTTTCGCCCGAACGCAGCTGCGGCGTCGGTGTCGGTTCGTCGTCTTTTAAGGTAAAGGACACCCACAACGGGCGGTTATCCGGCAATAACGGTTTGATCGATTGCGGCTCGATAATGCTGCTTTGGGTTTCGCACAGCCACAGATCAACATAGGGCGCAAGCCCGTCAATCAGCGGTTGAGCGATGGATTTAACCTGTTTGAGGCGGAACAGATCCGGGCGGTAGGAGCCGAACAGCGGCGGCAGCGAGCCGGCGATTTTCACCGCTTTACCGCTTTTTTGCACCGCACTTTTCGCCAGACGACCGGCCAGATCGGCGAGGGTTTTGCCGTCGGCATGAAAGCGCCGGTCGCCGATATGAAACGGCACCACCGCATAGCTGTTGGTGGTGATGACTTGCGCGCCGGCGGCGATAAAGTTTTCGTGTACCCGCTGCACCGCATCGGGTTGTTCATACAGCGCCAGCGCCGACCATTCCGGTTGGCGGAAAGGGGCGTTAAGGCGCATTAATTCACGGCTCATACCGCCGTCGAGAAGAGTGATTGTCATCGTTTGGTTTTCCTGTATAGGGTGATGCTGATTGAGATTTATGCTAAAAAAACACCGCACTTTACGCTGAAAAAGTGCGGTGCTTTTTGGTGATGTTTTATGGCATGCCGAATATTGCGCAATTTGCTTAAACATTAAAACGGAAATGCATCACATCGCCGTCCTGTACGATATAGTCTTTGCCTTCCAAGCGCCATTTGCCCGCTTCTTTGGCACCGTTTTCGCCGTTGTAGCGGATAAAATCCTCATAGGAAATCACTTCGGCGCGGATAAAGCCTTTTTCAAAATCGGTATGGATCACTGCCGCCGCTTTCGGTGCGGTGGCGCCGACGGAAACGGTCCAGGCGCGCACTTCTTTCACCCCGGCGGTGAAATAAGTTTGCAGATTCAACAGCGCGTAACCGGCGCGGATCACTCGGTTTAACCCCGGCTCTTCAATGCCCAGATCCTGTAGAAATTCGATTTTTTCATCGTCTTCCAGCTCGGCGATTTCCGACTCGATGGCCGCACACACCGGCACTACTACGGCGCCTTCACGCTCGGCGATGTCGCGCACCCGATCCAGATACGGATTATTTTCAAAGCCGTCTTCATTGACATTGGCGATATACATGGTCGGTTTTAAGGTCAGAAAATTATAGCTTTTGATCGCCTGCAATTCCTCTTTATCCAGCCCGATTGCGCGAATCATGCCCGCGTTTTCCAGTACCGGCAGAATTTTTTCCATGATCGAAAGCTCGAATTTCGCTTCTTTGTCGCCGCCCTTGGCTCGTTTTTGTAAACGCTGAATGGCGCGTTCGCAGCTGTCTAAATCCGCCAGCGCCAGTTCGGTATTAATGGTGTCGATATCTTCCGCCGGGTCGATTTTACCGGCGACGTGAACGATATCGTCATTTTCAAAACAGCGCACTACATGTCCGATGGCATCGGTTTCCCGGATATTGGCGAGAAATTTATTGCCCAGTCCTTCGCCTTTGCTGGCGCCCGCCACTAAACCGGCAATGTCCACAAATTCCATGGTGGTCGGCAGCACGCGTTCAGGATTGACGATCTTCGCCAGGGCGTCCAGACGCGGATCCGGCATCGGCACCACACCGGTATTCGGCTCGATCGTGCAAAACGGGTAGTTCGCCGCTTCAATACCGGCTTTGGTCAGCGCATTAAAAAGGGTCGATTTGCCTACATTCGGCAGGCCGACGATACCGCATTTAAATCCCATAATATTTTCCTTTCATTGTCATTTTTATTTATGCTTTAAAACTGTTTAACCGATTGGTCGCTTTGGTTATTCCCTCACGGAGCAGAAT
This sequence comes from Necropsobacter rosorum, assembly GCF_964241405.1. NCBI lineage: Bacteria > Pseudomonadati > Pseudomonadota > Gammaproteobacteria > Pasteurellales > Pasteurellaceae > Necropsobacter > Necropsobacter rosorum. Next base: position 92,351 of record NZ_CAXSXF010000003.1, read on the forward strand.
ATCCACGCAGGCGGCGGCTTCCTCCAACGCTTTATCGATGCGCAGGCGATCCGCCGGTGCGGGTTTGCTCAGAACATAGGCGGCCACCAGATTTTTATCGCCCGGATGGCCGATGCCGATTCTTAACCGATAGAAATTTTTATTGTTGCCGAGCTGAGCGATACTGTCGCGCAAGCCGTTATGCCCGCCGTGTCCGCCGCCCAGTTTGATTTTCGCCACCCCGGGCGGTAAATCCAGCTCATCGTGAATAATCAGGATTTCCTCCGGCTTAATCCGGTAAAAGGCCGCCAGCGCCCCCACCGCTTTACCGCTGAGATTCATAAAGGTCGTCGGCAGCAAAAACCGCACTTCCTGCCCGTGGATCAGCGCGCGCGCCGTTTTGCCGAAAAATTTGCCGTCTTCTTTTAAGCTGAAATTAAACTGTCGCGCCAAACGGTTAAGCAGCCATTCGCCGGCGTTGTGGCGGGTGTCGGCATATTTATCGCCCGGATTGCCCAGCCCGACGATTAATTTGATTTCTGCCATGGTTCCGATGTTGTCCGCTGAAATAAAAAGGTGGGCTATTGTAGCGGAAAATGCCCGGGGACTCAATCACGCCTTACAGCGCCAGCACTAACACTCCGGATAAGATTAGCAGCGCGCCGATAATCAGTTTGCTGCTGATAGGCTCGCCTAAAATGACGATGCCTAACACAATGGCGATCACCACGCTGAGTTTATCGATCGGCGCGACCCAAGAGGCGGGCGCCATTTGCAGCGCGCGGTAATAACACAGCCAGGATAAGCCGGTGGCAACGCCGGACAGCAGTAAAAAGGTCATCGGGCGGGCGGCGATATGCTGCGGCAGCTGCCATTCGTTGCGCATGGTGATAATGCCGCCGGCAACGAACAGCACCACGACGGTACGGATAAAGGTCGCCAGATTACTGTTGATGCCTTCAACCCCGAGTTTGCCGAAAATGGCGGTCAGACCGGCGAAAAAGGCCGAACCGACCGCAAACCATAACCAATTCATATTTTTTCCTTATTTTTGACCGCACTTTTTCGCTATAATAGCAAAGTTTTTTTAACCACATAATAGATAATAGCGATTGCCATGCCAAGTGTGAATCAAAGTGCGCTGGTGCCGTACAGCGCCGCGCAAATGTATGCCTTAGTCAACGATTACGAACGCTATCCGGAATTTTTGCCGGGCTGCGTCGCCGCCCGCACCGTTACGCCGAACCCGCAGGAATTGACGGCGGAGCTGACTATCAGCAAAGCCGGCATCAGCCAGCGCTTTACCACCCGCAACCGAATGACGCCGGATCGCAGCATTACGATGCGGTTGGCGGAAGGGCCGTTTGAATTTCTGCACGGGCGCTGGACGTTTGACGAACTTGACGAACAATGCTGTAAAATTTCGCTGGATCTGGAATTTGAGTTTTCCAACCCGATTATTGCGCTGGCGTTCGGACGGATTTTCACCCATTTAACCGGCAAAATGGTGGATGCGTTCAAACAGCGGGCGAAAGCGATCTATCACTAAGGAGCTTGCCGTGGCACAGATAAACATTGAAATCGCCTATGCTTTTCCCGACCATTATTATTTAAAAGGCTTTCATGTGGAGGCCGGCACGACGGTGCAGAGCGCCATTTTACAATCGGGCATTTTGCAGCAGTTTACCGAGATTGATCTGCGTGAAAATAAAGTCGGCATTTTCAGCCGGCCGGCCAAACTGAGCGATCCGCTGCAAGACGGCGATCGCATTGAGATTTATCGTCCGCTGCTGGCCGATCCGAAAGACATCCGCCGCAAGCGGGCGGCACAGCAGCAACAGGAACAACTGGCGCAGAAACAGGCCGAGAAACTGGCGAAACAATCGGCGAAAGCGGCGCAAAAGGAGACGCAACATGACTGACTTCTGTTTACCCGAACCGATTACGCCGGCGATTTTTTTGCGTGATTACTGGCAGCAAAAGCCGCTGCTTATCCGCAACGGTTTACCGCAGATTGTCGGCCGCTTCGAACCGCAGGATATTCTTGAGCTGGCACAAAGCGAAGAGGTGACCGCCCGTTTGCTGAAACAATACGACGACGATAATTGGACGTTCACCCCCAGCCCGCTGACGGCCGCCGATTTTGCCGACTTGCCGCCGCGCTGGACAGTGCTGGTACAGAATATGGAACAGTGGTCAACGGAGCTGGGGCAATTGTGGCGCGCTTTTGGGTTTATTCCGCAATGGCAGCGCGACGATATTATGGTGTCTTATGCGCCGCTGGGCGGTTCGGTAGGCAAACATTATGACGAATATGATGTTTTTCTGGTGCAGGGCTACGGCCATCGCCGCTGGCAGCTGGGCAAGTGGTGCGATCCCGCTACCGAGTTCAAACCGAATCAGCCGATCCGCATTTTTGACGATATGGGCGAGCTGGTGCTGGACGAGGTGATGGCGCCGGGCGATGTGTTATATATTCCGTCGCGCCTGTCGCATTACGGCGTGGCGCAGGATGATTGTCTGACCTTCTCTTTCGGCTTGCGTTATCCGAATCCGACGGATTTGCTGGAAAACCTTAATAAAGCGCTTTGCCAGCCACATCCAGACTGCGATCTGAACGAATTTGCAATACCGCTGCGTTTGCGCCCGTCGGTACAGCAAAGCGGCGAACTTGATCCGGCGACGGTTGCGGAAATGAAACGGCAGCTGCTGGCGACGCTGGCACAGTCGGCGCCGTTTGAACGTCTGTTTCAACAGGCGGTGGCCGCCGCGGTCAGCACGCGCCGTTATGAACTGCTGCCGACCGGCGATATGGCCGAGCCGGATGAGGTGCGCTTGCGTTTAACGCAGGAAAAGGCGCGGCTGGTACAGGATAACAACTGCAAACTGGTTTATACGCGACAGCCGTTGCGGATTTACGCCAACGGTGAATGGCTGGACGAACTCAATCCGCTGGAAGCGCTGATTTTAAAACATCTGGCTGACGGCCGTCGCCTTAACTGGCAGGATATTTTAGCACTGGCGGCACAAACGGCGGAAAAACAGACCGCACTTCAGCTGCTGCCGGACAGCATTTGCAACTGGCTGGATGACGGCTGGGTATTGCTGGACGAATAACGATGAGTAACGCCAACATTTATTCCGTCTCGCAGCTTAATCAGTCGGTACGCCAAATGCTGGAAGGGCAATTCGGCACAGTCTGGCTGACGGGGGAAATTTCTAATTTCAGTCAGCCGGTCTCCGGTCACTGGTATCTGACGCTGAAGGATGAAAATGCGCAGGTACGTTGCGCCATGTTCCGGATGAAAAATCTGCGCGTGGCGTTTCGCCCGCAAAACGGCATGCAGGTGCTGGTGCGGGCAAACGTCAGTCTGTATGAACCGCGCGGCGACTATCAGCTGATTATTGAAAGCATGCAGCCGGCGGGCGAAGGATTACTGCAACAGCAATTTGACGCATTAAAGCTGAAGCTGGCGGCGGAGGGGCTGTTTGCGCAGAATCTGAAGAAAACGCTACCGCACTTTTGTCGCGCGGTCGGCATTATCACCTCGGCCACCGGCGCCGCCCTGCAGGATATGCTGCATATTTTGCAGCGCCGCGATCCGAGTCTGCGCGTGGTGATTTACCCGACTGCGGTACAGGGCAAAGAAGCGACGGCGGAAATCGTACGCACCCTTGAACTGGCGAATCGGCGGCAGGAAGTGGATGTGTTGATTGTCGGGCGCGGCGGCGGATCGCTGGAGGATTTGTGGTGCTTTAACGAAGAAGCGCTGGCGCGGGCGATTTTTCATTCCGCACTGCCGGTGATCAGCGCCGTGGGGCATGAAACCGACGTAACCATTGCGGATTTTGTCGCCGATTTGCGCGCGCCGACGCCTTCCGCCGCCGCCGAACTGGTCAGCCGTGATCAGCAGGAATTATTGCGTCGTCTGCGGGATAAACGGCAGCGCTTGGATTTGGCGTTTGATCGGCTGTTCGAACAGAAAACGCAAGCGCTGCGGCATATGCGCCGGCGCCTGCAAAACCGGCATCCGCAAACTCAGCTGCGTTTGCAGCAGCGCGAAATGCAGCAGTTTATGCACCGGTTGCAGCGGGCGATGATGCAATGGCAGGATAAAAAACGGCAAAATCTGACCGCACTTTGCGATCGGCTGTATAACAATCCGCTGCCTTACCGACTGCAAAAGCAAGGGCAGACAATCCGCCAGCTGCAAGTGCGGCTCGATCTGGCGGCAGAAAAGCATCTGGCATTGCAACGGCATCATATCGCCGCGTTATGCGCCAAACTGGACGGATTAAGCCCGCTGAAAGTGCTGGCGCGCGGCTATTCCATTGCGCAGAATGAAGCGGGTTGTGCAGTCACTCACTGCCGTCAGGTGAAGATCGGCGAGCGCCTGACCACCCGCTTGGCACAGGGCGAGATTCTCAGCCGGGTAGAGGCCGTCAGCGATAAACTGGCATAAAAGTGCGGTCAATATTGCGCTTTTTTTGCGCTTCTGCTGTCGTGGCATTATCGATATGTATTTTGCCGGGGCGACGGAAGAGCGGCGCTGAAAACAAATGAAAAGGGCGAATATCAATCCGCCCGGACGATTCGACGCTGGCCTGTGATAGGGTTATACCGGCTTTTTTCGCACTCCTCGTCAATCTAGCATCAAGATCAAAACCGTTGCTTAGCCGCGCGCGGCATTTTTCATGATCCGGTCTTTGGTCAGCCGCCATTCGCGTTCTTTGATGTCTTCCCGTTTATCATGTTGTTTTTTCCCTTTCGCCAGACCGATTTTGACCTTCGCCCACGCGCCTTTCCAATATAACGCCAGAGCGACGATGGTGAAACCGTCGCGGTTGGCTTTGCCGAACAGGGAGGCCAGTTCGCGCTGGTTTAACAATAATTTGCGGGTGCGGGTCGGGTCGCAGACGATATGGGTGGAGGCGACGCTTAAGGGCTGGATGCTGGCGCCGAATAAATAGGCTTCGCCGTGTTTAAAAATAATATAGCTGTCGCTGATGTTGGCTTTGCCCGCACGCATGGATTTCACTTCCCAGCCTTGCAGCGATAGTCCCGCTTCGATTTCATCTTCAATAAAATAGTCGTGTCTTGCTCGTTTGTTTAGGGCGATGGTATTTGAGCCGACTTTGGTTTTTTTCTTTGTCATATTGCCTGCTGATGTGCTGAATTTGGTTGGCGCTCATTCTACCTAATAACGGAAAATATAGCAAAAAGGCTTGCATTGGCGGTTATTCTTTATAACAATGCGCACACCATTAAACAGGATGATAATCAGCCTATGAAATATAAAAATTTACGCGATTTTCTGGCGTTATTAGAACAACAGGGCGAGCTGAAACGGATTACGCAGCAGATCGATCCTTATCTGGAAATGACGGAAATTGCCGACCGCACGTTACGCGCCGGCGGGCCGGCCTTGCTGTTTGAAAATCCGAAAGGGTTTCGCATACCGGTGCTGTGCAATCTGTTCGGTACGCCGAAACGCGTCGCCATGGGCATGGGGCGGGAGGAGGTGTCTGCGCTGCGCGAAGTGGGGCAACTGCTGGCGTTTTTGAAAGAGCCGCAGCCGCCGAGAGGGTTTAAGGATTTGTGGTCGACCCTGCCGCAGTTTAAGCAGGTATTGAATATGCCGACCAAAGTGCTGGGGCGGGCGGATTGTCAGCAGCAGGTGCTGAGCGGCGAGCAGGTGGATTTATATCAACTGCCGATTATGCATTGCTGGAAAGAAGACGTGGCGCCGCTGGTGACCTGGGGGCTGACGATTACCCGCGGCCCGCATAAAGCGCGTCAGAATCTGGGCATTTACCGTCAGCAGCTGATCGGCAAAAATAAGCTGATTATGCGCTGGCTTTCTCATCGCGGCGGTGCGCTGGATTTGCAGGACTGGAAAGCGGCGTATCCGAATCAACCGTTTCCGGTCTCCGTGGCGCTGGGGGCGGATCCCGCCACCATTTTGGGCGCGGTGACGCCGGTGCCGGACAGTTTGTCGGAATATGCCTTTGCCGGATTATTGCGCGGCAACAAAACGGAAGTGGTGAAATCGGTCAGCAATGATCTGGAGGTGCCGGCGGGGGCGGAAATTGTGCTGGAAGGTTATATTGATCCGAATGAAACCGCCCTTGAAGGGCCTTACGGCGATCACACCGGCTATTATAACGAACAGGAATATTTTCCGGTGTTTACCGTAACGCATATTACCATGCGTAAAGATCCCATTTATCATTCCACCTATACCGGACGTCCGCCTGACGAACCGGCGGTGTTGGGCGAAGCGCTGAACGAAGTGTTTATTCCTATTTTGCAGAAACAGTTTCCGGAAATCGTCGATTTTTACCTGCCGCCGGAAGGCTGCTCTTATCGTCTGGCGGTGGTAACGATTAAAAAACAATATGCCGGTCACGCCAAACGGGTGATGATGGGGGTTTGGTCGTTCCTGCGCCAGTTTATGTACACTAAATTCGTGATCGTCTGCGATGAGGATATCAACGCGCGGGATTGGAAAGATGTGATTTGGGCGATCACCACCCGCAGCGATCCGGCGCGCGATTGCACAATTGTGGAACATACGCCGATCGATTATCTGGATTTCGCTTCGCCGGTGGCGGGGTTAGGCTCGAAAATGGGCATTGATGCCACCAATAAATGGCCGGGCGAAACTCAGCGTGAATGGGGCGTACCGATTAAAAAAGATCCCGAAGTGGTGAAAAAAATCGATGCGATGTGGGACAGTTTGGGCATTTTCCCGCCGCGCTGATGGCAAAAAGACGGCATATAATGACAGGTTTTGAAGGACAACGATGAACGTATTTTTCCGATTTTTAGGGCTGGGATTTTGCTGTGTGCTGTTAAACGGTTGTATCGTTACCTCCGCGGTAGGACTGGCCGTCGGCACGGTCGCCACGGCCGGTAAAGTGGCGGTGAAAACGACCGGTGCGGTGGTGGATGCGGTAACGCCGGACAGTGACGATGAGGACGACTGACCTACCTACCGGACGGCAGCCGGCAAACTCAGCGAAAAAACCGGTATTATGTAGCAGTTGCACAAAGATTTAACCGATTGAAAACATTAAAATCCCTATTGAAATTTACACTCAATAGGGATTTTTTTTATTATGGCACAAAAATTATCCAAGCACGAGTTGATCTCTCGTTTACTCTCTCTAAAAGAAAAGCAAGATGAATTAACAGCCCAAATACAGCACTTAACACAAGAAATGAATACCCTAATTCAGCCATATATGCCAAAAGAACCTAAGCCGTCATCTTTAATTACAGCAAGAAAGGTGGCTCAAGTGTTACGAGAAAATCGGGAGTGGCTGTTTTGCGATGAGATAGCAGAAAAGGTTTTAACACTTGCAGGAAATCCGCAATTTGTAGATTTTGGAGATAAGCACTATAAAGCGGTTAATCGGATTTTGTTTCGGTTACGTGAGCAAGGAATTGTGGAATGTGCGGCAAGGCTTTGGCGGTTAAAACCGCTTGAACAAGGATAAGGAATAGCGGTAGAAATACCGCTATTGTTATTTAGCATTTCATTTTGAGTGAAGGCGATACAATATTTTCTTGTATTGTTTCTTCTTTCTTATTTGTTGCTTCATCTAGCAGCCCTTTAAATTGCTTTTGAGCATTAGACGTTAATGCTTGCATTGCTGGGTGATTTTGCATTCGTTGGGTGAAATAAATCGTTTCTGCCATTTCATTTAGTTCAAGTGCTATTTGTTCAACGTCCATAATCTTATTAAGTAATGGATCGGCTTCAATATCTTCCCGATATAAACTGACTAATTTATCAGGATCTTGTGCAAAACCTTTCAAGCGAGCAGCAAGTTCAAAATCAAAATGTTCAGCGTAATGGCTTGCTAAGAAATGTAAGTCAAATAAATCACGCCCTTTTGTTCGAGTGTTATTACCATCATAGGCAGCGTGCAGTTTGTTATCAATAATGCGTTCCACCGATGAAAAACGAATGCTATCTTTAACCGTAATTTGCTCATCTGACGCTGGTGTTCGGTAAGAAATTTCCATTTTTAGGGCATCTTTGATACCTGTATCACGAATATGATAATTCACAATATAGCGACTGACGGTATCGGTATCTTTTTTCACATTAATATCATCAATCACAATGCCGTGCGGAGCAGATGCTTTGATTTTATTGAGCAAATTCAGTTTCTTACCTGAATCGAAGTCCAAATCTTCGGAAAAACGGTTTAAGCCATAGCCGAGATAAAGTGCTGTGCCGCCTTTCAATACCAAAGGCGTATCGGAAAGATTTTTTAGGATATTTACCATCAACCGTTCGTGATGTTTATCACGTTCTGTGAGCATTACATTATTGGGTTTTTGCGTTTCCATAATTGTAAATTTTCCCTTTCTTGTTTCGTTAAGTGCGGTTCAATTTGGTCGAGTAATTGATAGACCGATTGTTTATCTTCATCGCTGGGAAACCAATCATCTAAAATAACACGCCCAATAGAGCCTGTTTGCAACACAGCTGTATAAAGATAATCGACACAAGCTCTTGGGTGGTCGGCAAGCCAAACAGGGCTGTTTTCAGGGAAATATCCCATATCATTGAGCCTTTTTGTGCCGTCAATAATCCCAATATCGCCCAAAAGGTGATGAGTATTTCGTTTTTGACCAAAGCCATAAATATAAAAATCTTGCGGATAGGCATCATCATTTAATGCTGCTGCACTATGCCAATCGCCTGTTCCATTGGGGCTATGAACGTTTAATGCCACAATGCTGCTAACATAACGATTGATTTGTGTCGGGGGAATGCGTAGCATAATTTATCCTAATAATTAACCAGTTATATTTGAATTATCGTTAAAATCTGATTTTATATCAATGGATTTTCCATTGCCAATAGACTTCTCTACGGCTGATTTGTGTTCTTATAATCCAATCACGTTGATGAAATGTATTTAACTGCTTACGCACGGAATCTAAATGTTTTTCCGATGGAATACCTTGTGTCTGTTCAATATCAAAAATCCGTTGGGTAAGCTCGGTAATCGTAAAGGCTTTATTTGGCTCATTACGCATTATCTGAATAAGGTATTTTCGAATTTTCCCTTTAAATAATTTATATCTACGGCGATAAATGAAATTTTCCGTGTTATAACGTGCAATATCTTCTTCCGCCTTCATTAAATCAATGGCTTTTTGAACGGTAGCAATCTTTACATCTAATAATGCTAAATGATCTAACACCTGTTTACGTTCAAAAGCAAGGGCTTTGAGTTTTTGCTCGAGTTTATAAGCCATTATCATTCCCTATTGCCAAATCACTTCTTGATAAACAATTTTTCGTTGCCAATAGCTACACCATTCATTATTTTCATTCGTGGTGTTTAGACATTTGCTTAACACATCTTTGAACTGCCAACCATTCGATTTTCTACGATGATCTTCACGGTAAGCCACTTCATTAGCATAATTGAGTAAATAGGTATTACTCATTTTATGGGTTTGTCCGTAGTACATTCGTTTGAAACGACTAAAGAAACTTTCTGCCTGATTGTTGGTTACACCTAAATCACTACGATATTCTTTTTTGTGATTGACGGTGAATAAATCATAATCCAGCAATAATTCACCGTAAGCATTACTTTCGTCAGTATTAATACGACTCTTTTTCTCAATATAGGCATTAGCAAAAGCATTAACAACAGATTGTGTTTCCAAAAGGGTAACAAAGACGTGTGAGCGTTTCGCACCACGATTTAGCTTATTCGCTCCCTTTTCAATCGCAGAATAATGCTCTCTAGCTACCATTACACAACGTTTATCAGGATTTTGATTTTCTTTCAAACGATAATCCAAGCGGTCAGATGCTTTATTCTTTTTGCGTGGCACAGGGTGAACGTAAGTACCGTCCATATCAATTTCACCTGATAAAGGCTGTAAATCTCGATGTGTTAAGAGAGATTTACGCACTTTATGAGATAGAACAAATGCTGTACGATAGTTCACATCAGCATCACGAGCAAGTTGTAGTGATGAAATACCTTTAGTCGCATTGACAAATTTAGCGATGATATAAAGGTAGGTTTGCAATGGTTTTTTACGGTTTGCAAAAATTGTGCCTGATGTAATGCTAAATGTGTGTTTACAATGCTTGCAACGCCATTGTTTACGAGTAGAGATAAAATAGGCTTTATGCCGAACACCGCATTTAGGGCAAACCACCACTTCTTTACTTCCCCAGCGTAGCTCGCACAATAAGCTAAATGCTTCATCATCAGATAGACGAGCTATCTTGATAGATGAAAGCGAGCGAGCTTTGCTGGAAAGAAGAAAATGTTGTGTCATAGTATTGAGATCACACCTTGAATAAATTAGAATATGAAACATTATTCATATTGATTGTGCATAATATATCACAATCATTCACTTTTTTCAATAGGAATGTGAAATAATGTGCATATCGAAACGATTAAAGCAGGTGCTTGAAGTCAAAAATATGACGATAACGGAATTTTCAAATGTGACGGGAATTTCGTATCGCTCCGCAATGAATTACTTAAATGAAGGGCGTGATCCGAATGTAGATGCCTTAGTAAAAATTCATAAGGGGCTTAAAATCAGTATAACTTGGTTGCTTACAGGAAATGGAGCAATGTTTCAAGCAGCAACGCAGGAAAATAACATTTCAGCACAAGAAGAAAAACTGATTGCGGACTATCGCACGATGCCTGATAACCTTAAAGAAGCCTTTGCAATTTCTTTCAAAGAAATTTCAGACAAACTATAAGTTATACTAGACAAACTAATTTAAAGATCGAAAAATGAATCAATCAATCAATCAATCAATCAATCAATCAATCAATCAATCAATCAATCAATCAATCAATCAATGAGTTTATCGCCCTTGGCATAAAGCACAAACTGATTTCTATTTCATCTGAAAACCGCATCGAATATCTGTTCGAAAAGCGTTCTCGTAATTTTACCAATCCTGAAGAACAGGTACAGGCAGAAATTTATTGCCGTCTGATTTTGCAATATGGTTATCCGAAAGAACAAATTCGTAATTTTGTTTCGGTAACAATGGGTTCGAGCACCAAAGAAGCCGATATCGTAGTTTATCGTGATGTCGAATGCCAACAGCCACATATTTTGGTGGAGTGCAAACAAGCTGAAGTATCAGAAGCAGAATTTATTCAGGCAGTCAATCAAGCCTATTCTTATGCCTACGCCCTACCGAATAATGTCAAATTCGTATGGGTAACATCATCTATAAAAAACGAATATTTTTCTGTAGATAAAAGCAAAAATAGCCGCACTACTCTGCCTGATATTCCACCATTCGGTGTGGATAAGCTCGCCAGTTATAAATTTGCCAAAGGAGCAAATCTGTTATCTGAGAAAGGTAAACAAAAGTTTTTTGATTTACAGATTGTCGATGAAGCAGATTTAACCCGCCGTTTCAAGCAAGCACACAACGCATTATGGGCTGGTGGTCAGCTTAATCCATCAGAAGCTTTTGATGAATTGGATAAACTCATTTTCTGCAAAATTTGGGACGAACGTAAACTGCGTAAAGATGGAACGCCTTACGATTTTCAAATTATGTTAGATTTTGATGAGAAAAATGAAGACGGCATAAAGAAAAACAATCAAGCCTTGTTTGACCGCATTACCAAACTTTATGCAGAAGGGCGAACCAAAGACCCTGAAGTTTTTAAAGACAGCATTCGCTTATCACCTGAACGGGTGCGTACTATTGTCGGCTATCTGCAAGATGTTAATCTAAGTAAAACTGACCTAGATAGCAAAGGACGAGCCTTTGAAACCTTTATGGATTCGTTTTTCCGTGGTAGTTTCGGACAGTATTTTACCCCACGCCGTATTGTGAAATTTATAGTTGATGTGTTACCAATTACCCACGACAGCTTCGTACTGGATACCAGTTGTGGCAGTGGTGGTTTCTTGTTGCACGCTTTGGATAAAGTTCGTCGTGAAGCTGATGAATACTATCCGCAACATAGTACCGAGCATTTCCGCCACTGGCATGATTTTGCTGAGAAAAAACTTTATGGTATTGAAATCAATGAACAAATTAGCCGTGCTGCCAAAATGAATATGATTATTCACGATGATGGGCATACCAATGTTATTTCTGCCGACGGCTTATTAAGCGATATTGAGCTACAGAATCAAAGCAATAATATAGGCTTTAAATACAATCACTTTGATTTTATCATTACCAATCCACCGTTTGGAAGTACAGTCAAGCAAACCGAAAAGGCTTATTTGTCTAATTATGGCTTTGGCTTAAAAGATATTTCTTGGCTGGATATTAAAAATAGCGGAGTACAAAATCGAGATAGCCAAGCAACCGAAATATTATTTATTGAGCAATGCCATAATTTTTTAAAACCAAACGGCTATTTAGCGATTGTCATTCCAGACGGTATCTTAACGAACAGCAGTTTGCAATATGTGCGTGACAGCATTGAAGAAAAATTCCGCATTATCGCAGTAGTCAGCTTACCGCAAACCGCTTTTAAAGCTACAGGAGCAGGCGTAAAAAGTAGCGTACTATTTTTGCGTAAATACGAGCCAAGCGAAACCGACCGTATCAGTAATCTGAAAAAAGATATTCAAAATGCAGTCAAAAATGCTCACAATTTTGAATCCACTTTAAAAGCATTGGACAGTGAGAAAAAAACTATCTTAAAAAATGCCACAGGTGCTAATTTTGAAGGCGATTTAAAAGCCTTTAAAGAAACAGCCGCTTACAAAGAATGGAAAAATGATATTAACAGCGAATACGGAGAAAAAATCACTGAGCTTAAAGAAGCTATGCTGGAGAATTATCTAGCCCAAAAACGTACCCAATTGCCTGATTATCCGATATTTATGGCAATCGCTGAACATATTGGTTATGACGCAACAGGAAAAGATACTGCTATCAATGAACTGGATACCATTAGTTCAGAATTGGCACGTTTTATTGAAGGAGTGAACAATGGCGAGTTTTAATTTTCAGTCTGCTTTAACGTATGGGCAAATGTTCTTGGTGCAGTCAAGGGAATTAGAAGGACGATTAGATACAGGATTTTATCAATACAATCGTAACGATATTGATACCATTAAATTATCTAGCTTAATTCGTGTACAAGGTGGAAAAAGATTACCGCAAGGTGAAAATTATTCTGAAACAAATACAGATTATTTGTACTTTAGAGTAAGCGATATGACTGAATATCAAACAGCTTGTTTTGATAACTGCAAATTTATTTCAGAAAAAAATTATTTAACCCTAAGAAGATATGAACTATTTGAAAATGAATTAATTATCTCTATTGCGGGAACAATTGGAAAAGTTCAAATTGTAGATAATTTCCCGAAGGATAAAAAAATTATTCTTACAGAAAATTGTGCTAAACTATCGATAAAAGATCGCTCTAAATTATCTCCTGAATATTTGGACTTGATGCTTAAAAGCGATTTTGTGCAACAGCAAATTTCTGTTTCTAGTATCCAAACAACTATTCCTAAATTAGGGCTGGATAAAATTTTATCATTGAAAATTCCTAAAATTCCAAACCTTCAAAAACAAGAAAGTATTATAGCGTTAATGAAAAAATCTGTTTTGACTAAATCAACAATGGATAAACAAGCCCAAACCCTATTAAATAGTATTAACGATTATTTGCTAAATGAATTACAGATTGAATTACCACAGACTGATAACAGTTTAGAAAATCGTATTTTTACAGTACAGATGAGAGAAATATCGAGCGGGCAATTTGATGCACAAAGTCAGTTTAATAAACATTACCGTATTCAAGGTGGCAAATACAAAAATGAGTCATTGAATAAATTAGCTATTTTACAAAAAGGACAAAGTATTACGTCTGATGAAGTGATTGATGGAGATTATCCTGTGATCGCAGGTGGTCAGACTAGCCCCTATAACCACCATATTGCTAACCATAACGGCAATGTGATTACCGTAAGTGCTAGCGGTGCATATTCAGGCTATGTGTGGTATCACGATTATCCGATTTTTGCATCTGACTGCACAATGATCTTTTCTCAAAATGAAGATAGTATTTTAACGGAGTTTTTAGCTGAAATATTAAAACTAAAACAGCAAGAAATTTACCTATTACAAAAGGGAGCTGGGCAACCGCACGTTTATGCTAGTGATTTGGAGCAGTTAGAAATTCCTATTCCCCCTTTAGTAACGCAGAAAAAAATTATTAACCATATCCGTCAAACTCGTCAAACTGCTAGCGATTTACAAATTGCTGCTAATAATGAGCTAATAAAAACTAAAGCTAATATAGAGAAAATGATTTTAGGGGTGTCTTAATGATATTAACAGGTATATTAGAACGATCTTTAGGTAACTAAAAGAAATTCAAAACTACTATGACTTTGGAGAGTATTTATTTTTTCCTGAAGTAATACTAGGAAACTTTTATTAAGATTCTATTTCGGCTTTTATAAAGTCCACAAATTCCTTGTGGCAGTACGGTATTCAAGGCAAAATGCTTTGAGCCGACCTGAAAATTCAGGTGGGCGATTTTTTTGTGTCTAGCGTTTAGCTTTGAGTGCCTGTACACACAAGGAATACTTAAAACAACCACTCAAGGCGTTTAAAATATCAGCAATCAAACGCATCAAAAAATTTCTCTTGACAGAGCTTAGAGCTTTTGGGAACTGACTATATTCAAAAACACAAAAAATCTCAAAAAAGACTTGACAAAAGAAAGTGCTTGACAAACGCCCTATAAAATAATATCTTTTTGCCCACAGAGAATAGTCCCTTCATTATGACTTTGCTTTTAAGCCCAAAAAGGCTTTAGAAGTTTCAGAGTTTTAATGAAGGGATTTTTGTTTCTATGGCACAACATTTTCGGTTATCAGCGGCAGCACGCCAGCTATCTGTAGATAGCTTGGCGAGTTTGTCTGAAGCCGAGATTTTTCAGCTATTAAAACAAGCTCGGTGGGGTAATGTAGATGAAATAAACAATGTTATTTGTCCGCATTGCCATACTCGCCACCACGCCTATTTCATTTCTACTCGTCAGCAATGGCAATGCAAACATTGCCAGCATCGTTTTTCAATTACGGCAGGCACAATTTTTCAAGGTGCAAAACTTTCTTTGCGTAAAATTGTACTGGCAATTTTCTATTTTTCGACTGAAAGCAAAGGACTATCTGCCATTACGTTATCACATAAGCTCAATGTGCAATATAAAACAGCGTGGGTACTCTTGCATAAATTCCGTGAGTCCCTTGATAAAGTCAAAGATTTAACACCGCTGAATGGCGAAGTTCACATTGATGGAGCTTACACGAACTATTATATTCGCCCTAAAAACTTTCGCCATAAGCGTATTGACAGACGGAAGAAACGCTACCAGCGAGCGGATAAGTCTTGTGTATTGGTATTTCGCCAACGTGCGGCTAATCAAGATGCGATGAAAGGGGCTGATAGAAGTATTGTCGCTTTAGTTAAGGAAGAAAACACGCAAGATATACTTGATTTAACACAACGCTTAGTCAAGCCAAACAGCACGATTCACGCTGATGAAAACCCTGCTTATGACAATCTCGCTTTTCATTATGATTTATGGCGAGTCAATCATTCGCAAGAGTATTGTTCGATTGATGGTATAACGAATAATCTTGCCGAGTCCTTTTTCGCAAGACTACGGCGAGCAATTACAGGTATCTATCACAAGATGAACAATAAATATCTGATTTTCTATGCAAATGAAATAGCGTGGCGTGAAGATAATCGCCGAAAAAGCGTAAAAGAGAAATTTGAGCAATTACTAAAATGTTGCTTAAACACCTTGCCATCACGAGATTTTATTGGGTACTGGCAAGGCAATAAAAAAGCAGAAGCGAAGTTTGGTTTAGCAAGCCTACACGCTTCAAATGATTTTTACTATTCATTGGTGGCATAATGCAAACGTTTATTTTAATCTACATTCTTACCTTAAATATCTTCTATCAACGTGTAAAAAGGCTACGCTTTTTCTATTATTTAATGTTGTTGGTAATTATCATCACAATAAGCCATTACTTGATGGTGAATTATCAAGATAGACCAATGTATTATGCTATTGCGATAGGCAATGGCTGGGTAATGCTGCTTGAGTTCATCACGCTTATCGCAGGGGTAATTTATCGGTTTGGTTACTTAAAAACCCCTATCCCCGATGCAAATACGATTTTGACAATGCCGACATTGGCACTCTTTCCCTATATTAGCCTATGGGGAAAGATGAAAAATGAGCATATTACCTATTGGGAAAATTTCACTCATTAATAAGGGAAAAACTATGATAGATACATCACTTAACGTTGATTTACGTAAAATGTCCTATGAAGATTTTAAGGAATTTATGAAAGGATTAGCAACCATTTATTCAGAATCCACCTTTGATTTCAGTTTCTTTTCTTTGTATAAATCCTTGCGTAGTATCGCCAAACAAATAGATCGTCCGCTATATAGTTTGTTTACAATTTATGGTGCATACGAAATCGCAGATAATCAAGTCGTATTAGCTGTCTTTGATATACTCATTAACCTTGATGACGATGAAAGTGAAGAAAATAAAAGACCTAAAATGGAAGTGAGTTTTGCAGAAGATACCACTCGTTTGCGTTGTCCAATGAGTGTAAGAGATTTACTCACTCAATCAGATTATGTGTTACGATCAGAGAAAGTCTTTCCCCGAATAATGGAAGAAATTCTCTTAGAAAATGAGAAAGCAAGACGAAAACCAACGCCCATCACATTTACCGATGAAGAACTTGAATTACTGCTAGAAGGTAGCATTCCATTCGAATAAACACACCTTGTTAGATTTAGCTTATTAAACTAAAATGTCTTTAACGTTAATCGGTTAAAGGCATTTTTATTGCGGTTAGATTTGATTTTAGGCTTTGTGCAACTGCTACATAATACCGGAAAAAACGAAAAGTGCGGTGAATTTCACCGCACTTTTTTAGTTTTGATTGCTCCGGATTTGATCTTAGTCTTCAATATCGCCGCAGAAACGGTAGCCTTCGCCGTGAATGGTGGCGATGATTTCCGGCGTATCGGGATGATCTTCGAAATGTTTACGGATGCGACGAATGGTGACATCCACGGTTCTGTCCTGCGGTTTGAGTTCGCGGCCGGTCATTTTTCTTAATAATTCTTCGCGGGTTTGAATTTTGCCCGGATTTTCACAGAAATGCAGCATTGCGCGGAATTCGCTGCGCGGCAGTTTATATTCTTCGCCTTCCGGATTAATCAGTGAGCGGCTGTTGAGATCCAGCGTCCAGCCGTTAAAACGGTATTGCTCAATATGTTGATTGGCGGTTTTGTGATGTTCCTGCATGGTGCGCTGCAGCAGATTTCTGGCGCGGATCGTCAGCTCGCGCGGGTTAAACGGCTTGGTAATATAATCGTCGGCACCGATTTCCAGCCCTAAAATTTTATCCACTTCATTGTCTCTGCCGGTTAAAAACATCAACGCCGTATCGGTGTTTTCGCGCAGTTCGCGGGCAAGCATCAACCCGTTCTTGCCCGGCAAATTGATGTCCATAATCACAAGGTTCACTTCCTGTGCGGAAAGGATTTTGTGCATTTGCGTGCCGTCGCAGGCCTCGAATACGTCGTATCCTTCCGCTTCAAAGATGCTTTTTAACGTATTTCTGGTAATTGCTTCATCTTCAACAATTAAAATCTGTGGAGTAACCATTATCGTATTCCTTCCTCGCGGACGTTCTGTGTCCGTTTAACTAATTTAACCGGATGATTAACCTCGGGTATTTTAAATTCGTAATTGTATAATTGCAACATTATTGTAACAAGCGGGAAATATTGAAATTATTTAATTAACTTTTGATTTTATGATCTATATCATGGATATTGATTTTTAAAGCAAAAAAACTCCCTCCGCGAAAGGAGGGAGAAATGTTGAGGAGTGATACCAAAATAAAAACTATCTTTTTTTCTTACCGCCCTGACGAGCTTTAAAACGCGGGTTTTCTTTGCAAATAACATAAACCACGCCGTGACGACGCACGATTTTACAACCCGGATGGCGGGTTTTGGCGCTTTTTAACGATGATAATACCTGCATGCCGACCGCCTTATTTGGATTTTAAGGCGCCGAACCGGCCGTAACGGTTAGCAAACTCGCTGGCGCGGCCTTCATTGGCGATTTGTCTGGTCTTACCGGTATAAAACGGGTGAGAGGCGGAGGAGGTATCGCACATAAACAGCGGATATTCTTTGCCGTCTTCCCATTTCATGGTCGTGCTGGTACGCGCGCAGGAACGAATCAGGAATCCTTGTTTGGCATTGCTGTCATAAAATAATACGGTACGGTAATTTTCCGGATGAATACCTTTTTTCATAATTTAAAACCTTCTTATTTTTTATTGAAAAATAACTATGTCCGAGCATACTACAACAAATAAGAACAATTATCAAACTTATTTTTTTAGATAAAGTAAGTTTGTTTTGCCGCGCTGATTTTTTTCCTGTCTTTGCGGCCGATTGTGTTAAAATCCCGTCGGGTATGTCAATTGATAATGATTATGTTTAGCTATGAAAAAATATATTCTAATTTTAACCCTGATTTTCACCGCACTTTGCGCGCAGGCGGGGCTGTTCGGCGCCAAATCCTCCTTTTTAAAAGCCGATGAAGCCTTTCGCTTTGTGTTCGAGCAAAACGCGGATTCCGTGGCATTGCAATGGAAAATCGCGGACGGCTATTATCTGTATAAAAAAGAAATTCTGATTGAAGATCAACAAGGCAACATCGAGGAGATCGATTTTCCGCCGTCGGAAAGACATCATGACGAGTTTTTCGTCGACACGGATATTTATCGTCATGCGCTGACCTTAAAGGTGCCGTTACCGCAGGAGCGCCGTAGCGAATGGCTGCGGGTGACCTATCAGGGTTGCACCGACGGTTTTTGTTATCCGCCGGAAAGCCGGGAAATTGCCTTGCATACCGTTGCCGATAACCAAGGCGCGCAGGCGGAGGGTGGAATTTCAGCGCCAAAAAGCACCGCACTTTCGGCGTCGTTAAGCGAGCAGGACAGACTGGCGGAAAGGCTGTTTGAGAGCCGTTATGCGGTGTTCGGGTTCTTTTTGCTCGGCATCGGGCTGGCGTTTACGCCTTGCGTTCTGCCGATGTTGCCGCTGTTGTCGGCGATTGTGATTGGCGGCGGTAAACAGCGTCCGAATACGGCCCGCGCGCTGGGGCTGAGTTTTGCTTATGTGCAGGGCATGGCGCTGACTTACACCTTGCTCGGCCTTGCGGTGGCGGCGATTGGTCTGCCGTTTCAGATTGCCTTACAAAGCCCGCCGGTTTTGATAGGGCTGTCGGTGATTTTTGTGCTGCTGGCGCTGTCGATGTTCGGGCTGTTCACCTTGCAGTTGCCGAGTTCGCTGCAAACCCGTCTGACTTTGCTCAGTCAGCAGCAAAAGCGCGGTGCGTTCGGCGGCGTTTTTGTGATGGGGATGATCGCAGGCCTTGTCGCCTCGCCCTGTACGTCTGCGCCTCTGTCGGGGGCTTTGCTGTATGTCGCGCAAAGCGGGGATTTGCTCACCGGCGCTCTGACTCTGTATTTGCTGGCGTTAGGCATGGGGCTGCCGTTAATGCTGATTACGGTGTTCGGCAATCGGATTTTGCCACAATCCGGCGCATGGATGGTAAAAGTCAAACAGGCGTTCGGCTTTGTGATGCTGGCATTGCCGGTTTTTCTGCTGTCCCGTTTGCTGCCGGATAACTGGGCGAGCCGTTTATGGGCGCTGTGGGGACTGGTCTTTTTCCTGTGGCTGGCATTGCAAATGAAAAATCACGGAGTCGGTTTGGTGTTGCGCATCGTCTGGCTTATCGGCGCTCTGATTTTCGCCAAGCCGCTACAGGATTGGGCATGGGGCGCCGTACCGCACGGGCAGGAAAGTGCGGTGCAACATTCCGCCGTTTCTCAGGCGGTAAACTTCCGGCGAATTAGCAGTTATGCCGAATTGCAGCAGGCTTTGCACAGCAATCCGAAAACCGTTGCGATGCTTGATCTGTACGCCGATTGGTGTGTGGCCTGCAAGGAATTTGAACAATATACCTTCACTGATCCTCAGGTACGAACAGCGTTTGAAAACGTGCTGCTGTTACAGGTGGATATGACCAAAAACAGCCCGCAAAATACGGAATTAACGGAAAAATTGAAGGTGATCGGCTTACCGACCATTCTGTTTTTTAATGCTCAGGGGGAGGAAATCGCCAATTCCCGGATTACCGGATTTATGCCGGCGCAACCGTTCTTTAACCAATTATTGAAAAATATCGGGCAGTAGTTTTTATTCTTAACTGAAATGAAAAAGTCCTTTTCTTTGTCCGGCGGTTGTGGCATCCGCCGGATTCCGTTATGATCTGAAGTCCTCGGACCTGTTAACGGATAACAGGGATTTTCGGTTATTTAGCAAAGGAATACTTTATGAATTCATTAAACAAATACAGCCCCTATTTTCTGGCGTTATTACGCATTATCGCCGGTTATATGTTTTTACTGCACGGCACGGCGAAATTATTTGAATTTCCGCTTTCCATGACCGGCGGCAACGGTGGCGTGCCGTTGTTTTCGCTGTACGGCATCGGCGGAGTTATTGAAATTGTCGGCGGTGTGTTATTTATTTTAGGCCTGTTTACCCGCCCGGCGGCGTTTATTCTGTCCGGTCAAATGGCGTATGCTTATTTCTTTATTCACGCCTCGGCGGATAATCTGCTGCTGCCGTTGGTTAATCAGGGCGAACTGGCGGCATTATATGCGCTGGTCTTTTTATCTTTTGTCTTTTCCGGTGCCGGCGCCTTTGCCTTGGATAACAAGCGCGCGCAGAAATAATACCGCCGCTGAAAATAGCGTTTCAATCAACCCGCGTAATGCGGGTTTTTTTATGTCAAATTGCGCGCAGACCCTACATAAACGCAACCGTTTGCGTTATAATGCCCCGGTTTTTTGTTTCTGGTTAGTTATCAATTTAAAAAGGAAATTTTTCAATGCAATCACATCGCCCCATTCGTCAGGCATTATTAAGCGTTTCGGATAAAACAGGTATCGTCGGCTTTGCGCAAGGTCTTGTGCAGCGCGGCGTGAAACTGCTTTCCACCGGCGGCACGGCAAAATTATTAGCCGACAACGGCTTGCCGGTAACGGAAGTGTCGGATTATACCGGTTTTCCGGAAATGATGGACGGCCGGGTCAAAACCCTGCATCCGAAAGTCCACGGCGGCATTTTAGGACGGCGCGGTACGGACGATCAAATCATGCGTGAACATCATATCGAACCGATTGATATGGTGGTGGTGAACCTGTACCCCTTTGCCCAAACGGTGGCAAAAGCGGGCTGCACGCTGGAAGAGGCGGTGGAAAATATCGACATCGGCGGGCCGACGATGGTGCGATCCGCGGCTAAAAATCATAAAGATGTGGCGATTGTGGTCAATAACGGTGATTTTGATGCCATTCTGGCGGAAATGGATCGTCACCACAACAGCCTGACTTTTGAAACCCGGTTCGACTTGGCGATTAAAGCCTTTGAACATACGGCGCAATACGACAGCATGATTGCTAACTATTTCGGGCAGTTGGTCAAACCGTATTTTGCCGCGGAAGAAGACGAGGCTGAAGCGAAGTGCGGTCAGTTTCCGCGGACTTTAAACTTAAATTTCGTGCGCAAACAAACCATGCGTTACGGCGAAAACGGCCATCAAAACGCGGCGTTTTATGTCGAAAATCACGTTAAAGAAGCGAGTGTTTCCACCGCCCGTCAGTTACAGGGCAAAGCGCTGTCGTATAACAATATCGCCGATACCGACGCCGCTCTTGAATGTGTGAAATCCTTTGAGCAGCCCGCCTGTGTTATCGTCAAGCACGCCAATCCGTGCGGCGTGGCGCTGGGAGCGGATATTCTGGAGGCTTATCAGCGCGCTTATCAGACCGATCCGACCTCGGCTTTCGGCGGCATTATCGCCTTTAACCGCGAACTGGACGGCAAAACGGCGCAGGCTATTATTGAACGTCAGTTTGTGGAAGTGATTATTGCGCCGGCGGTTTCTGCCGAAGCCCTTGATATAACGGCGAAAAAGAAAAATGTGCGGGTGCTGGCATGCGGCCAGTGGGACGGCGCGCAGTCGCGTTTGGACTTTAAACGGGTCAACGGCGGCCTGTTGGTGCAGGAAGCCGATCTGGCGATGGTCGGTATTGATGATCTGCAAGTGGTAAGCAAACGCCAGCCGACGCAAAAAGAATTAAGCGATCTGCTGTTTTGCTGGAAAGTGGCGAAATTCGTGAAATCCAACGCCATTGTGTATGCCAAAGACAAGCAAACCGTCGGCATCGGCGCCGGGCAGATGAGCCGGGTATATTCCGCCAAAATCGCCGCCATTAAGGCGCAGGACGAAGGGTTGGAAGTCAAAGGCTGCGTGATGGCTTCCGATGCGTTCTTCCCGTTCCGCGACGGTATTGATGCGGCGGCTAAAGCGGGGATCGAATGTGTAATCCATCCGGGCGGCTCAATGCGCGATCAGGAAGTGATCGACGCGGCAAACGAGCATAATATGGTGATGGTATTGACAAAAATGCGCCATTTCAGACACTAAAAATAACGCGGCGGGGCAGGTAGTCCCGAGCAGACGGATGTTAAGGGCGTAGGCAATACGCTTGAGGAATAAAAAGGAAAATAAATGAATATTCTGATTATCGGCAACGGCGGGCGCGAACATGCGCTGGCCTGGAAAGCGGCGCAATCGCCGCTGGCTGACAAGGTTTTTGTGGCGCCGGGCAACCCCGGTAGCGCGCGTGAAAGTGCGGTGCAAAATGTGGCGATTTCCGCAACGGATGTGCCTGCGCTGGTGAAATTTGCGCAGGATAATGCCATCGGGCTGACCATTGTCGGCCCGGAAGCGCCTTTGGTTATCGGCATTGTCGATGCGTTTGAAAATGCGGGGCTGACCATTTTCGGCCCGCGTCAGGCAGCGGCGCAATTGGAAGGTTCCAAAGCCTTTACCAAAGATTTTCTGGCGCGGCATCATATTCCTACCGCCGAGTACCGCAACTTCACGGCGATTGAACCGGCGCTGGCTTATTTGCGTGAAAAAGGCGCGCCGATTGTGATTAAAGCGGACGGCCTGGCTGCCGGCAAAGGCGTGATTGTGGCGATGACGCTACAGGAAGCGGAAAATGCGGTGCGCGATATGCTGGCGGGTAATGCCTTCGGCGAGGCCGGGCATCGCGTGGTGATCGAGGAATTTCTGGACGGTGAAGAGGCCAGTTTTATCGTGATGGTGGACGGTGAACACGTGGAACCGATGGCCACCAGTCAGGATCACAAACGGGTCGGCGAGCAGGATCAGGGGCTGAACACCGGCGGTATGGGCGCGTATTCGCCGGCGCCGGTGGTGACGCCAGAAATTCATCAGCGGGTGATGGAACAGATTATTTATCCGACCGTGCGCGGCATGGCGAGCGAAAATAATCGGTATAAAGGGTTTTTGTATGCCGGTTTGATGATTGACAAACAGGGGCAGCCGAAAGTGATCGAATTTAATTGCCGTTTCGGCGATCCGGAAACGCAGCCGATTATGCTGCGGATGAAATCGGATTTGGTGGCGCTTTGCCTGCAAGCCTGCCGCGGGAAGTTGGATCAGATCACCTCCGAATGGGACAGCCGGGCGGCGCTGGGCATCGTGCTGGCTGCGGAAGGGTATCCGGGCGATTATCGCAAAGGCGATGACATTCACGGTTTGCCCGCACAAGCGGCGGCGGACGAAAAAGTCTTTCTTGCCGGTGTCGCCGAGGAAAACGGTAAACTCGTTACCAACGGCGGACGGGTACTTTGCGCCACCGCCTTAGGCGATAGCGTATTTGATGCGCAACAAAAAGCCTTAAAACTTGCCGAACAAATCCAATGGACAGGGCGTTTTTATCGTCGCGATATTGGCTATCGTGCCGTAGCAAGAGAAAAAAACGCTTAAAATTCAGACCGCACTTTTAAAAGTGCGGTTGATTTTTGCACTATTTTGATAAATTAAGGTTTTTATTATGAAAACACTTGTTCTAGTTGGATGTTGTGCGGCATTATTATCTGCTTGTTCGGTTAATCACGATAATACATATCATTGGCGACCTTATTTCGATTTAGAGGGAAAATTACAACATATTGCTTTTAGTAATATTATTGTACTAAAAGATGGTAAAGAAAGTATTCCTGATGTAAAAGAGCAACAAGGTGTCGCAATTCGTAAAACAAGATTTGGTGAGTTGACTTCTCATGAAACGCTAGGAAAAATTTATGGCTTGTTTGACGCTAATAATGTTCCGATGGCAGTAATATTTATTTCGGATTTTTTAGTACCGAATAATTCTCTTAATCCACATATTCCGGAACATATTAAAGCCCTTGCCAAAGCGAAGCAATTTGATTTTTATGAATTTGGTAAACAACGTTTAGGTATTGTGCGTTATCGTGCTAAAAATGGTATTTGCCAAGATTTTAAAGAAAAGGCTGGTGTACAGTTAGAAATGGCAACTAATTATTATCCACAAAATAGCTTTACCGATTTTTATACCAGTTTTATCCGTGTGCAGCTAAATCATAAAAAAGCATTAAGTGCAGTGGATTATGAGCAAAAATTAACAGGCCAAGATAAAAAACTGCAAGCAGAAATGAAAGATTATGTGGAAAAACATTGGCAGAAAATAGCCGATGCCAATATCAATGAAAAAGTAGGTCTATTAGCAAATATTGTTTGCAAGTAGCCGTTATTTTTTAGAGTAAATGAATTATTTTCATAAAGATAATGAAAAAATCCCAATAAAATTTTTGTAAAAATAGCGTACAATAAATTTCAACCAACGTGAATAATGAGGACACCCCCATGTTAAAAAGAAGTATGAATATTGCCGATTATGATCCCGTATTATGGGAAGCGATTCAAGATGAAGATCGCCGTCAGGAAGAGCATATCGAACTGATTGCTTCCGAAAACTATGCCAGCCCGCGCGTTATGCAGGCGCAAGGTTCGCAATTAACCAATAAATATGCGGAAGGTTATCCGGGTAAACGCTATTACGGCGGCTGCGAATATGTGGATATTGTTGAGCAACTGGCTATTGACCGCGCCAAAGAGCTGTTCGGCGCAGATTATGCCAATGTACAGCCGCATTCCGGTTCGCAGGCGAATGCGGCGGTGTATATGGCGTTGCTGAATCCGGGCGATACCATTTTAGGCATGAGTCTGGCGCATGGCGGTCATTTAACGCACGGCGCGTCGGTCAGTTTCTCCGGTAAGATTTATCATGCGGAACAATACGGCATTACCGCAGAAGGGCTGATCGATTACGATGCTTTGCGTAAACAGGCACAGGAAGTAAAACCGAAAATGATTGTCGGCGGTTTCTCCGCTTATTCCCAAGTGGTGGATTGGGCGAAAATGCGTGAAATTGCCGATGAAGTGGGCGCTTATCTGTTCGTGGATATGGCTCATGTGGCCGGGTTGATCGCAGCCGGCGTTTATCCGAGCCCGGTGCCGCACGCCCATGTGGTAACCACCACCACGCATAAAACCTTAGCCGGCCCGCGCGGCGGTCTGATTCTTTCTGCCAGCGGCGATCAGGAAATGTATAAAAAACTGCAAAGTGCGGTGTTCCCAGCCGGTCAGGGCGGGCCGTTAATGCATGTGATTGCGGCGAAAGCGGTATGTTTTAAAGAAGCGCTGGAACCGGAATTCAAAGCTTATCAGGCGCAGGTAGTAAAAAATGCGCAGGCGATGGTCGAAGTCTTCAAACAGCGCGGTTTTGAGGTGGTGTCCAACGGCACGCAAAATCACCTGTTCTTAGTCAGCTTTATCAAACAGGGATTGACCGGTAAAGCGGCGGATGCGGCATTAGGTGCGGCGAATATTACGGTGAATAAAAACTCCGTGCCGAATGACCCGCAAAAACCGTTTATTACTTCCGGTATTCGTGTGGGTACGCCGTCGATTACCCGTCGCGGTTTCAAACAAGAGGACGCCAAAGCACTGGCGGGCTGGATGTGCGACGTGCTGGACAGTCTGGGTAAAGACAACCATGAAGCCGTGGTGCTTTCTACCAAAGCTAAAGTGCTGGAAATCTGTAAACGCCTGCCGGTTTATGCCTAATCGGTATGATTGTTAGAGAAAGCGGCGATCTTAATCGCCGCTTATTTTTTGCCTGACGTAAACGGTAGAGATTGCGCTCAGGCCGCCGGTTTATTGACCATAATTTCAATCACCTGACGATCGGTATATTGCATGCTGCGCGAGGCGATATCGCACAGATTGTTGATGGACCGGTCGATACTGTGTTCGACGATCCCTTCATCACCGGTGACCTGTATGTTATCCAGCGCCATTAGCACCGCTTTATAGCCTGAGGTCACGCTGGTGGACACTTTCATCGCACAGCCGTTTGCCGCACCGTCGCAGATGATCCCGCTGATATCGCCGATCATACTGCTTATGGCCATGCTGATCGTCTCGAATTTGCCACTTAATAACCAGGCGATCCCCGCACAGCTGCCCATTGCCGCCGTGGTTGCCGCGCATAAAGCGGACAGTTTGGGCAGTTTGCTGTGAATATAAATCGCCATTAAATGAGAGAGAAACAGCGCGCGGATTAGACGCCGGCGATCAGCCTGCAAATGCTGTGCGACTACAACCACCGGCATAGTGGCGGTGATGCCCTGATTGCCTGAGCCGGAATTGCTCATGGCCGGTAAATTCGCGCCGCCCATTCGGGCATCGGAAGCGGCGGTGGTGGCGATGATGATGCGGTTCATCAGATCATCGCTGAGCAGCCCGCTGCGGATGTGTTTTTGCAATGTCCGCCCGATGTGCAGCCCGTAATCTTGGCGTAATCCCTCCTGCGACAGCGCTTCATTCAAGCGTGCCGCTTCGGCGATAAAGGCAATACTGTTTTCATCCGCACGCATGGCAAAATCAAAAATATCCTTTGCACTAAGTGCGGTGAAAATTTCTTGAGAATTTTCGTTGTCAACGGCGCAGGGCTTGGCAAACAGGGTTTCGCCGTTTTTTTCAATATAAATAATATTGGCGTGATGCGCCGCAATCCGCACGCAAACGCTGTCCTGTCCGCAAAATAAGGTCGCCTCGGAATATAACAGATGGTCGGTTTGCAGCATAGAGACTTTGACCTTTTCGGCGCTGATCAGCGCTTTGGCATGAGCGACCTGTTCGGCGTTAATATTTTTTAACACTTCCAAACCCGCATCCGGATCGCCGCCCGTCGCCCCGATTGCCGCCGCCATTTTCAGCCCCAGCGTACCGGTTCCCGGCACGGTAACGCCCATGCCGTTTTTCATTAAATTCGGTGACACTTTCGCTTCGATTTTCTGCGGCTCGGCGGCTAAATATTTGCGCGCGGTAGCCGCCGCCAGCGCCAGCGAAATGGGTTCCGTGCAGCCCAGTGCGGGCACCACTTCCCGTTTGGCGATAGCTAACAGCGATTGTTCTATATTGTGATTGAGGGCCGAATGAGGCCGGTCGGCGGCGTCCTGTACTGACGGTGAACCGTCAGCTGCCGGCGGAGGTGTGCAATTCATAGCATGTCCTTGGGGTAAAATTTTATAGTCTTAAGTTTTTCTTAATATTTAATTGTTTTAATAAGCCTCAACAAGACAACAGCGTCTTGTTGCTTACGATGTTATTTTGGAGACCTATTATGAAAAAACTTAGTTTAGCAACAATTTTAGCATTATCAACCGTTAGTCTGTTTGCCGTTGCACAGAATGAACAGATTAGCGTATCACAGCAAAAAGGCGGCACCCAGATGACTCAACCGGCACCGCAAAACGGTAAAGGCCGCTGCGATTACCGCGATGGCAGACATCATGGCGATAAAAAATCCCGCGGCGATTGGAATGGCAAAGATGAAGTACGCGGCGGCTTTAAAGATCCGAGCAAACCGGCGGTAGATACGGCCAATCAGCCGCGCCGTCCGGAGTTTAATTTTCCGGTGTTGAAAGTCGCCGATGCCGACAGCTGGAAAGACAATCAGTTCATTGCGCTGCAGGGGAAAATTGTCGAGCAGGTGGGAAAACGGGATTTCTTATTCCGTGACGCCAGCGGTGAAATCGAAGTGGAAATCAGCCGTCGCGCATGGCACGGTCAGGACATTACGCCGAACGATGAGGTGAAATTATTCGGTGATGTGAATAAATCCTGGAAAAAACCGACGATCGAAATTCGTCATGTTGAAAAAGTAAAACCGTAATTTTCGGTGGCAAATTATTTTTTTTACGCTAAACTCAATCACTGAAATTAGTCGGGGTGCGTGCCGGATGCGCGCTGAGATCATACCCGTGAACCTGAAGCAGTTAATACTGACGTAGGAAACTAATTTGGTTATCGCGCGGTTATCGATAACGTGATGTGTTTCGCAAGCGGTGTTCCCCGGCAGTTTCGTATCATCAATTTTTTATGGGAGCGAATCTATGTCTATGGTACAGCAGCTGATCGAAGCGGCAAAAACCGATTGGGAAGCCTATATTTATCACCCGTTCGTTAACCGTTTGGCGGACGGCACCTTACCGGAATCCTGTTTTCAGCATTATCTGAAACAGGATTATTTATATTTGTTTCATTACAGCCGCGCCTTATCGCTCGGCATTTTTAAAGCGGACAATTTCGAACATATTCAGTATGCCCATCAGGCCAATGATCTGCTGTTAAAGGAAATTCAGCTGCATATTGCATTCTGCCGTCAGTGGGGCATTTCCGAGCAGGCGCTGATGAACGAAGCGGAATCGCCCGCCTGTGTGGCATATACCCGTTATGTGCTGGATTGCGGCGTGAAAGGCGGTCTGGCGGAACTTTATACTGCGCTGGCGCCTTGTATGCTGGGCTATGCGGCGATTGGCAAACGGCTGGCCGGCATAACGACGGCACATAATCCTTATCAGGCGTGGATCGATACCTATGCCGGCGAGGATTTCCAGCAGGCGGCGGCAGATTTTGCCCGCAGGCTGGATAGTTTTTGTGCCGAGTTAAGCGACACTCGGCGGCGGCAGCTGCGAACCGTTTTCAGTACGGCAACCCGAATGGAAGCCGCATTCTGGCAAATGGGGCTGGATTTAAGCTGATCCGGCGCGGTAATGCAATCATAAAAAGTGCGGTCAAAATTATGCGAATTTTATTAATTGAAGATGATCCGTTAATCGGCGACGGGATTAAAGTCGGGTTAACCCAATCCGGTTTCAGCGTGGATTGGTTTACCGACGGAAACACCGGCTTGCAGGCAGTGAAAGCCGCGCCTTATGACGCCGTAGTGCTGGATCTGACCTTGCCGAAAATGGACGGTCTGGATATTGTGCAACGCTGGCGCAACGACAGTGAAGATGTGCCGGTGCTGATTCTGACCGCACGGGATACGCTGGATGAGCGCATTACCGGTTTGCAGCGCGGCGCGGACGATTATTTATGCAAGCCCTTTGCGCTGGCGGAAGTGGTTGCCCGCTTGCAGGCGCTGATCCGGCGCCGTTATGGTCATACTAATCCGGTTATTGCCCATGGCCCGGTCAAATTCGATCCGAATCAGCATAAGGTTTTTCTGCATGAGCAGGAAGTGGCGCTGACCACCCGGGAATATAAGCTGCTGGAACTTTTTATGCACCATAAAGACAGAGTGCTGTCACGTTCCGCCATTGAGGAAAAACTCTACACTTGGGATGACGAAGTCAGCAGCAATGCGCTGGAAGTGCATATTTACAACCTGCGGCAAAAATTGGGTAAACAGTTTATCCGCACCGTGCACGGTGTCGGTTATGCGTTGGGAAAAGCGGATGAAAACAGCTAAACCTGCCAGCCTGCGTTTTCGCTTGATTATTATGCTCTCGTTTATCGCGCTGATCGTATGGACGATCTCCACTGCGGTGGCTTGGTTACAGGTGCGCAAAGAAGTCAATGAAGTGTTTGATGCGCAGCAGATTTTATTTGCCAAACGGCTGGCGTCTTCCGACTTGCGGACGATATTAATCGAACGGCACCGCCCCGAGTTTTTCAACGGATATAAAAATCGTCGCCGTTTTATGCCGAAAAAAGGCTATGACGGCAATGCGCTGGCCTTTGCGGTTTTCACCCCTAACGGCGAAATCGTACTCAGCGACGGTGAGAACGGCGACGGTTTTATTTTTGCGCCGGCACGCGGATTTTCGGTGACAAACATCCGGGACAGCGAGGATAAGTGGCGCATTTTTTGGCTGCCGCTGGGCGATCGCCTGATCGTAGCGGTGGGGCAGGAGCTGGGCTATCGGGAAAACCTGATTCAGAATATGGTGTTCGGCCAAATGTGGATTTGGTTTGCCAGCCTGCCGTTTCTGCTCGGTTTAATTGTGTGGGTCATCAGCCGGGAGCTGCGCGCCTTACGCCGGGTCGGTGAACAGCTCAGTCAGCGTGCGCCGGCAGATAATACGGCATTATCCGTACAACATGTGCCGCGTGAAATTCTGCCGCTGGTGAACGAATTAAACCGCTTTTTTGACCGCACGGCCAGCATGTTGCTGCGCGAACGCCGTTTTACCTCCGATGCCGCTCATGAGCTGCGCAGCCCGCTTGCCGCATTGCGGATTCAGACCGAAGTGGCACAGCTTGCCGGTGACGACAATGCGGTGCGCGAACAGGCGCTGAAACATCTGACCCAGGGCATTGATCGCGCCACCCAATTGGTCGAACAGCTGCTGACCCTTTCCCGTCTGGATAACCTTCAACAACTGGATAATTTAGAAACGATTCACTGGGATAAACTGATTCCCTCGCTGATCGGTGAATTATATTTCAGCGCCCGGAAAAGCGGCATTGAGCTGGCCTTTGAACAACAGGCGCTGCCGCCGCAGCGGCAGGGACAACCGCTGTTGCTGTCTTTAATGCTGCGCAATCTGATCGACAATGCCATCCGTTATGGCCGCGCCGGCAGCACGGTGACGGTGCGTTTAACTCACGATCGCATTGTGGTGGAAGACAACGGCGGCGGTGTGGAGGAAGCGGATCTGACAAAACTCGGACAACGCTTTTACCGCCCGGCGGGGCAAAACGAAAAGGGCAGCGGACTGGGATTGTCGATTGTATATCGCATTGCACAGCTGCATCATTATCAAGTGCGGTTAAAAAACGGGCTGAATGCCAAGCAGGAAAAAGGCCTGCAAGTCAGTATTCTATTCAATTAAAAAACGGGAAAGCCGATCACTTTCCCGCATAATTTCAAATCCTGTATGCTCAATTTGGTCGGTTGACCAACCCGATAATATCGTTGCGGTTTCAGAGGCCGTACCGGCATAATCCGCGTTTCGGTACGGCGTGCGTTTTGCAAAGCGGGTTTAATAGGCGGAGTTAATAATTACTTCTTCGCCGTAACCGCCGGCTTGCGGGAGCGGCAGGTAAGTGGAGTTTGCCGCTCTTAATACGCGGATGCCGCGGATTCCCGCCTCTTTGGCGGCTAAAATATCATCATCGCTGTCGCCGTAGTGAATGCTGATTTTATGTTCGATGATTGCCGGAGTTTTGTCATATTTGGTGCTGTGCGCTTTGCCGCCCATAAAATTGACCGGCTGCATATTTTTGATATCTAAGGCTTTTGCCAGAATCGGCGTCACCTGATCATCTTTGCCGGCAGTACGTCCGGTAATCAGGTAGATTTGATCGCCGCGCGCCTGATGCATGTTGATCAACGCTTTCGCCACATCTTTCGGTATGCTGTATTTGTCGCAACCGGCATTGATTTCATCCCAAAAATCCTGATTTTTCAGATAACTGAAATCCTGCGGCGAATATTTTTGTTTGCCGTAGTAGAAGCAGCCGCTGGTGGCGGCGACCGTATCGTCAATGTCAAAGCTGACGTTCATCGGCGGCAGATCTTTGATGCTTTCTTTAATCTGTTCAACAGACACCCATTTTATCGCTGCCTGCTGTTCCAGCATGCGCGCATTTGTGCCCTCTTGAGTATAAGGTTCTTTCGGTGCGGCGCTGGCGGTGCCGGAAACGGCGGCGATGAAAGCGATGGTGATGATGTGACGTTTTAATTGCATAAATTACCCCTTTGATTGAGAGCCTGCCTGTCGGCAAGCCGGTGTCTTGTTGTTGGTCGTGGTGCGTTTTCCGCAACTGAAAAGTGCGGTGAAAAAAACGGGCAAATCGCCCGTGCGGATTAATGTTCTCTGGTTTTAAAGAAGGTGACGTCGGGATAACGTTCCTGCGTCAGATTCAGATTCACCATGGTCGGTGCGATATAGGTTAAATTATCGCCGCCGTCTAAAGCCAGATGCTGTTCGTTTTTGCGTTTGAATTCTTCGAATTTTTTCGCATCGCCGCATTCCACCCAGCGGGCGGTGGCGACGTTCACCGTTTCATAAATCGCTTCTACGCTGTATTCGGTTTTCAGGCGGGAAACCACGACGTCAAACTGTAGCACGCCGACCGCTCCGACGATAAGATCGTTATTGGCGACCGGGCGGAACACCTGTACCGCGCCTTCCTCGGAAAGCTGTACCAGCCCTTTTAACAATTGTTTCTGTTTTAACGGATCTTTCAGGCGGATGCGGCGGAATAATTCCGGTGCAAAATTCGGAATGCCGGTAAATTTCAGCTCTTCGCCCTGGGTAAAGGTATCGCCGATTTGAATGGTGCCGTGATTGTGCAGGCCGATAATATCGCCGGCATAGGCTTCTTCCGCCTGAGTGCGGTCGCCCGCCATAAAGGTCAGCGCGTCGGAAATCGCCACCTCTTTGCCGATGCGCACATGGCGCAGTTTCATGCCTTTTTCGTATTTGCCGGACACGATGCGCATAAAGGCGACGCGATCGCGGTGTTTCGGATCCATATTGGCCTGAATTTTGAATACGAAACCGGTCAGTTTTTCCTCCGCACTTTCCACCAAACGGGTATCCGCTTGACGCGCCTGCGGGATCGGTGCCCATTCGGTCAATCCGTCCAGCATATGATCCACGCCGAAATTGCCCAGCGCCGTGCCGAAAAAGACCGGCGTCAGTTCACCGTTCAGAAAGGCCGGTAAGTCAAATTCGTTAGAGGCGCCTTGTACCAGTTCCAGCTCATCACGCAGTTGTGCCGCCAGGTCGTCGCCGACCGCGCTGTCCAGTTGCGGATTGTGCAGCCCTTTGACAATGCGCACCGGCTGAATGGTATGCCCTTGTCCACTTTGGTACAGATAGGTTTCGTCTTTATATAAATGATACACCCCTTTAAACAATTTCCCGCAGCCGATAGGCCAAGTGATGGGCGCACAGCGAATGTTCAGCACGTTTTCCACTTCGTCGAGCAGTTCCATCGGATCGCGAATGTCGCGGTCGAGCTTGTTCATAAAGGTCAGAATCGGCGTGTCGCGCAGGCGGGTGACTTCCATCAGCTTGATGGTACGTTCTTCCACCCCTTTGGCGCTGTCGATCACCATCAGGCAGCTGTCCACCGCGGTTAACGTGCGGTAGGTATCTTCCGAGAAATCCTCGTGTCCCGGCGTATCCAGCAGATTGACCAGACAATGATGATAAGGAAACTGCATCACGGAAGTGGTAATGGAAATTCCGCGTTGTTTTTCCATTTCCATCCAGTCGGATTTCGCATGCTGGCTGGCGCCTTTGCCTTTGACCGAACCGGCGGTTTGAATCGCCTGTCCGTACAGCAGCACTTTTTCAGTGATGGTGGTTTTACCCGCGTCGGGGTGAGAGATAATCGCAAATGTGCGACGTTTATTGACCTGTTCCGGATATGACATCGTAATTTATTTCTGTTCAGTGTAAAAAATTGGCTCGTATTGTCGCCGAAAATCGGGTTTGGTGCAATATGATAGGACATTGACTTTAGCATCAGCCGCCGACATAAGAAAAAAAGTAATCGTTTGCGCAAAAGTGAAAAAAGTGCGGTACAATAGGCGCCGATTTTTCGTATAACCAAAAAGGTATAGCCAATGACACAACTCAGCCTTAAAAAAATTTATTCCGGTAAAGTGCGCGATCTGTATGAGATTGACGATAAGCGTATGTTGATGGTGGCGACGGATCGTTTATCCGCATTTGATGTGATTTTAGACGATCCGATTCCGCGCAAAGGCGAAATTCTGACTCAAATTTCCAATTTCTGGTTTCACAAACTGGCGCCGATTATGCCGAATCATTTCACCGGCGAAACCGTTTATGATGTGCTGCCGCAAGCCGAGGCGGATGCGGTGAAAAACAGAGCGGTGGTGGTAAAACGGTTGAAACCGATTAAAATCGAATCTATCGTGCGCGGCTATCTGACCGGCAGCGGTTTAAAAGATTATCAGCAAACCGGCACCATTTGCGGGCTGGAACTGCCGCCGGGGCTGGTGGAGGCGAGTAAACTGCCGCAGCCGATTTTCACCCCGTCGAGCAAGGAAGAGGTGGGCAATCACGATATTAATATCAGCTATGCGCAATGCGAAGCACTGATCGGTGCGCAACTGGCGGCGCAGGTGAGAGAAAAAGCCATCGCCCTTTATCGTGCGGCGGCGGAATATGCGCTGAGCAAGGGCATTATTATCTGCGATACCAAGTTCGAATTCGGGCTGGATGAAAACGGCGTGCTGACTTTGATGGACGAAGTGCTGACCCCGGATTCCAGCCGTTTCTGGTCGGTGCAGACTTATCGCGAAGGCACCAATCCGCCGTCTTTTGACAAACAGTTCGTGCGTGACTGGCTGGAACAAAGCGGCTGGAACAAACAGCCACCGGCACCGAGAGTGCCCGCCGAGGTTATCCGTAAAACGGTTGATAAATATCAAGAAGCCTTGGATTTATTAACCAAATAGCGAAATTTTTTCCAAGTGCGGTGGATTTTGCGCTAGAATCGACCGCACTTTCGTGTAATTTCATTGAGGTATTATGAGGTCGGTTGCAATTGTCGGCTTAGGGTGGCTTGGCCTGCCCCTTGCCCGTCATTTAAAAAATCTGGGCTGGGAGGTAAAAGGCACAAAGCGTACGCATGACGGCGTCGAGCAAATGCGTCTGCTGCGACTGGAAACCTATCATCTTGAACTGACCCCCGAGATTAATGCCGATCCTGACGATTTGAGCGCGTTGTTCGCCGTCCGTTCGCTGGTGATTAATATTCCGCCGAGCCAGTATTTTTTTGAACTGAACCAATATGTAGAAGGGGTCAAAAATCTGGTGAACGAGGCGCTGTTGCAGGGCGTGCAGCATATTATCTTTATCAGCTCCAGTTCGGTGTTTGCCGAGGTTTCCGGTCGTTTCGACGAGTCCGTGCCGCCGCAGCCGGACAGCGAAACGGGGCGGGCGCTGAAAGCGATTGAACAGTGGCTGTTTCAGTTATCCGATATTGACTGCGATATTGTTCGCTTCAGCGGGCTGGTGGGCGATGATCGTCATCCGGTGCGTTTTCTGGCCGGCAAACAGGCACTGAGCGGCGGCAATACGCCGGTCAATCTGGTGCATGTGGAAGATTGCGCGCGCGCCATTCAGCTGTTGCTGGAAACGCCGGGTTCTCAGCGTTTGTATCATTTATCCGCACCGCTGCACCCGAACAAGGCGGAATATTATGCCCGCATGGCGCAGCGACTGGGCGTAGCGCCGCCGCAATTTATTTGCAGCGCACAGGATCCGCAGCGGATTATTCTGGCGGATAAAATCTGCCGCGAACTGGGTTTTGTGTATCAGTATCCTGACCCGGATCAAATGCTGCCGCGCGAATAGCACCGTTAAAGTGCGGTGGACTTTGGGCCGGTTTTCATTGATAATAGACCGATTTTTTTGCGAAAACGATTACTTAAACCACAATAATAAGGTATTACTTATGTCAAACACAATTTTACAACATCTTCCTGCCGGTCAAAAAGTCGGTATTGCCTTTTCCGGCGGACTGGACACCAGCGCGGCATTGCTGTGGATGCGTCAGAAAGGCGCGGTGCCTTATGCGTATACCGCCAATCTGGGTCAGCCCGATGAAGAGGATTATAATGCGATCCCGCGCAAAGCGATGGAATACGGCGCGGAAAATGCACGTTTAATCGACTGTCGCAGCCAGCTGGCGCACGAAGGTATCGCGGCGATTCAGTGCGGGGCGTTTCATGTTTCCACCGGCGGCGCAACCTATTTCAACACCACACCGTTAGGGCGAGCGGTAACCGGTACCATGCTGGTGTCGGCGATGAAAGAAGATGATGTCAATATCTGGGGCGACGGCAGCACCTTTAAAGGCAATGACATTGAGCGTTTTTATCGTTACGGATTATTAACCAATCCGCAGCTGAAAATTTACAAACCGTGGCTGGATCAGCAGTTTATTGATGAACTGGGCGGACGTCACGAAATGTCCGAATTTTTAATCGCCAACGGTTTCAATTACAAAATGTCGGTGGAAAAAGCCTATTCTACCGATTCCAATATGCTCGGCGCCACGCACGAAGCCAAAGATCTGGAATTATTAAGCACCGGCATCAAAATCGTTAAACCGATTATGGGCGTGGCGTTCTGGGACGAAAAGGTGGAAGTGAAAACCGAAAGCGTAACCGTACGTTTTGAAGAAGGCGTGCCGGTGGCGTTAAACGGCAAAACCTTTACCGATGCGGTGGAACTGTTTCTGGAAGCCAACCGTATCGGCGGCCGTCACGGATTAGGTATGTCGGATCAAATCGAAAACCGCATTATTGAAGCCAAAAGCCGCGGCATTTACGAAGCGCCGGGCATGGCGCTGCTGCATATCGCCTACGAACGTTTAGTCACCGGTATTCATAATGAGGATACGATCGAACAATACCGCATTAACGGGTTGCGTTTAGGGCGTTTGCTGTATCAGGGACGCTGGTTTGATCCGCAGGCGCTGATGCTGCGGGAAACCGCGCAGCGCTGGGTGGCGCGCGCAATCAGCGGCGAAGTGACGCTGGAATTGCGCCGCGGTAACGACTATTCCATTTTGAATACCGAATCGCCGAATCTGACTTATGCGCCGGAACGTCTGAGTATGGAAAAAGTGGAAAATGCGCCGTTTGATCCGATTGACCGTATCGGTCAGCTGACTATGCGGAATCTGGATATTGTGGATACGCGCGCGAAACTGGGGGTTTATTCCGACGCCGGCTTGCTGGCCGTGAGTAATGATGTGCTGTTGCCGCAGTTGAAAAAATAAAGCAAAAACTATCGATATTTTGACCGCACTTTTGCCGATGCTCAGGCCGGCGATAAAAGTGCGGTCGTTTTTTTGCATAAATTCCGATGATGCCGGGCGCATGATAACGGTAAAAGCGGGCTAGAGCGGCAGTTCAGTGGTGTTTTTGACGGTTTTGAGAATAATCTCGGTTTTCAGATTTTTTATGCCGAGTTCTTTGGTGAGATATTTCTTTTTGCAGGTATAAAATTCATCCAGATCGGCAACCTGCAGCTTCAGGATAAAATCGTAATCACCCGCCATTAAATGACATTCGGTGATTTGCGGAATCAGTTTCATTTCGAACATAAACCTTTCCCGCTGTTTAACGTCTTCCTCGAAAAAGGAGCCCAGCGCATAGACGGTCAGGCCGCAGTTGAGTTTTTTCGGATCGAGGATTGCCGTGTATTTGTTGATGAATCCGTTTTGTTCCAGCAGGTTGACGCGTCTTAGGCAGGCGGAATTGGATAGCCCGACTTCCTGTGCCAGTTCATTATTCTGTAAACGACCGTTTTGCTGTAAGGCGCGTAAAATTCTGGTATTAATGTTATCCAATATTTTATTGGCCATATGTTTTCCTCCTCAAATCGTGCTTTCCCTATAAAGGATAGGAAAAATCCATTTCTGAAACGGGTTATGCTGAATTCATATTGTTATGGTAAGGTTGCTTGATTATATAAAATTAAGGGACGGACAGGTTACTTTGATTGTCCGATATACAAAGTAACCTGTTCATATTACAGGGCTTAAGCGTACATTTGCACCTGAATGACGAGTAACGCGGAACCGATTACCAGTAGCGCGCCGATCATCGGCAGTACGAATTTTACCCATCTGTCGAACGGAATATGCAGCATTTGCAGCGTAACCAGCACCAGACCGGTCGGCGCAAGGAACAGCATGGCATATTGCCCCCAGTTGTAGGCGGAAACCACGATATGACGCGGAATCCCGACCGCATCGGCCAACGGCGCCATAATCGGCATTGATAGTACGGCAAGGCCGGATGAAGACGGCACGAACAAGCCCAGGATGATAAAAATCACCAGCTGAGTCAGAATAAAAATGGTAGTCGGCATGCCGGCGACGATGTCGGACATATAAGCCAGAATGGTATCGGAAATCATGCCTTCATCCAGCACCAGATTCACGCCGCGCGCCAGCCCGATAATCAGCGAAACGCCGACCAATTCCGAGGCGCCGCGGGTAAAGGAGTCGATAATATCCTGTTCCGATAAGCCGGAAATAAACATGATGATGATCGTCAGCGTCAGGAACGATGCCGCCATTTGCGGGAACCACCAGCCGCCCGCCATAACGCCCCAGATCATAATCGGAAAGGCAATGCAGAAAATGCCGAGAATAATTTTTCTTCTGGTGCTGAATTGCAGTTCGGTGGACGGATCGTAATTGTGCATGTAGCGGTTGTAAAATTCTTCCCGATCATCATAGGTGTAGGAAAAACTGGCGTCCGCTTTGATTTTTTTACAATACCAGTACATATAACTGATCACGCAGGCGGAACCTAAGATTAATCCGATAAAACGGAAGGTGATGCCTTCGGTAAACTGAATGCCGGCGGCGTTTGAGGCGATTACCACGGAAAACGGGTTGACGGTGGAAAAGGCGGTGCCCATGGAAGAGGCCAGAAAAATCGCCCCGACGCAGACAATGGCATCATAGCCCAAGGCCAAAAATACCGGCACCAGTATCGGGTAGAACGCCACCGCCTCTTCTTCAATACCGCAGGTGGTACCGCCGATAGCCATTAACACGCAGACGCTGAACACGATCAGAAATTCGTTACCTTTGGTGCGTTTGGCCAGCGCGCTGAGCCCGGCGTTAAAGGCGCCGGTTTTGTTGATCACACCAATCATTCCGCCGAGTACGAAGATAAACACCATCACATCGGCCGCCTCGATGGTGCCTTCTACCATGCTGATAGTGATATCTTTGATGCCTTTCGGGTTTTGTTCAACCCGCTGATAAGAGCCGGGAATGGCGATCGGTTTGCGAATGGTGCCTTCGGTGAAATTGCTTAAGGCTATTTTGATATTTAATTTGTCCAGTGATTCCGTGGTGGCGGGCAGAATCCGGTCGGGTTGCTGATAGGTTTTAACCACAAAGTTATCGGCGGACGGATTGTAAGTCAGTTTAGAATAGGAACCCGCCGGGATAATCCAGGTCAGTCCGACGGCGATAATCAAAATAATAAATAAAATCGAAAATGCCGTAGGAAATTTAAATGTTTTCTTTGTGCCCATGATGAACTCCTCGTGATACGGCTTACGTTAAAATCAGAGATGCGCCTGTTCAGACGCATCTTTGCGGCGCGGGTTAGTCATATTCAATCTCGGATACCTGTGGGGTTATCCTTGTTCCCGCTTTACCTTTCACAATCTCGACAATATCGGACAGCGAGCCGATAACGGCGTCATGTCCGGAATGTCGCACGAAATTGACCGCCGCCTGTACTTTCGGCCCCATGGAACCGGAGGCGAATGCCAGTTTTTCGATGGCATCGGGATTGGCTTTGGCGATGGCTTTTTGGCTCGGTTTGCCCCAATCCACAAAAACCGCAGACACGTCGGTGGCGATAATAAACAGATCCGCATCCAGATTTTCCGCCAGCAGGGCGGAGCAGAGATCCTTATCGATGACCGCTTCAACCCCTTGCAGATTGCCCTGTTCGTCATAATAAGTCGGAATGCCGCCGCCTCCGGCGCAGATCACGATACTGCCTTTTTCCAGCAGCCATTTTACCGGGCGGATTTCAAAAATACGTTTCGGCAACGGACTTGGCACCACGCGGCGGTATTTGTCACCGTCCTGCGCGATAGACCAGCCTTTTTCCTTGGCCAGATTTTCCGCTTCTTCTTTGGTGTAAACCGGGCCGATGGGTTTGGTCGGCTTTTTGAACGCCGGATCTTTCGGGTCCACCTCAACCTGTGACAGCAACGTGGCGAACGGCGCTTCAAACGGCAACAGATTGCCCAGCTCCTGTTGGATCATATAGCCGATCATCCCGACGGATTCCGCCCCCAGTACATCCAGCGGATAAGTGGACACCTCTTTATAAGCCGCGCCCTGTAAGGCGAGCAAACCGACCTGCGGCCCGTTGCCGTGGGTGATAACCAGTTCATTATTCGGATAAATTTTAGCGATTTGTTCACAGGCAATACGCACATTCTGGCGTTGATTCTCGGCGGATAACGGCTCACCGCGACGCAGCAGCGCGTTGCCGCCTAAAGCAATAACGATTCTCATACGGATCCTCCGGTTAAATTAAGCTGGCGACCATCACCGCTTTAATGGTGTGCATGCGGTTTTCCGCCTGTTCAAAGGCGATATTCATCGGCGATTCGAATACCGCTTCGGTCACTTCAATGCCGTTGGCCAGCTGCGGATATTTTTCTGCGATTTGTTTACCGACTTTGGTTTCGCTGTTATGAAATGCCGGCAGGCAGTGCATAAATTTCACCTTCGGATTGCCGCTGCGTTGCATCAACGCCGGTGTCACCTGATAAGGCATTAACAGATCAATGCGTTCGCCCCAGCTGTCCAGCGGTTCGCCCATGGACACCCAAACATCGGTATGCACGAAATCCACCCCTTTTACCGCCGCATCGATATTGTCGGTAACGGTCATTCTGGCGCCGCTTTGTGCTGCGAATTGTTGACATAAACTGACCAGCTCATCATCCGGCAATAAGGCTTTCGGCCCGCACACCCGCACATCCATCCCCAGTTTGGCGCCGATCAGCAACAAGGAATTGCCCATATTGTTGCGCGCATCGCCGATATACACATAGCTGATTTCGCCGAGCGGCTTGTCGCAGTGTTCGATCATAGTCAGCACATCAGCCAGCATTTGGGTCGGGTGGAATTCATCGGTCAGACCGTTAAACACCGGCACGCCGGCATATTGCGCCAGCTCGTCCACCACGCTTTGTTTGAAACCGCGGTATTCAATGGCGTCATACATGCGCCCCAGTACGCGCGCGGTATCTTTCATGCTTTCTTTATGCCCGATCTGAGAGGAAGTCGGATCGATATAAGTCACTTGCGCGCCCTGATCATAGGCGGCGACTTCAAAGGCGCAGCGGGTACGGGTTGAGGTTTTTTCAAAGATCAGCGCAATGTTTTTGCCTTTCAGGTTCTGTTGTTCGGTACCGGCGTATTTCGCACGTTTAAGATCTCTTGATAAATCAAGCAGATATTTTATTTCGCGTTCAGAATGGTTAACCAGACTGAGCAGATGCCGGTTTTTCAGATTAAAAGCCATAATCAATTCTCCTTATCAACGGATGGATTATTAAACGGATATCGCATATCCCCTGTACTACGCGAAAAAGGGTATCAGTCTTCGTGTTGAATTTGGTTGCGTTTTTGGCGGCGTAATGTAAATTTTTGAAATAAAATTCTAATTTAGAGGAGAGAATTGCGATTAAATTTTAAGATCTCAAGAAGCCTGCCATTTAACAGCATTAAATATTTGAACGGGA
Organism: Necropsobacter rosorum; assembly: GCF_964241405.1. Taxonomy (NCBI): domain Bacteria; kingdom Pseudomonadati; phylum Pseudomonadota; class Gammaproteobacteria; order Pasteurellales; family Pasteurellaceae; genus Necropsobacter; species Necropsobacter rosorum. Next base: position 134,050 of record NZ_CAXSXF010000003.1, read on the forward strand.
ATTGTCTTTTTTTTCGACGATTAACAAGTTTCAGGCTTAAAAGTGCGGTTATTTTTTGCTACAATCCGCCGCCGTTAATATTTTTGTATTAATGGTATATAAAATGTATAAACTCTCTCATTTTCCGACGTTTGCGGAAATGTATCCTACGGAAAAACGCTGGCAGAAAAAGCTGCGCAGTTATCTTCGTTATCACCTTTATCGGTTCATTTATGCCCGTTATTGCCGGGAATTAATGTATTTTCTACACCTCCATCCCTTATGGGAAACTCTGTTCGCCCGTTCTCCTTATCGCATCAATACGCTGCTGGCGAAATACTGCGATAAGCGTTTTGGCGTCAAGCGGCGGCTAAATGCGATTAGCGCGAATTTCACGCTGGCGGAACAAAAATTTACCTACGCCAAGGCGCAATCTCTGATACGGGAAGAACGCCTGTTGCTGGCTACGTTGACGGATGAGCTGGATCTTTATTTGAATATCAACAAAATCGATCCGTTCGAAGGTTTTTTTTCACTGAATATTATCGATCGCCGTCAAGAGAGCATTTATGATGCGTCTTTCGCCTTTTTGCCGGACAACACGCTGTTGATTACCTCCATTCAGGGGCCGCATTATGCGCAGGCGCAGGCGGTCATTCGGGCGGCGACCAAAAATTTACACGGCATCCGTCCGATGTTTATGCTGATTCACGCCTTTCAGCTGCTGAGCGAAACATTAGGCTGCGAATTGTGCGGCATTCCGCATAAACATCAGGCTAAATACCGCTGGAACGATTCGAGCAAATTAGTGTTTCACTATGACACATTCTGGCAGGAAAACCACGGCGTATATGATAAGCAATGCGGCTACTGGCTTTTACCGCGCACTTTAGCGCGTAAAAGTGAGGCAGAGATTCCAAGTAAAAAGCGTTCCATGTATCGCAAACGCTACGACATGCTTGACAGCACGGCCCGGCAAATCCGGCAGTTTTTTGCCGCCGAAAACGTGGCATAAAATAACCGCACTTTGGCTTTACCTCGCATCGGCATAGTCAAAGTGCGGTCGGATTTTACGGGATTTTAGACGATTATGCCGCCGTAATCTCTTCAACGGATTGCGGTACCGGCGGCAGGCGGCGTTTGTGGTGTGAGCGCCGGTGCCAGAATTCAATTTGTGTCAGCGCCTGCGGCGATACGCTTTCACCGCGCAGAAAGGCATCGATATCACGATAACTGACGCCCATTTCGTCTTCGTCGGTTTGTCCCTGCCACAAGCCCGCACTGGGCGATTTCGCCAATAATTCGGACGGCACGTTTAACAGGGCGGCCAGTTCATACACTTGTTCTTTGCGCAGCCGCAGCAGCGGCGCAATATCCACGCCGCCGTCGCCGAATTTGGTGAAATAGCCGGTCAGCCATTCTGCCGCATTGTCGGTGCCGACCACGATTGCCTGATGGCTTTGCGCATAAGCATACAGCGAAATCATGCGCAAACGTGCCTGCAGATTGCCGGCAATCACGTTTTGGCGCGCCGCCTGTGCATTGAACAGCGGCTGCATGGTTTGCATAAAGGTGCGGTAGGTGTCGATAATCGGCACTTCCAGCACGGGGCAGCCGGCGCTTTCGGCGACCAGATAGGCGTCTGCAATATCCTGTTCAGAGGTGGTTTCGGAAGGCAGAATCAACCCCTGTACCGGGGCGGCGCAGCGGGTTAATAAATGGGCGACCACGGCGGAATCAATGCCGCCGCTGATGCCGACCACATAGCCTGCCGCGCCGTAGTCCAGACGTTGCTGTTCCAGCCATTGCAGTAAGTAATTCAGATAGTTTTGCATGAGTTTATCCTTGTAGATGGTATAGCGAATTATACATTTAGTGTTAAATCGCCCGCTTTAATCCAGCCTTTGCGACGCATAAATGCGGCAACTAATAAGGTTAATACGGCGGGTAAAACAAAATGCAGCAATAATATCGCCGACCATACCGGCAATGTATTTCCCATGGCGTTCAGCGTGCCGATTTGACCGACCAGCCCGCTGGTGCCCATGCCGGCGCCGGAAGGAATATTCTGCATCTGAAACCAGACCGTCGCAAAGGGCGCGATAATGGCGCCGGCTAAGGTCGGCGGCAGCCAGATTTTAGGGTTTTTAACGATATTCGGCATTTGCAGCATGCTGGTGCCGAGCCCTTGGCTGAGCAGTCCTGCCCACCGGTTTTCACGAAAGCTCATCACGGCGAAACCGACCATTTGCGCACAGCAGCCGATGGTCGCCGCCCCGCCGGCCAAGCCGCTTAATGACAGCGTGATGGCAATGGCGGCGCTGGAAATCGGCAGGGTTAAAATCATGCCCATTAATACCGATACGATGATGCTCATGGGAATCGGCTGGAGCTCTACCGCCCATATGATAAGCTGGCCGGTTTCGTGCATCAACGTTGCCAGCATCGGCCCGATTAATTTTGCGGCGCTCATGCCGGCGATCAGGGTGACGGCGGGGGTGACTAAAATGTCTATCGGCGTGAGTTTACTGACCAGTTTGCCGCATTCGGCACCGATTGCCGCGGCAATAAAACAGCCGACCGGCCCGCCGAGCGTCGCGCCTAATATGCCGGTGGTGGTACTGGTCAGCAATACCAGCGGCGGTGCTTGTAACGCATAAGCTACGCCGACCCCGATAGCCGCGCCCATGCTTGACTGGGCTTGTGCGCCCAGTTCGGTCAGCCATGGCTGGCTCAACCAGCCGCCCAGATTTTTCAGGATCAGCCCGATAATCAGCGAACCGAATAATCCCAGCGCCATAAAATTCATGGCATCGATCGCATAACGGCGCAGGCTGAATTCGATATTGCGGGCGGCCAGAAAGGTTTTCACCGTATTATATGTCATGCGCGTCAACCTTCGGAAACCGGCGAAAATTCCACCGCACTTAGGCGCGGATTAAAACTATAGCGGCGTCCTTGTTTAGCCTGTTCTTTGCCGTTCAAACGGACGCAGTCGCCGGTAAAACCGATATTGACTTTGAGCAGACTGGAACCCACGCCGTAGGAATCCACCGGGGCGTTCTGCGCTTCAAAACGGCGGATTTTGTCGGCATCGAAACCGCCGCTGACGATAATTTTTACCCGCGGAAAACCGGCGGCGTCCAGCTGTTCGCGCAGACGGCGCACCAGACAGACATTGGTGCCGCGCAGATCTTCCTGACCGAATTCGTGCTGATTGCGTAAAAAATACTGATCGACCATATTGGCGGCGGTATCCAGACGCACGCCATATAAACGATCGCCGAAATGGCGGGCGACCTTCAGGCTGTCGGTGATCACATCATTGTGATAATCCACCAGCGCGACCAGATTATCTTCGGGATAAGTGGCTAAATAGGCTTCGCAGGCGTTGATCAAATCGCCGTCGAATAACTGAATCAGCGCATGCGGCATGGTGCCGACGCCTTCTTTGCCCCACCATTCGTTCATCGCGTGAGTCGCCTGCGCCGCCACACCGCCGATATACGCGGAATAACCGTCGCCGGCCTGTTGCGAGAAGTGATCATCGCGATCGCCCATAAAAATCACCTGCTTGCTGCCGGCGGCCTGCACCACGTTATAAACATTGGTGGCGACGGATGTGCGGCGTGCCAGTACGCCGTCGATTAAGCCCTCCAGATAGCCGAAATCTTCATAATAACCTTCGATCATCAATACCGTTTCAAAGGGCTTGATTTTGTCGCCGTCGTTCAGGGCATGAATTTTTAACTGCTGGGGATTAACGGCAAAGGTGTGCAGCAATGCAATGGCTTCGTCCACTCCGCAGAGAATGGCGTCTTTTTTCTGGAAAAACTGCATGGTGACCCGTTGCTTCGGGCGGCGTTGTTTAATGATTTCAGCGGTTTTCAGAAAATAAACTGCCGAGAACCAGCCGTCTTGAATGCGGGAATCGAACTTAAAGGTTTTGTTGGTTAAACGCGGAATGCTGCCTTGCCGTTTCAGCTCAAATTCTTTATTTATCGTTTCCACATTTTGCTCCTTATATAAGTTTACATGCCTTAAATGGAAAGTGTTTGCTACAAAATATAGTGCGTAAGCTATACCTATTCAGCCCAAAAAGCAAGCGTTAGTCTCGTTCGGCAAAGGCCGATTCGGCCCCGCGCGGCATATTGCCTGCGGATTATCTCGACTGAAATTTATAACATGATGAAAAATAATGGGTTTTTCAGTATGAAATTATTGTTTATGGATTATGCGGATCTTCGGGTAAAATCACCGGGGTTATTACCGCCTGAAAGTGCGGTCGGATTGAAGGCATTTTTTATTATATAAAGAGTAAATTATGACAAATTATACAGTGATTACCGTGGATGGGCCGAGCGGAGCCGGAAAAGGCACCTTATGTTATGCGCTGGCAGAGAAATTAGGGTTTGCATTATTAGACAGCGGCGCGATTTATCGTGTTACTGCGTTGGCGGCGCTGAAAAAGCAAGTGGCGCTGGAAGATGAAACCGCCCTTGCCGAACTGGCGGCGGGGCTGGAGATTGAATTTTTGCCGCAGGCCGGTGAGGTGATGATTTTCCTGCAAGGCGAAGATGTCAGTGGCCAGATCCGCACGCAGGCCGTGGCGGAAGCGGCCTCGAAAATTGCGGTATTCCCGCAAGTGCGCGCCGCGCTTTTGCAGCTGCAACGCGATTTTGCCACTGAAAAAGGTTTGATTGCCGACGGGCGGGATATGGGGACGGTGGTTTTCCCTGACGCGCAGGTTAAACTGTTTTTGGACGCCAGCGCGGAAGAAAGAGCGAAAAGACGCTATAATCAGTTGCAAAGCAAAGGGATTAATGGTAACTTTGCACAGATTTTGGCCGAGATAAAGGCGCGCGACAACCGCGACAGAAACCGTCCGGTGGCGCCGCTGAAACCCGCGCCGGACGCCTTGCTGCTGGACAGTACCGAATTAGGTATTGATCAGGTTGTTGCCCGTGCGTTAGTCTATATTCGGCAACGGCTTGTTTTGCGGTCGGAATCATCGGAATCCGTTTATTCAGGGAACGAATAAATATGTATTATCAGCCCCACTTTTATGGATATGAAGTGGACGTTATTAACTAACTTAGAAGATTAATTATGTCAGAATCTTTTGCTCAACTCTTTGAAGAATCATTAAAAGGCCTGGAAACCCGTTTGGGTTCTATCGTTAACGGTACTGTTGTCGCGATTGAAAAAGGCTTCGTTTATGTCGATGCCGGTTTGAAATCCGAAGCGCGTATTCCGGCGGAAGAATTCCAGAATGCACAAGGCGAGCTGGACGTTAAAGTCGGCGATGTCATCAATGTGGCACTGGATGCGGTGGAAGACGGTTACGGCGAAACCAAATTATCCCGTGAGAAAGCCGTTCGTCACGAATCCTGGATTGAATTGGAAAAAGCATACGAAGAACAAGCGACCGTAACCGGTTTAATCAACGGTAAAGTGAAAGGCGGTTTCACAGTTGAGCTGAACGGCGTGCGCGCATTCTTACCGGGTTCTCTGGTAGATACCCGTCCGGTGCGTGACACTACACACCTTGAAGGCAAAGAGCTGGAATTCAAGGTGATTAAACTGGATCAAAAACGCAACAACGTGGTAGTTTCCCGTCGTGCGGTGATCGAATCTGAAAACAGTCAGGATCGTGAAGAAATTTTAGCCAGCCTGTCTGAAGGCGCGGAAGTCAAAGGTACCGTTAAAAATCTTACCGATTACGGTGCGTTTGTTGATTTGGGCGGTGTTGATGGCTTACTGCATATCACTGATATGGCCTGGAAACGTGTTAAACATCCGAGCGAAATCGTTAATGTCGGCGATGAAATCACCGTTAAAGTCTTGAAATTTGACAAAGACCGTACCCGCGTATCCTTAGGCTTAAAACAGTTGGGTCAGGATCCATGGGTGGCGATTGCTGAAAATCATCCGGTCGGCAGCAAATTAACCGGTAAAGTGACTAATCTGACCGATTACGGCTGTTTCGTGGAAATTTTAGAAGGCGTTGAAGGATTAGTTCACGTTTCCGAAATGGACTGGACAAACAAAAATATTCATCCGTCTAAAGTGGTCAGCCTTGGCGATGTGGTTGAAGTCATGGTACTGGAAATCGATGAAGAACGTCGTCGTATTTCGCTGGGCTTAAAACAATGCAAACCTAACCCGTGGTTACAATTTGCCGAAACTCACAATAAAGGTGACAAAGTTTCCGGTAAAATCAAATCCATCACTGATTTCGGTATCTTCATCGGTCTGGAAGGCGGTATCGACGGCTTAGTGCATTTATCCGATATTTCCTGGAACGTACCGGGCGAAGAAGCAGTTCGTAGCTACAAGAAAGGCGATGAAGTGTCCGCCGTCGTATTGCAGGTGGATTCCGCTAAAGAACGTATTTCTTTAGGCATCAAGCAGCTTGAAGAAGACCCGTTCAATAACTTCGTTGCGCTGAACAAAAAAGGCGCGGTAGTCAGTGCGAAAGTGGTTGAAGCTGATGCGAAAGGCGCCAAAGTGGAACTGGACGGCGGCGTTGAAGGCTATATCCGTGCTGGCGATTTAACCAGTGAAGTTGCTGCCGGCGATACCGTTGAAGCAAAATACACCGGTGTGGATCGTAAAGCCCGTATCGTTCACTTATCCGTAAAAGCGAAAGATCAGGCTGAAGAAGCGGCAGCGGTTGCAAGCGTCAACAACAAGCAGGAAGATATTGCAATGCCGAATGCGTTTGCTGAAGCGTTCAAAGCGGCGAAAGGCGAGTAATTAAGCATTCCCTTAAAACGACCGGCGCAATGTTGTAAGCTGCCGGCCGATAAGAGGTGAGGAGAATATTATGACCAAGTCAGAACTTATTGAAAATTTAGTTCAAAAAAATCCTTCCGTACCGGTTAAAGAGGTAGAAAACGCGGTGAAGGACATTTTAGAACAGATGTCGCAGACGTTAGAAAACGGTGATCGTATCGAGGTTCGCGGCTTCGGCAGTTTTTCATTGCATTTTCGCCAACCGCGTATAGGTCGTAACCCGAAAACCGGTGATCAGGTAAAACTGGAAGCCAAATCGGTACCTCACTTTAAAGCGGGTAAAGAGCTGAGAGAACGTGTAGATGTTCGGGCATAATATATCAACTAATTGAAATAACGGCACTTTAAGTGTCGTTTTTTGTGTTTATTTTTGGCATAATGATACGCACAGATTTCCAGGGAGAACCGCTATGATTAAATATATTTTTGGCTTTATTATTCTGCTCGCCGTTGTATTGGTTGCGATTACCGTCGGCGCCAATAATGATCAAATCATTTCATTTAATTATATTGTTGCGCAAAGCGAAGTGCAGCTTTCCACTCTGGTTGCGATTCTATTCGGTTTAGGATTAATTTTAGGCTGGCTTATCTCGGCGTTCTTCTATCTGAAATTAAAACTGAAAAATATGTCTCTTGCCCGCCAGATTAAACGTCAGACATTACAAATTAACGAATTGGCCACCAGCCGAGACAAGGCCGTCTGATAATGCTTGAACTGCTCTTTCTTCTGTTGCCGATTGCCGCCGCTTACGGTTGGTACATGGGGCATCGCAGCGCGAAAAAAGATCAGGACGATATCAGCAATAAACTTTCCCGCGATTATGTGACCGGGGTAAATTTTCTGTTATCCAACCAGCCGGATAAAGCGGTGGATTTATTTTTGGCGATGCTGCAAAAGCAGGAAGCCGAGAATGAAATAGAAAGCGCCTCCCGCTTTGAAGCGGAACTGACTTTAGGGAATTTATTCCGTTCGCGCGGTGAGGTCGATCGCGCTTTGCGCATTCATCAGGCGCTGGATCGCAGTCCGAATTATAGTTTTGAACAGAAATTACTGGCAAAACAGCAGCTTGCCAGAGATTTTATGGCGGTCGGTTTTTTTGATCGCGCCGAGAATTTATACATTGCTCTGGTGGATGAACCGGACTTCGCCGAAGGGGCGCTACAGCAGCTGGCGATTATTTATCAAAAAACCAAAGAATGGAAAAAAGCGATTAATGTCGCCGAGAAGCTGGCCAAAATCGCCCCGAAAGAAGATAACATCGAACTGGCGCATTATTATTGCGAATATGCACAGGGGCTGGATGCGCAAAGCAAAGATAAACCGATTGAAATTCTACAGCAGGCCCTGAATGTTGCGCCGAGTTGCGTCCGCGCTTCCATGTTGCTGGCGGAAGCCTATATGGTTCGGTTGGATTACCAAAGTGCGGTCAAAAATTTTGAAAATATTTTGCATCAGAATGCCGATTATGTGGGCGAAGTGCTGCCGGCGCTGAAGTACTGTTATCAGGAATTAAACCAGCTGGATAGTTTCGAGCTGTTTTTAATTAAAGCCAGTCAGATTTGTCATAACAGCGCGGTGGATCTGGCGCTGGCGGATTTAATCGCTGAAAAAGACGGTTCGTTTGCCGCCCAGACCAAACTGTACCAGCAACTGAATCAAAATCCGAGTACGTTTATTTTTCACCGCTTTATTCAGTATCAGATTGATAATGCGGAACCGGGAAGGGCGAAAGACAGTCTGATTCTGTTGCATAAAATGGTCGGCGAGCGGATAAAACAAGGGTTTGATTACCGCTGCATAAACTGCGGTTATCAGACGCATAAACTGACATGGTGCTGCCCGTCCTGCCGTCAGTGGGAAAGTATCAAACCGATTCGTGGAATTGAACATAATTGAGTTAATAAGGAAAACGTTATGAGCAGTAAAGTCATCGTAGCATTGGATTATGAAAAAGAACAACAGGCGCTGGCGTTGGTGGATCAGATTGATCCGGGTTTATGCCGTCTGAAAGTGGGCAAAGAAATGTTTACCACCTTGGGCACGCAGTTTATTAAACAATTGCACCAGCGTAATTTTGATGTGTTTTTGGATTTAAAATTCCATGATATTCCGAATACGGTGGCCAGAGCGGTGCGTTCGGCAGCGGATTTAGGTGTCTGGATGGTGGACTTGCATGCCAGCGGCGGGTTGCGCATGATGGAAGAGGCAAAAAAAATTCTGGAACCTTACGGCAAAGATGCGCCGATTTTAATTGGCGTGACGGTGCTGACCAGTATGGAAGATCTGGATTTATTACAGATCGGTATTAACGCATCGCCGATGGAACAGGTGATTCGCCTGGCTAATTTAACTCAGCGTGCCGGATTGGACGGTGTGGTCTGTTCGCCTCAGGAAGTGGAAATTCTGCGCGCTCACTGCGGTAAAGATTTTACTCTGGTGACGCCGGGCATTCGTCCTATCGGTGCCGATTTCGGTGATCAGCGCCGGGTAATGACGCCGCCGGCAGCCATTCAGGCCGGTTCCGATTATTTGGTTATCGGCCGTCCGATTACACAGGCGGATAAACCGGCGGAAGTGTTACGCGCAATCAATGTGTCGATTGAAGGTTAATATGTCGGACAGCGTATTGGTTTATTCGACGCAGGGCGGGCGAATAAAAGCCGAGGACAAACCGGCGGCAAGACCGAAAGGTGATGGTATCGTACGCATTCAGCGACAAGCCAGCGGCCGCAAAGGCAGCGGCGTCAGCCTGATTAGCGGTTTGGATTTAAGCGATGACGAACTGAAAACGCTGGCCGCCGGATTAAAAAAACGCTGCGGCTGCGGCGGTGCGGTAAAAAACGGCTGCATTGAAATTCAGGGAGATAAACGCGATCTGCTTAAATCGTTGCTGGAACAGCAAGGATTTCGTGTCAAATTAGCGGGCGGTTAACGACGAATTAAAACCGAAAACATAAAAATGTCGGGCGGATAAATTAACACCGTCCGGCATTTTTTAATGAAAATAGCCCAGCAGCATGGCGCCGATAAAGGCGGCAACCGCAAATAATAATTTACGGGTTTTGGGTGGTGTGGCACTTTTATGAAAATAGCCGGCGGCACAGATTACATAGCAAATCAGCAGAACCAGTTTGCCGATAATCCACCACGGGAAGCCGAATTGCAGGGTAAACAGAATAATCGCACCGCTGAGAATCAGTAAAGTATCGGATAAGTGCGGTAGCATTTTTAACAGTTTTATTGCCCGCCAGTCTTTACCGCGAAGTTGCATCGTTCCGCGTACGACTAACAGGGCGAGGCTGGTAAAAGCACAGATGATATGAAGGTAAATTAACGAAAGTATCATGGGTTACGGCTTAATATTGACTAAATGCGGCGATTCTAACATTCGCCCGCCGAAAAGGAAATCGGCCTGCGTGGAAAAGCAAGGATTTCCTGATTTGGATCATAAAAAGAAAGCGGACATCATGTCCGCTTTCTTGATCTGATTTATTCCGGCGAATTTTCGACCGCACTTTCCGGGCTTGTCTCTTCGTCATCATCGGCATCGCAGACCCGTTCTAGACTGACCAGCTGCTCGTTTTCGACGGTACGAATCAAGCGTACGCCCTGTGTATTGCGCCCGACCACGCTGACTTCGCTGACCCGGGTTCTGACTAAGGTGCCGGCGTCGGTAATCAGCATAATCTGATCGTTTTCTTCCACCTGCGCGGCGGCCACCACTTTGCCGTTACGTTCGCTGACCTTAATGGAAATCACCCCTTTGGTATTGCGCGATTTGGCCGGATATTCTTCCAGACCGGTGCGTTTGCCGTAGCCGTTTTGGGTGGCGGTCAGAATGGCGCCGCCGTTTTTCGGCACGACTAACGACACGACTTTATCGATATTGAGATCCGGGTTTTCATCGCTATTGTCATCGGAAATCTCTTCATTTTCGACCGCACTTTCTTCATCCGACAGCGTATCGTTTAAGGCCAGTTTTATCCCGCGCACGCCGGTTGCCGAGCGCCCCATGGCGCGCACGGCGTTTTCGTCGAAACGCACCACGCGACCCTGTGAGGAGAACAGCATGATTTCATTGCTGCCGTCGGTAATATCCACCCCGATCAGTTCGTCTTCATCACGCAGGTTCAGGGCGATAATGCCGTTTGAACGCGGGCGGCTGAACTCGGTCAGCGCGGTTTTCTTCACGATACCGCCGGCCGTGGCCATGACCACGAATTTGTTTTCTTCATACGCGGAAACCGGCAGAATGGCCGTGATGCGTTCGTTATCTTCCAGCGGCAGAATATTCACAATCGGACGACCGCGCGCACCGCGACTGGCCTGCGGCAGCTGATAAACTTTTAGCCAATAGAGGCGACCGCGGCTGGAAAAACACAGAATCGTATCATGGGTATTGGCAACCAGCAGGCGCTCAATAAAATCTTCTTCTTTCATTTTGGTCGCGGATTTGCCTTTGCCGCCGCGGCGTTGCGCTTCATAATCGGTTAACGGCTGGTATTTCACATAGCCTTCGTGCGACAGCGTGACGACCACATCTTCTTGGGCAATCAAATCTTCCAGATTAATATCTCCGGAGGCGGCGGTGATTTCGGTGCGGCGCGGATCGTTAAATTCCAGTTTTACCCGTTCCAGTTCTTCGCGCAACACTTCTTTCAGCCGTTCGCTGCTGTTCAGAATACGCAGCAGTTCGCCGATTTCGAGTAAAATTTCCTGATATTCATTGACGATTTTCTCGTGTTCCAGACCGGTCAGGCGTTGCAGGCGCAAATCCAGAATGGCGCGCGCCTGTTCTTCGGACAGATAATACCGACCGTCTCTGACCCCGAATTGCTCCGCCAGATCTTCCGGGCGGGAGGCATCCACGCCAGCGGCTTCCAGCATGGCCTGCACATTGCCGAGCTCCCAGCTGCGCGAGAGTAGGCCCTCGCGCGCTTCATCGGCGGTTTTGGAGGCGCGGATTAATTCAATCACCGGATCAATATTGGCCAAGGCAATCGCCAGCCCTTCTAAAATATGGGCGCGTTCGCGTGCTTTGCGCAGTTCGAATACGGTGCGGCGGGTCACCACTTCGCGGCGGTGTTTAACGAAAGCGGCGATGATTTGTTTGAGATCGAATAATTTCGGTTGACCGTGATCCAGCGCCACCATATTGATCCCGAAAGTGACCTGCATTTGGGTCAGCGCATAGAGATGATTCAAGACCACTTCGCCGACCGCATCGCGTTTGACTTCGATCTCAATGCGGAATCCTTCTTTGTTGGACACATCCAGTACGTTGCTGATGCCATCGATTTTTTTATCACGCACCAGCTCGGCGATTTTTTCCACCAAACGGGCTTTATTGACCTGATAAGGGATTTCGGTCACGATAATGGTTTCGCGGCCTTTGTCGTTCGTCTCGATTTCCGCTTTGGCGCGCACATAGACTTTACCGCGCCCGGTTTTGTAGGCTTCTTCAATGCCTTTGCGGCCGTTGATCAGCGCTGCAGTCGGGAAATCCGGGCCGGGAATATATTGCATTAATTCATCGATACTGATGTCTTCGTTGTCGAGATAAGCCAGACAGCCGTCCAGCACCTCGCCTAAATTATGCGGCGGAATATTGGTCGCCATCCCCACGGCAATACCGGAAGAACCGTTAACCAGCAAGGCGGGAATTTTAGTCGGCAGCACATCGGGAATCATTTCCTTGCCGTCGTAGTTCGGCGAGAAATCCACGGTTTCTTTATCAAGATCGGTGAGTAATTCCTGCGTGATTTTCTGCATCCGGACTTCGGTGTAACGCATCGCCGCCGGCGCATCGCCGTCCACCGAACCGAAGTTACCCTGTCCGTCCACCAGCATGTAGCGCAGCGAAAAAGGCTGTGCCATGCGCACAATCGTGTCATAGACCGCGCTGTCGCCGTGCGGATGATATTTACCGATCACATCACCAACCACGCGCGCGGATTTGACATAGGCTTTATTATGCGTGATACCGCTTTGATCCATAGAGAAAAGTACACGGCGGTGTACGGGTTTCAGGCCGTCTCGTACGTCGGGTAAGGCACGTCCGACAATCACGGACATCGCATAATCAAGATATGAAGATTTTAATTCTTCTTCTATACTGACGGGCGTAACGTTTGGGACTAAATCAGTCATTCAGGTCTTCCTAATATGGTAAAAAAACTGGCGGAATTATAGCATAATTTCTATTGTTCCTCTAATGTTCCGCAAATTTTATAGTGAATTTTTACCGCACTTAGGGAATAATGATGCATTATTTCTATTTTGATTATCAGAAGGTTAAGCATGCACAATCTTGATCCGCAGGAGTTGGATAAATTTGAAAAAATGGCGGACGGCTGGTGGGATCCGCAGGGCGATTTTAAACCGATTCACCGGCTTAATCCGCTGCGTCTCGATTATATTTTGCAGCAGGCGAACGGCTTGTTTGCAAAACGGGTGCTGGATGTGGGCTGCGGCGGCGGCATTCTGGCCGAGAGTATGGCAAAACAGGGCGCGAACGTAACGGGAATCGATATGTCGGCTGCACCGCTGGAGGTTGCCGTCAACCATGCGCGCGAAAGCGGTGTGCAGATTGATTACCGGCAAACGACGGTGGAAGATTTTCTGCAAAAACAGACCGCACTTGGGGCGCAGAAATTCGATGTGATAACCTGCATGGAAATGCTGGAGCATGTGCCGCAGCCGGCTTCGGTCATCCGCAGCTGCAAACAGTTGTTGAAACCGGACGGCGTGCTGTTTCTGTCCACCATTAACCGTACCTTTAAAGCTTGGACGCTGGTTGTGCTGGGGGCGGAGTATATTCTGAAAATGCTGCCGCAAGGCACGCACGATTACGATAAATTTATCCGTCCGGCGGAGCTGTTGCAGTGGACGGATGAGGCGCAGTTGGAATGCCGCAATATGACGGGCTATCACTATAACCCGCTAAGCGGCCGTTTCCGCTTAAATCGCGATGCCAGCTGCAATTATATGGCGGTATTTCACGCCAAATAGCGCAAATGGCGCGCTTTCGGCGCAAAACAAAGGACGCCGCGGCGTCCTGGGTTATTTTTTATTGTTTTCGTCGCAATGCTCGATATCACTGCATTTGCCGTATAAATACAGGCTGTGGGTTTTTAGTTTAATACCGTGCTCGGCGCTGATTTCGCGCTGGCGTTTTTCAATCACTTCGTCATTGAACTCGAACACCTTACCGCAATCGACGCAGATAATGTGATCATGATGTTCCGTCGGCGCCAGTTCGAAAACCGATTTATTACCTTCAAAATTGTGACGGGTCAGAATATTCGCTTCATCGAACTGGTTCAATACGCGATATACCGTCGCCAGACCGATGTCTTCACCTCGTTCCAGCAACATTTTATACACGTCTTCCGCAGAAAAATGTGACATTTCATGCTCTTGCATTAATGCTAAAATCGTCAGACGCGGTTCGGTGATTTTTAAGCCGGCCTTTTTGAGTAATTTGATGTTTTCTTCAGACATAAAATGCCCCTTTTTTGAGATTAAGCGGATTATTCAACCAATTGATCTAAACACATTTCATCGTAAACCTGTTTAGTCCATTTTTCCACACGCTCGGCCGTTAATTCGGGCTGGCGATCTTCATCGATACACAAACCGACGAAAGTATTGTCGTCAATCAGCGCCTGTGACGATTCAAAATGATAGCCTGCGGTCGGCCAGTTACCGACGATAATGGCGCCTTTCGGTTCAATGATATTGCGCACGGTTCCCATCGCATCGCAGAAATAGTCGGCGTAATCTTCCTGATCGCCACAGCCGAAAATGGCGACTAATTTGTCGGTGAAGTCGATTTCTTCCAACGTTGGGAAAAAATCGTCCCAGTCGCATTGCGCTTCGCCGTAATACCAAGTCGGGATCCCAATCATCAGAAAATCGTAGGCCTCAATATCTTCTTTGGTACTTTTGGCAATATCGCGAATATCGACGATTTCGGCGCCCAATTGTTTTTGAATCATTTTGGCAACGTTTTCGGTGTTGCCGGTATCACTACCATAAAATAAACCAACGATAGCCATGTTTATTACCTGTTTTCCTTAATATCAAAATAATTTTGTAAAATCGTTACGACGACATCCGAACGACTAACCCCCCGAACGGACGCCAAATCTTCCAGTTTCTGCACCAAACCGCTATGTAATTTCAACTCCACCCGCTTTAAACCGCTGGATTTATCGCGTTTAAGCTGATTACGTTTATTGATACGGATTTGTTGCTCGCGGCTCAGCGGATTCGTTCTCGGGCGTCCTACCCGCGGCGTGTTAGCAAACAGATCTAAAGTGATGCAGTCGGCATCTTGTTTTGCCATTTTTCAACCCACTGAAATTATTCAACACGCAGCTAATTGAGAATGATAAGCTACAACGCTAAGATGGGGCGAACTATAACATAATTCAAGGGCGATTTAAACCCTATTCACACAACCCGAAATCAGGATAAAAAGCGCTGTACGGCGCGGATGACGGCATCCGGTTTTTCTGCGTGCACCCAATGTCCGCTGCCGTTAATGGTAAAGGCGCCGGCATGCGGAAACTGCGCCGTAATCTCATCCCGGTATTCCGGCAGAATATAATCCGACAGCCCGCCTTTGATAAATAATGTCGGTTTGGAGAAACTCACCGCCTGCCAGTCCATCAGCTTGGCATAATTGGCGTAAAGTGCGGTCAGATTGAAGCGAAAACGTTCGGGGCAATGAGCATCAAAGGATTTCAGCATAAACTGCTGCACGCTTGCCTGCGGAATATGTTGCGCCAGAATCGGTTTTGCCTGCTGACGGGTTTGCGCCTGCGCCCGTTTTACCGCAAACAAACCGGCAAACACACTATCATGCCCGTGGTTGCCGTACGCTACCGGAGCGATATCGATAACAACCAGTTTTTCCGTTAATTCGGGACGTAACGCCGCCGCCGTCATCGCCGTTTTGCCGCCCATGGAATGCCCGATTAAAATCACTTTATCCAGCTGCAGATAATCAATCAGATGCAGCAAATCCTGCGCCATCAGCGCATAATTCATTTCATCGCTGTGAAAGCTGTGCCCGTGATTACGCAAATCGACGCGCAGAATCGGATAATCGTCGGCGAAAGCGCGGGCGATCACGCCTAAATTGTTCATATCGCCGAACAAACCGTGAATAAAGATTAGCGTAGGTTTGCTAGTCGGTTGTTTTAATTGATTAAATTGGAAATTCAGTAAATTTTGTTGCGACATAATTTTTGCATAGAGTATTTGTAGAGAAGTCGTTATAATGTTGCAAAAGCGTAAACAGATCAAGCAAGTGGAGAGAAAAAATGAAAATAATCGAAGTGGATGAAGAACTTTATCAATATATTGCCAGCCAGACGCAATCTATTGGCGAAAGTGCCTCCGATATTCTGCGTCGTTTACTGCATTTTTCTTCCGCTAAAAGTGCGGTCAAAAATGAGCCGGTTTTTACCCCGCCGCTAAACGCCGAAAGCGCGCCGGAGGCTGAAACGGCGTCGGTGGCTGAAGTCTCGCCGAACCGGGTGGAAAATGCGGCATCACAGCCGCCGAAAAAACAATCCGAGGCAGCGATTTCTCAGCTTGTCGGCAAAGTCCGCGCGCTGCTGACATCGGAAACTTTCCTGCAGGAAAGTAAAGCGGTCGTGCGGTTTTTAGATATTCTGCGCGTGCTGTACCGCACAAATCCGGAGAGCTTTGCGCAGGCGACAGAATCGCTGCAGGGGCGAACCCGGGTGTATTTTGCGCGCGATGAAGCCACATTACTGATGGCGGGCAATCATACCAAACCGAAACAGATTCCGGACACGCCGTATTGGGTCATTACCAATACCAACAGCGGGCGCAAAATGCTGATGCTGGAAGGGGCGATGCAATCAATGCACTTGCCGGCCGAACTGATTGATGAAGTCCGAGCCTTTTTCACCGCCAATTAAGCGGGCATATCAGGCACATTTTCATGCTATTTCCTTGGCGGCAATATGCCGACTCCGCATCCTATCAACACAGGATTGCCTTGCGTGATGAGCAGGGTAATCTTTTCACTTGGGCGCAGCTGGCAGCGCACATCGCACATTATGCCGCCGCCTTACGCGCACAGGGCGTTAAGGCGGGCGACGGCATTGCCCTACAGGGCAAAAACAATTGCCGTCTGGTGTTGCTGTATCTGGCGGCGATTGAGCTCGGCGCGCGGGTGCTGGGGCTCAATCCGGCGTTTCCGGCGGAAAAAGCCGGCTGCCTTTGTCAGCGTAATCGGATCCGCTTTTATTATTCGGCAAGCGCAGAAACGTTGCCGAATCTGACCGCACTGAGCTTGTCGGTCGGACAGGCTGATGCTTTGCCGGATTTTGAAACCGGCGCGGATTTTCAGCGCCCGGCGACGATGACCTTAACATCCGGCTCCAGCGGGATGCCGAAAGCGGTGGTACATAATGTGCAGGCTCATCTGGATAATGCGCGCGGAGTGTGCGAGTTAATGGCATTCGGCGCGCAGGATTGCTGGTTGTTATCGTTACCGCTGTACCATGTATCCGGTCAGGGCATTATCTGGCGCTGGCTGCATGCCGGCGCGCAATTGCATGTACCGGCGTGCGATTTTTATGCCGATGTGCTGCAAGCCAGCCATGTTTCGCTGGTACCGACCCAGTTGCGCCGCTTGCTGGCTTATATTCGGCAGCATCATATCGCGCAGTTTGCCACCCGCCATATTTTGCTCGGCGGCAGTCATATTCCGATCGAACTGACCCAACAGGCGCAGGCGCTGGGCATACAAACCTATTCCGGCTACGGGATGACCGAAATGGCCTCCACCGTGTTTGCCAAACTAAGCGACCGATTCGCCGGTGTCGGCCGGCCGCTGCCCGGACGGGAATTTCGCTTAGTCAATGAGGAAATCTGGCTGCGCGGCGCCGGGCTGGCGTTGGGGTATTGGCAGGATGACGGCATTGTCGCCATGGTCAACCCGCAAGGCTGGTTGCAGACAAAAGATAAGGGACTGTGGCAGAATAATGAGCTGGTGGTGGTCGGGCGGCTGGATAATATGTTTATTTCCGGCGGCGAGAACATTCAGCCGGAAGAGATCGAAAAAATCATTTTGGGTTTCGAGCATGTCGAACAGGTATTTATTCTGCCGGTGGCGGATGACGAGTTCGGTCAGCGCCCGCTGGCAATGGTAAAATTCCGGGATGGTTTCAGCCAAAGTGCGGTCGAAAATTTAACACTTTGGCTGGCGGATAAATTAGAAAAGTTTAAACAGCCTGTGCGCTATTTACCTTTAGCGCCCGAATCGTGGCAGCAACAGGGCAATATTAAAATTTCCCGCGCACAGCTGAAAGCGCAGTTAGCGAAATTATTAGGAAAGTAAAATGAAACGACGTCGTATTTTTTCAATGTTATTTGCGGCGGGGCTGTTATTGCTCTGCAGCGGCGGCAGTATGGCCGAGGTGCCGAGCGAAGAGAGCGTGCAGACGCAGCTGGCGGCGGCAAAAGAGAAGGATCAGAACGATGCGGCGAATAAAGCATTGGTGCAGAATCTGCAAGATACGCTGGATTTACTGACCAAAATCAGCAAACAAAAAGAAGATAATAAAGCGCTGGACAGTGCGATCAATAACGCAGCGAAAGCCACCGCAACCACACAGGCTTCCGTCGATAAGCTGAAAAGCGCCAGTGCGCCGAGCGCCGCGCAGCTGGCCAAATTATCGCTGACGGAATTACAGAATCAGTTAGCCACCGTGCAGCAGGATTTACAGCAGGTGCAGACGGATTTAACCAATATTAACGGACTGTTGGTTAATCAGCGTTCTGCGCCGGATCGCGCTCAGACGGTATTAAGCAATAATCTGGTGCGCTCGCAGGAAATCGAAAAACTGCTGTTTAATACCGCCATCGATCCGACGGAAAAAGGCAAGCTGGAAGCCGAAGCGGCGTTAATTAAGCTGCAAAATGCCTACAATCAGGCATTATTGCAGGGTAATAATGATCTGACCGCACTTTATACCATTCAGCTGGAAGAAAAAAATCTGGTGCAGCAGCAGCTGAAGAGCAAACAGACCGTGCTGCAGGATGTGGTGAATGAAAAAAATCTACAGGAAACCCGCCAGCAGGCCGAACAGTTGCAGCAGGACGGCAAAAGCAGTACCAATCCATTGCTGGCCGAGCAGCAAAATCTTAATCTGGCCATCAGTCAGGATCTGATTAAACAGACGGCGCAGTTAAATACCATGACGCAGGATAATCTGCGGATTAAAAGTGTGTTGGATAATTTGCAGCAGACCGAGCGCAATATTAACGAGCAGATCAGCGCGCTGCAGGGGACACTGGTGCTTTCCCGTATTATTAATAAACAAAAGCAACTGTTGCCGCAGGATCAGATGGTAAGCGGCTTAGCCAAACAGATTACCGATTTGCGGGTCAGAATTTTTGATTTGACCGAAATTCGTGACAATCTGTATGAAACCAAAAGCTATATCGCGGATTTGGAAAAGAAAAATAACGCCACGCTGACGGACGCCGAACGCAACCAGCTGACTACAATTTTGCAGGAACGCCGTAAACTGCTGTCGGATACCATCACCACGCTGAATAATCAGCTGAATCTGGCGATTAATATTGAGCTGAATCAGCAGCAGGTGACCGCAATCAGCGACACCTTGCAGGATAAACTGCAGCAGCAAAGTTTCTGGGTGAAAAGCAATTCGCCGCTTGATTTGGACTGGGTGACCAACTTTTTGCCGCGGGTGCAGTTCCAATTGAAAGACATCAGTGCGCTGATCAATTTTTCCAACTGGAAAGACAATATTATTCCGGCCGGCATCCTGATTGTTTTTCTGTCTTTATTGACCGCACTGATTCAATGGCGTAAACAGAAAATCAAGCAGCGTCTGACTTATATCAACAGCCGGATTAATACCTTAACCGGTGATCGTCAGCGTTATACGCCGGAAGCGATTTTCTGGACATTGATTCTGTGTCTGCCGAGCACGCTGATCTTTTTATCCTGTCTGATCTTGATCACCTTTATCTGTTTTGAAAATCCGGCCAATTTCTGGTGGTGGTCGCTGCGCATGTCCGGCTATTGGCTGTTCTTTGCCTTTATATTAGCCATGTTGCGCCCGAACGGGTTGGCATACCGCCATTTTAATATGCCGCTTAAAAATGTGGAGATCTTCTCCTCCGTATTGAAACGTTCCGTGTGGATTTGCGCCCTGTGGCTGAATGCGGGCATGTTCACCCGGCTGGATGCGGGGATTACCAATGATGTGATCGGGCAGGTGCTGACTATTTCGATTCTGATTATTTCATTGTTTATTGTCGGCCCGCGTTTACGCTATGCGGTACGGGCGTATCAGAACAGCCAGCAGGAAAGCACCGGGCAGGAATATCTGTCTAAATTCGCCCGTATCTTACTGGCGATCGCACCGGTGGCGCTGATTATTCTGATCGTCATGGGGTATTATTACACCGCGTTGATTCTCATGGATCATTTAATGTCCTCCTATTTCGTTTTTGTTATCTGGATGGTGCTGCGCGATGTGATTTACCGTGCCTTTACGGTTTCCGCCCGCCGTTTGGCTTACCGGCGCATACAGGAAAAACGTGAGCAAGCGCAGGCGCAGAAAGCGGAAACCGATGACGGTGAAGTCAGTCTGGATATTCAGCCGGAAGAAGAAATCGCAATTTCTCAGGTGAAAGCGCAGGTCGGGCGCGTCACCGATCTGTTATTATGGGTAGGCTTATTCGCGTTATTTTATTGGGTCTGGTCCGATTTAATCGCCGTGGCGTATTATCTGGAAGGTGTGACGCTGTGGCAGCAAAGCGTCACCACCGATTCCGGCGTGGTTATGGAATCCATTACCTTGCTGAATCTGTTGCTGGCGATCGTGATATTGGTGGCGACTTATGCCTTGGTGCGCAATATTTCAGGGTTGCTGGAAGTGCTGATTTTCTCCCGTTTCAGCTTTTCGCAGGGCACTCCTTACACCATTACCACCTTATTGATCTATTTTATTATCGCGATCGGCGCGGGTACCGCGTTTGCGACACTGGGCATGTCGTGGTCGAAACTGCAATGGCTGTTTGCCGCGTTATCCGTCGGTCTCGGTTTCGGTTTGCAGGAAATTTTCGCCAACTTCGTTTCCGGTATCATTATTCTGTTTGAACGTCCGGTGCGAATCGGCGATGTGGTCACGATCGGCACCTATTCCGGTACGGTGTCCAAAATCCGTATCCGTTCCACTACGCTGATTGATTTTGATAAAAAAGAAGTCATCGTGCCGAATAAAGCGTTCGTGACGGAACGGATCGTCAACTGGGCGCTGACCGATTCCATGACCCGCGTTTTAGTAAATGTGGGCGTGGCCTACGGCTCGGATCTGGAACTGGTGAGAAAATTATTGCTACAGGCGGCGAACGAATGTGATCGCGTACTGAAAGATCCGGAGCCTGCGGCCTATTTCTTATCTTTCGGCGCCAGCACGCTGGATCATGAATTGCGCGTTTATGTGGGTAAAATCGGCGACAGAACCCGGACGGTGGATTACCTAAACCGCCGCATCGAACAGTTATTTACGCAACACAATATCGATATCGCCTTTAATCAGCTGGATGTGTTCATTAAAAATACCTCCTCTGATGAGGAAATCCGGCTTATATCGGAGAAAACGGTTATCAAAAATTAAGGAAGCAATATGGCAGGCAACAGCATAGGACAGTTATTTCGCGTCACCACTTTCGGTGAATCGCACGGTATCGCACTGGGGTGCATCGTTGACGGCGTTCCGCCGGGACTGGCGTTATCGGAACAGGATATTCAGCCGGATTTGGATCGCCGCAAGCCCGGCACTTCCCGCTATACTACGGCGCGCCGTGAAAATGACGAGATACAGATTTTATCCGGCGTATTTGAAGGAAAAACCACCGGCACCAGCATCGGCATGCTGATTAAAAATGCCGATCAGCGCTCGCAGGATTACGGCGAGATCAAAGACCGTTTCCGGCCGGGCCATGCGGATTATACCTATCAGCAGAAATACGGTTTGCGCGATTATCGCGGCGGCGGGCGGGCATCCGCGCGGGAAACCGCCATGCGGGTCGCGGCGGGGGCGATTGCCAAAAAATATTTGCGCGAACACTTCGGGATTGAGGTGCGCGGATATTTATCGCAAATCGGCGCGGTGAAAATCGATCCGCGCACGGTGGAAAATGTCACGGCTATCGATTGGCAGCAGGTCAATGCTAATCCGTTTTTCTGCCCGGATCAAAGTGCGGTGGAAAAATTTGATGAATTGATCCGCCGCCTGAAAAAAGACGGCAATTCCGTCGGGGCAAAGCTGACGGTGGTGGCGGAAAACGTGCCCGTCGGTTTGGGCGAACCGGTTTTTGATCGTCTGGATGCGGATTTAGCCCATGCGTTAATGGGCATTAATGCGGTGAAAGCGGTGGAAATCGGCGACGGTTTCGCCGTGGTTGAACAGCTCGGCACTCAGCACCGTGATGAAATGACGCCGCAGGGTTTTTGTTCCAATCATGCGGGCGGAATTTTGGGCGGCATCAGCTCGGGGCAACCGATTATTGCCACGCTCGCCTTAAAGCCGACTTCTAGCATTACTATTGCGGGACGCTCGGTAAATCGGGAAAATCAGCCGGTAGAAGTGGTGACCAGAGGGCGCCATGACCCCTGCGTGGGAATTCGTGCCGTGCCGAT
The DNA here is from genome assembly GCF_964241405.1 of Necropsobacter rosorum. Classification (NCBI taxonomy): domain Bacteria; kingdom Pseudomonadati; phylum Pseudomonadota; class Gammaproteobacteria; order Pasteurellales; family Pasteurellaceae; genus Necropsobacter; species Necropsobacter rosorum. The sequence goes on from NZ_CAXSXF010000003.1 coordinate 156,555, forward strand.
CGCCGAGGCGATGACGGCTATCGTGCTGCTTGATCATTTATTACGATTTAAGGCGCAATGTCGATGAAAACTTCTCTACGAACAGGCTTAAGTGCGGTCGTTTTTTCCGCTGTTTTTTTCGTTTCTTCCGTGATTGCCGCCCCGCAGGACTGGCAACAGGTAAAACGCCCGATTCCCGGCGATCCGACCCCGGTCGGTTCGTACAGCAACGGTTGTATTATCGGTGCGCAGGCGTTGCCGTTCGACGGCGACGGCTATCAGGTGATTCGCACCGCAAAAAACCGCTATTACGGCCATCCCGATATGATCGCTTATTTACAGCGTTTAGGACAAAAAGTGAAAGCCGCCGGCCTGCCGACCATGCTGATCGGCGATATCGCCATGCCGGGCGGCGGTCGTTTCCTGACCGGTCATGCCAGTCATCAAATGGGGCTGGATGCGGATATTTGGCTGCGCATGGGACGTTTATCGGCTAAAGACGCGCAGGATCCCGCCGGTATGGGGCTGCTGGTGGTTAACCGTAAGGCGCAGCGGGTGGACGATCGGCTATGGAATGACAATCATACCAATCTAATTCGTCTGGCGGCGCAGGATAGACAGGTCAGCCGGATTTTCGTCAATCCGGCCATTAAACTGAAATTATGCCAGACGGTGCGGGGCGATCGCAGCTGGCTACAGAAAATCCGCCCATGGTTCGGTCATGATTCCCATTTCCATGTGCGGTTAACCTGCCCGCAGGGCGCGGCCTATTGTGAAAATCAGGCGCCGGTGCCGGCCGGTGACGGCTGCGGCGATGAGCTGTATTCCTGGTTTGAACCGGCGAAACCGTCGGTGACGCCGAGCAAGCCGAAAGCGCTGCCGCCGGAGCCGGTATTATGTCAACAGGTGCTGAATGCACCGAATCGCAGCGAGTGGTTAGAGTAAAAATTTAGGTGCGGCATCAGGATGAAAAAGATGCCGCAGGCTTGGCAAATCTGCCGTGAGTGAACATGGAAGGGGGAGTGTGATGTTTATTGTAACTTTGATGATTTTTGTTACCGGTCTGTTTTTGTTGGGCGTGGTGTACAACAAAACGCAAAAACTGGGACAAACGGTTTTTTTAGGCTTGCTGTTAGGCTTGCTGGGCGGCGCATTATTGCAGCTTTTTGCCGCAGAGCAGGTGATTAAAGACAGTCTGGAATGGATTAATTTGGTCGGCAACGGCTATGTGCGTCTGTTGCAGATGATTGTTATGCCGCTGGTGTTTATTTCCATTTTATCGGCCATCACCCGTTTAAATCAGGCCGGTTCTCTCGGCAAAATCAGCTTCAGCGTGATCGCCGTGTTATTGGTGACCACCGCCATCGCGGCGGCTATCGGGATCGCCATGGTATATTGGTTCGACGTCTCCGCACAAGGGTTGATTGCCGGTGAGCGTGAACTGGCCGCACAGGCGAGAGTGGACGGCAAGGTCGAGCAAATCAGCGGCTTAACGATTCCGGCCATGCTGCTTTCGTTTATTCCGAAAAATCCGTTTGCCGAACTGACCGGCGCCAGCCCGACCTCCATTATCAGCACGGTGATTTTTTCCGCTTTTTTAGGTGTTGCGGCAATCAGTTTGCGTAAAGAAAATCAGTCGCTGGGCGAACGTATTGCGCAAGGAATCGATACCTTAAATCAGCTGATTATGCGCGTAGTGCGTTTTGTCATCCGCTTAACGCCGTACGGTGTATTCGCCCTGATGATTAAAATGGCGGCCACCTCGAAATGGGCGGATATTTTAATGCTGGGTAATTTTATCATTGCCTCTTATGTCGCGATTTTATTGATGTTTGTGGTACACGGCATATTACTGGCGCTGGCCGGCATTAACCCGCTTCATTACTATAAACAGGTGTTGCCGACACTGAGCTTTGCTTTTTCCTCCCGTTCAAGTGCGGCCACTATTCCGTTAAATATTGAAACCCAAATCAATAAACTGGGTAACAATAATGTGATTGCGAATTTTGCCGCGACCTTCGGCGCAACCATCGGACAAAACGGCTGCGGCGGCATTTACCCGGCAATGCTGGCGGTCATGGTGGCGCCGACGGTAGGCATCGACCCGTTCAGCGTGCAGTATATCGCCACATTGATTTTGGTGGTGGCGATTTCTTCCGCCGGTATTGCCGGCGTGGGCGGTGGCGCGACGTTTGCGGCGATTGTGGTATTGTCAACGTTAAACCTGCCGTTGGCATTGGTGGGATTATTGATTTCCATTGAGCCGCTTATCGATATGGGACGAACCGCCCTGAACGTGAACGGCGCCATGGTGGCGGGAACATTAAGCAACAAATGGTTGTCAGGAAAATAAATATGCCGGAACTCAGTATTGAAATCATTATGCTTTTAGTCGGCGTGGCTTTCATCGCCGGTTTTATCGACGCCATCGCCGGCGGCGGCGGATTAATTACTATTCCGGCGCTGTTGATGACCGGCATGCCGCCGGCAATGGCGCTGGGTACCAATAAATTACAGGCTTGCGGCGGTTCGTTTTCCGCCAGTCTGTATTTTTTGCGCCGAAGAACGGTCAATCTGGCCGAAGTCTGGTTTTTATTACTGATGACGTTTATCGGCGCGGTGATCGGAACGGTGCTGATTCAGGCCGTTGACAGCGCATTAATTAAAAAAGTGATTCCGTTTCTGGTGTTGGCGATCGGCCTGTATTTTCTGCTGACGCCGAAGCTGGGCGATGAGGATCGGCAAAAGCGTATTTCCTATTCCGCGTTTGCATTAAGTGCGGGGCTGGGCATCGGGTTTTACGACGGCTTTTTCGGGCCGGGTACCGGTTCGCTGCTGAGTCTGGCTTTTGTCACCTTGCTCGGGTTTAATCTGGCGAAAGCCACCGCGCATGCGAAGGTGTTGAATTTTACTTCGAATCTTGCCTCGCTGATCTTTTTCCTGATCGGCGGACAGATTATGTGGACGGTCGGGCTGGCCATGATGCTGGGACAAGCGATCGGCGCCAATCTGGGTGCCAAAATGGTATTAACTAAAGGCAAAGCGTTAATTCGCCCGATGGTGGTGGTGATGTCCTTTATTATGACGGCAAAAATGGCCTATGATCAGGGCTGGTTCGGATAATTTGAGTGAAAGAACATGGCTGAACAACAAGAAGCATTACGCTTAACCGCGCGCGCAGGCTATCAGCCGCACTGGTCGTGGTCTTATTTATTGCCGCAATACTGGGGAATTTGGCTCGGCATTTTAGTGTTGCTGCTGCTGGCGTTTTTGCCTTATGGCTGGCGCGATAAGCTGGCGGCGAAATTAGGCGTGATTGTCGGTCGCAAGGCGAAAAAACAGCGTCACCGCGCGGCGGTCAACCTGCGTTATTGCTTTCCGCACTGGTCGGAGGAAAAGCGCGAGCAGGTGATTGACGCCATGTTCGTGACGGTAACCCAAGTGATGCTGGGCATCGGAGAAATTGCCGTGCGTTCGAAAAAACACTTGCAGGCGCGCAGCGAGTTTATCGGTATCGAACATATTCGACAGGCGAAAGCCGAGGGGCATAATATCATTTTGCTGGTGCCGCACGGCTGGGCGATTGACGCTTCCGGCATTATTCTGCATACCCACGGTATGCCGATGACTTCAATGTATAATCCGCATCGTAATCCGCTGGTGGATTGGCTGTGGACCATCACCCGCCAGCGTTTCGGCGGCAAAATGCACGCGCGCCAAAACGGCATTAAACCGTTTTTGAATACGGTAAAAAAAGGCGAAATGGGCTATTATCTGCCCGATGAGGATTACGGCGCCGAACTGAGCGAATATGTGGATTTTTTCGCCACCTATAAAGCCACCCTGCCGGGGCTGAACAAAATGGCAAAACTGGCTAAAGCGGTGGTGATTCCGATGTTCCCGCGCTATAACGCGGCGCGCGGCAAATATGAAATGGAAATTCATCCGGTGATGAGTTTAAGCGATGATCCCGCACAATCGGCGCGGGCGATGAACCGCGAAATCGAAAGTTTCGTCACCCCGACACCGGAGCAATACGTCTGGATTTTACGCCTGCTGAAAACGCGCAAAAACGGCGAGGATATTTATCGTTAAATCCCATAATCTGTGATACTATTTGCGCCGGTTTCTTTTATACAACTTTTATACAAAAAGTCGAAAATTTTCGACCGCACTTTTAGGTAATATGATGAACAACCCATTAGAACTGATTAAATCATCTATCAAATCCATTCCCGATTATCCGAAAAAGGGAATTATTTTCCGGGACATTACCGGATTAACGGCTGTTCCGGCCGCATTTAAAGCCTCAATTGATCTGATCGTCGCACAATACCGGGATAAGGGTATCACTAAAGTTATCGGTACGGAAAGCCGCGGGTTTATTTTCGGCGCGCCGGTTGCGCTGGCGCTGAACGTGCCGTTCGTGTTAGTGCGTAAACCGGGCAAGCTGCCGCGTGCGACCCTGGCGCAATCTTATCAGCTGGAATACGGTGAAGATACGCTGGAAATTCATGCCGATTCCATTGAAGCAGGCGATAATGTGTTGATTATTGATGATTTACTGGCCACCGGCGGCACCGTAGAGGCGACCGTAAAACTGGTGCGCCGCCTGCACGGTGAAGTGAAACACGCCGCTTTTGTGATCAATCTGTGTGATCTCGGCGGGCAGGAACGTTTGCACGCTTTGGGCGTCGAGCCGTTTACGCTGGTGGATTTTCCGGGACATTAATTGACAGGAAGGACGGGCAATGAGTTATCAGGTATTGGCAAGAAAATGGCGGCCGAAAAACTTCGCCGACGTAGTAGGGCAGGAGCATATTCTGACCGCGCTGTCCAATGGTCTGAAAGATAACCGCCTGCATCACGCCTATTTGTTTTCCGGCACCCGCGGAGTGGGCAAAACCTCCATTGCGCGTTTGTTCGCCAAGGGATTGAATTGCATTCACGGCGTAACGGCCGAACCTTGCGGCGTGTGCGAACATTGTCAGGCGATCGAAGAAGGGCGTTTTATCGATCTGATCGAAATTGATGCCGCCTCGCGCACCAAAGTGGAAGATACCCGCGAATTGCTGGATAACGTGCAGTATAAGCCGGTGCAGGGGCGTTATAAGGTTTACCTGATCGATGAAGTGCATATGCTGTCCCGTCATTCTTTCAACGCGTTGCTGAAAACGCTGGAAGAGCCGCCGGAGTATGTCAAATTTCTGCTTGCCACTACCGATCCGCAAAAGCTGCCGGTTACCATTTTATCCCGCTGTATTCAGTTTCATCTGAAAGCGCTGGAACAGACGCAAATCGCACAGCATCTGGCGCATATTCTGAACGCGGAGCATATTCCGTTTGAGGCGCTGGCGCTGGATAAACTGGCGAAAGCCGCACAGGGCAGTATTCGTGACAGTCTGAGCCTGACGGATCAGGCGATCGCCATGAGTAACGGCAATATCACCCTTGAAGTGGTCAGCAATATGCTGGGTTTGCTCAGCGATGAGCAGCCGATAGAGATTTTATACGCCCTGCAACAGGGCAATGCGGAAGCGATGATGAAAGGCATTCGATCGGTGGCGGAGAAAGGCGGCGATTGGGATGAATTACTCAACGCGGTGGCCGAGCTGCTGCATCATATTGCCATGCAGCAGTTATTGCCGCAGGGACAAATCAGCGATGAAAGCCCAATCGGTTTTCTGGCCAAACACATTGCCCCGGAAGATGTACAGTTTTTCTATCAGATTATTGTCTCCGGCCGTAAAGAGCTGGCGTTCGCGCCTAATCGGCGTGCCGGTGCGGAGATGATTCTGATGCGCGCGCTGGCGTTTCACCCGAAATTATTCAACATCGCGCCGTCCGCCGCTGCGTCGGCGGAAGCCTCAACCACGCCGCCATTGGTGGAAATGCCGGTGCTGTCGCAAAATATAAAAGCCAAATATCAAGCGCAAACCGCGCCACGGCGCACCGAACTGAGCGATTCGAGTTCGGCGGCTCTGCAAGCGCTGGAACAATTATCCAAACCGGTTGCCGCCGCGGAACCGACAACGGCGGACGAAAAAAAAAAGCATAATCTGACGAACGCAGAACCGTCGGCAGCGGTTAATACTTTGCCGCTGGTCGGTCGGCCGGCGAAACAACAGGCTGAAATACATTCTTCTAATCCGTCCGTTTCCTCCGTGCAACCGCCGGCGCCGAACAATACGCCGGCAGAAAAAAGTGCGGTGGAAAATAGCGTCGAAAATGAAAACGAAGACAGTGAAGAGACGCAAACGGCTGAAAATTACCGCTGGGAGTGGATTAATCCGGAAATGGCGAAAGAGCAGCAATCGGTGCGTCCTTCGGAAATCAAACGCGCGATCCTGCAGCACAGCACGCCGGAATTACAGCAGCGGATTGTCTGCGCCGCCCGCCAGCAGGACAGCTGGACGGATACGGTGGAAAAAATCGGCGTAAGCGGTCTGGTGAAAGAAATGGCGATGAACTGTTTTATTGTGCAGCAGTCGGAAACCCAGCTCCGGTTAGGCTTATCTTCCGCACATTTTCATTTAAATAAGGACAAAACCCGGCAAATGCTGGGCAAGGCATTAAGTGAGTTTTACGGCAACGAGATTGCGTTGACGATTGAGGAAAACAACGATTCGACCCGGTTAACGCCGCTGGATCACCGTAATAAAATCTATCATGCGTTCAGTGAACAGGCTAAGCAGGATTTACAGCAGGATCCGAAACTTCGTTTATTACAGCAGGAATTCGATGCGCAGCTGGAACTCGGCAGCATCCGCCCGGTATAACCGACGAAGCGGATTTCAACGGGCAAAAAGTGCGGTAAAATTTGAGGCGAAATTTACTGACAGTCGCCGCCGAAGAACAATCATAACTAAAACAACGAGATAAAAATCACCTGCCGGAAACGAAAGGTGATTTTTTTATCCTTAATTTGACTGCGATGGCGGGGTTTTATGGTGTAGATCCACATATCCTCTTTGTTGCAGTGTGACTTCCTTGGATTTTTTCACCATGGTTTCGATCGTGGTGCCCTGTACTAAAATGGAAAACATCACCACCGCATAAGTCATCACCAGCAACAGATCGCGCACATTCATGCCGATTTCCGGCATAAACAGACTTCCGGCGGGAATGGACAACGCCATTGCCAGCGACAGCCCGCCGCGCAGCCCGCCCCAGGTCAGAATACGCAGCGTGTAGGGGTTATAAGTGGTTCTCATACTCAGCAGTTTAAACGGTATCCACACGCTGAGATAGCGGCACAACAGGCATACCGGAATGGCGATCAGGCTGAGTATAATACCTTGTGACGTAAAGCTGACCAGCAGCATGGCGGAGCCGATCAGCAGGAACAGCAAGGAATTGAGAAAATGGTCGATCATCTCCCAGAAGTGATCGAGATAATGCTGGCTTTGGGTGGAAAAGCCGGTATGTCTTGTCCAGTTTCCGATCATAATGCCGGCCACCACCATCGCCAGCGCGCCGGAAACCTGCAATAGATTCGCCAGCATAAAACCAGCCGTCGGAATGGTGAGCGTCAGCAGAATTTCCAGACTGCCGTCGTCGGTGGCGGAAATCAGAAAATGCGCCAACAGCCCCAATGCCAGCCCGAACAGAATACCGCCGACCGCTTCCAGCAGGAATAATTCGCTGATGCCTTCCAGCGTCGGTTCGCGGCCGCCGAAGGCAACGGCAAACACTGTGGTGAAAATCACCAGCCCGACACCGTCATTAAACAGGGATTCGCCTTCCACTTTCATGGACAGTTTTTTCGGCGCTTTCAGGTTTTTGATGATCGCAAGCACAGCAATCGGGTCGGTCGGGGAAATTAAGGCGCCGAACAGCAGACAATAGATAAATTCGATATGCCAGCCGATCAATCCGGTAATTCCGTACAACATAACGCCGACGAAAAAAGTGGAGGCCAAGGTGGAAAATAAGGCGAGAATGGTGATTTCCCATTTCTGGCTTTTCATCACCGGCAGCTTAATCCCCAGTGCGCCGGCAAACAGCAGGAAGCCTAAGATCCCGTCTAACAGAAAACTTTTAAAATTAATCCGCTCCATTACGGTTCTGGCGATATCGTCCAGATTAAACCAGTTTAAATAGCCCATCAGCAGCAGAATTAAAGAGCCGACCATCGCCGAGGCGGTAACGGCGATGGTGTATTGAATTTGGTCGTTGATTTTCTGGGTGATAAAACCGATAAGAATGGAAATTGCCGAAAGAAAACAAATGTAAGTGTAGATACTCATAGATAAGCCTTAATAAAAAATAAACCGAGTCAAACAAGCCTGATGAAAGAGGTGAGCAAAAAATACAGCAAGCGATTAATTGGCGTAGTATAAGGAAACTGCTATCATTTAGAAAGAATATTTTCTGAAAATACATTGAAATGAGTAGAGTAAAAACCCTTTTTGTTACCCTGTTGCTGCTGTTATCCGGCGCGGTCGCCTATTGGTTTTACAGCGTTGAGATTTATCCGAGCGCCAATGTGGTGTTTTCTGCCGCCGGCGCTTCGGATTATCAGCCCGAATCGCTGTCGCCGGATATTCAGTGTGCCGCGACAAATCGGGCGGTGACGCCGATTCGGCAGGATAAATTCGGGCTGCTGGTGTGGAATATTCATAAAGGGCAGGATCACGGCTGGCAGGCCGCCGTACAGCAGTTTGCACAGGATAAAGATTTTGTTTTATTACAGGAAGTGACCGATCGGCAGCATATCGCCGATTTATTTTCGCATCAATTTTCCACCGCACTTTATGTCAGCGCCTTTGCTTATCTGGGACGGCAATCGGGCGTAAGCTCTCTCAGCCGCTTTACGCCGCAAACCTATTGCGCCGGTTCTTCCGTCGAGCCGTGGATTCGGATCCCGAAAGTCGGTAATGCCATGTTGTTCCCGTTGGCGGACGGCCGGCGTTTATTAACCGTGAATCTGCATTTGGTTAATTTTGAACTCAATCCTACTTATTATTACCGCCAGTTGCGCGCGATGATGGCGTTAATCGCACGGCACCAAGGGCCGATTATTTTAGCCGGCGATTTTAATTCGTGGAACGGCTGGCGGCTGGCGCTGATTCGGCAGTTGACCGCGCAATACCGGTTGCAGGAAGTTCAGTTTAGCCCCGATTACCGGCTGCGCTTTTTTGATTATCCGCTGGATTGGGTGTTTGTGCGCGGATTTAAAACCCTGCGGGCGACTACGCTGCAAACCGGCAGTTCCGATCATAACCCGCTGCTGCTGGAGCTGGAACTGATTAAACCGCCGCGTGAATAACGATTTCCACTTTCCAGCGCGGATCGGCAAGGCGGGCTTCAACCGTGGCACGGCTCGGCGGATTTTCCGCATCCACCCATTCATCCCAGGCGCGGTTCATTTGCGCATAATCCGCCATATCCGCCAGAAAAATCTGCGCGTTCAGGATTCGGCTTTTATCCGAACCGAGGTCGGCCAATAAGTTATCAATCAGCGCCAGCACTTCCTGAGTCTGCTCATAGGCATCCGCCGCCGTATTTTCCGGCACTTGCCCGGCCAGATAAGCGACGCCCTGATACACGCTGATTTCCGATAAACGCCGATTGGCATAAAAACGTTGAACTTTTGACATTTTTATTTCTCTTAATAATAAAAGGGGAAATTAACACGGAAAGATTATAGCCGTTTTCGGCAAAAACGACTAAAATTCTTTTATTTTTAACCGCACTTATACAAGATGAAATTACTGATTTCCAACCAGCATGGCGCCATTGTGATGGCGTTGCTGCCGTTTTTATACGGCATGTTTTTATCGCATCCGATTTGGCCGCATCTTTTTCTGCTGGCGGGCTGGTTCGTGTTATATCTGATGACCTATCCGTTCCTGAATTTATTTAAAGGGCGCAATCTGCCGTTGTATGCGAAATGGAGCGGAATTTATGCGGGCGCCGCCCTGATTTTGGCGCTTCCGGCGTTGTATTATAACTGGCGGATTATTTATTTTCTGGCGACGATGTTGCCTTTTGTATTGGTCAATATTTATTATGTCAGACAAAAAAATGAACGGGCGCTGCTTAATGACATCGCAGGCATTATCATTTTTGCCCTCGCCGGCATGGGCGCCTACTATTTTCCCGACCGCACTTTTGATCAGACCATCTGGCTGGTGGCGCTGTATCCGAGTCTGTTTTTTGTCGGTACCACCTTATATGTGAAATCGGTCATGCGGGAACGTAAAAATCCGCGCTATCTGCAAGCCTCGATACTGTTTCATGGGCTGTGCGTAGTGGGATTTATCCTGATGGGGCAATATTATTTAGCGCTGGCTTTTGTGCCGCCGTTGCTTCGCGCCCTTGTGCTGCCGAAAGTCAAGCTGTCGGTTAAGCAGGTCGGATTTATTGAAATGGCCGTATCGTTATGGTTTTTGATCATGCTGCTGATTGCAGCTTAAAGAGAGATTATGAATTTATATAAATGGTTGTTATTACCGTTGGCCGCCCTGAGTTTTTATACGCACGGGCAATCGATTGCGCCGCATGAGGCGACGACGGAGATAACGCAAGGGGAAGAATTTACCGATCAGCAGCGGCGCAGTCTGGCGCAGCTGGCGGCGAACTGCGGGGATTGGCCGAAAGTGTTTGAGCTGATTTATCCGCTTGCCGAAAAGGGCGATGCCAATGCGCAGGCCAATCTGGGCATTTTGTATGTGCAGGGAAAAGGCGTCGCGCAGGATGCGGACAAAGCCTACTGGTGGTTCAGCGAAGCGGCGGAGCAGGGCAATATTAAAGGCATCAATTATCTGGCGTTTTTGTATCTGGACGGCCTTGGTACGCAGAAAAATATTCCGCACGGCATCAAACTGTTAAAGAAAACGGCACAGGCCGGCAATCAGACCGCCATGTTTATTCTGGGCGTATTGTATTACCGTGATTTGCAGGATTTCAAAAACGCGTTTATCTGGTTTGAAAGAGCCGCCAATACCGATCATAACGAATCCAAATTCCGCCTTGCCACGATGTATGAAGAGGGCAAAGGGATTAAAAAGAATGAGCAGAAAGCCATTTACTGGTATCGGGAAACCCTGAAACATCAAGACCAGTTCGCAGAGCAGGCACAAAAGCGCCTGAATGCGTTAAAACCGCATGCAGTTAATCAAACCAACACGAACGACAAATAACACACAGGGCAAAAACGATAAAGGCGGACATTCAGTCCGCCTTTGTGTTATGCACTTTGTGCCGGTTCAATCACCTCAATGTCGGCATCGCTGTGCAGACCGCGCGGTAATGCGGAACCTTTGCGACCGCGTTCGGCACGGAATTTTTGCCAGTCCGCCGGTTTGAGGGTGATTTTGCGCTTGCCGGCATGGAATACCAGACTGGCGTTTTCACTGATCAGCAATAAACGCACCAACAGTTCCGAGCGGTTTTTGGCGTTTGCCGCCGGAATGGTGATGATTTTATTACCCTTTCCTTTTGATAATGCCGGCAGATCGGCGACCGGGAAAATCAGCATACGACCCGCGGAGGTCAGCGCCACCACAAGTGCGGTCGGATCGGTCAGCGTTAACGGCGGCAACACCTTGGCGTTTTCCGGCAGGGAAATTAACGCTTTGCCCGCTTTGTTGCGTGCGATTAAATCCTCAAATTTACACAAGAAACCGTAACCGGCGTCGGAGGCCAACAACAATTGCTGCGGCTCGTTTTGCATCAGCACCTGTTCCACCGTGGCGCCGGCCGGCAGCGACAGTTTCCCGGTCAGCGGTTCGCCCTGCGAACGGGCGGAAGGTAATGACAGCGGATCCAGCGCGTAGCTGCGCCCGCTGCTGTCGACAAATACCGCCGGCTGATTGCTTTTACCATAAGCATGAGCCAGATAGCCGTCACCGGCTTTATAGTTCAGTCCCTGCACGTCAATATCATGCCCCTTGGCACAGCGCACCCAGCCCATTTGCGACAAAATCACGGTGACCGGTTCTGCCGGCAACATCTCATTTTCGGCGATGGCTTTCGCCTCGGCGCGTTCTACCAGCGGCGACATGCGCGGGCTGGCAAAGGTTTGCGCATCCTGCTGAATTTCTTTTTTAATTAAGGTGTTGAGGCGGCGCTCGGAGCCCAGAATTGCCTGTAGGCTTTGCCGTTCCTGTTCCAGTTTATCCTGTTCCGCCTGTAGGGCGTGTTCTTCCAGTTTCGCTAGCTGGCGCAGACGCAGATTTAAAATCGCTTCCGCCTGTTCATCGCTCAGATTAAAGCGCTGCATCAGCACCGGTTTCGGTTTGTCCTCGCTGCGGATAATGGCGATTACTTCATCAATATTGAGAAAGGCGATCATTAAGCCCTGTAGAATATGCAGCCGTGCCATTACTTTATCCAAGCGGTGCTGCAGGCGACGGGTGACGGTGGTTCGGCGAAACGTCAGCCACTCGGTCAGAATCTGCGGCAGGTTTTTCACCGCCGGTTTGTTGTCCAGCCCGATCATGTTCATATTGACACGATAGCTTTTTTCCAGATCCGTCGTGGCGAATAAGTGCGCCATCAGCGCTTCGGTATCTACCCGGTTGGAACGCGGCACAATCACAATGCGTACCGGATTTTCGTGATCCGCCTCATCGCGGATATCGTCCACCATCGGCAGTTTTTTCGCCGTCATCTGATCGGCAATCTGGGCGATGATTTTGGACGGCGAAGCCTGATGCGGCAACGCGCTGACGATAATTTCGCCGTCTTCTTTTTTCCATACCGCCCGCATTTTGATTGAACCGCGCCCTTGCTGATAAATTTTGCGGATATCCTCTTTCGACGAGATGATTTCCGCTTCCGTCGGATAATCCGGGCCGTGCAGCACCGTCATGAGTTGATCAAGTTCAGCCTGCGGATTCTCCAGCAGCATCACGGCGGCATCCGCCACTTCGTTAATATTGTGCGGCGGAATATCAGTCGCCATACCGACGGCGATGCCGGTTGTGCCGTTTAACAGAATATGCGGCAGACGCGCCGGCAGATATTGCGGCTCTTCCAGCGTGCCGTCGAAATTAGGCTGATAATTAACCGTGCCTTGTCCCAGTTCGCCAAGCAGCAACTCGGAAATGGCGGCCAGCCGGGATTCCGTGTAACGCATAGCGGCGAAGGATTTCGGATCGTCCGGCGCGCCCCAGTTGCCTTGCCCGTCCACCAGCGGATAGCGATAAGAAAAAGGCTGCGCCATTAACACCATGGCTTCATAGCAGGCGCTGTCGCCGTGCGGGTGGAATTTACCCAGCACATCCCCCACGGTACGCGCCGATTTTTTGTATTTCGCCGTGGCGTTCAGCCCGAGTTCGGACATGGCATAAATGATGCGGCGTTGTACGGGTTTCAGTCCGTCGCCGATAAACGGCAGCGCACGATCCATAATCACATACATGGAATAATTGAGATAAGCGCTTTCGGTAAAACGGCGAATCGGCATTTGCTCGACGCCTTCATAATTAATTTGTGGCATAAACTCTGTTTCTGTTTTGTAATGACCGCAAAAGTGCGGTCGGTTTTTGAATTATTTTTTAATGCTGGAATCCGCTGTCGGTATCGGCATCGGGATTGCGTTGCTGGTAGATTTCATCTTTAATTTTGCCGCTGAAAATCGCCGGATTTTCCTCTCCCGTGACGATCAGCGTTCCTCTGGCGCCTTTATCTGCGCGGAAAATCGAATGATCGATAAAACTGTAACGGCCGGGCACCGGAATGCTGACCTCCGTTATCGTCGCGCCGCCCGGCGGGATCAGTGTGGTCTGTACATGCTGATTGCGCAGCGAACCGCCTTCCACATAAACGGTATCGAAGGCTTTGCCGATCAAATGAAAAGCGGAGGCTTTATTCGGCCCGGCGTTGCCTACATAAAAACGGATTTTGTCGCCCACGTTGGCATGTAGCGCCTTATCTTCCGTCAGCGCGCCGTAATGGCCGTTGAATACCACATAATCGGGCAGTTCGTAGGCGGCTTTTTCCGGGCTGAACACTTGCAGGCCTTTTTCACCGAAAGCGCCGCGGGTATAGAATTCATTTTGTATGATATAAAATTCTTTGTCCGCCGGCGGTAATCCTGCTTTCGGTTCCACCAGCATTAAACCGAACATGCCTTTGCCGATATGAATGCCGGCTCCCGGCATTGCCGCGCAGTGATAAAGGTACAACCCGGGCGATAATACTTTAAAGCTGTAAATACTGGTATGACCGGGCGCCGTATTGCTTACCGTCGCGGTACCTTCCGGCGCGGCGGCGGAATGAAAATCAAGGCTGTGCGCCAGTTTTGAGTTGACCGGATTGGACAAATGAATCTCCACCGTGTCTCCTTCGCGCACCCGGATAAACGGTGCCGGCGTGGTGCCGTTAAAGGTCCAGTATTTAAACTGTACCTCCGGCATCATGTCCATGATCTTTTCCAGCGCTTCCAGTTTTACAATCACTCTGGCCGGCGTGGTGCGGTTAAGCGCTTTGGGAACATGCGGCGCCGGTGTCAGTTCCGCTTCAATCACCGGCAGCTCGGAAACGGCCGGATTTTCTACCGCACTTTTGGCCGTTTCAGGCGTCGCGGCTAAAGCGGGCGCGCTAATGGCGAAAACGGCGCCGATGATAAGGGATACAATGGTTTGTCGCATAGGGAATGTCCTCCGTTTAGACTGTGAGATCGACCTGATCGCCGTTGATTTGCAGCCAGTTTTTGCGATCTTCCGCGCGTTTTTTGGCCAGCAGCATATCCATTAACTCGAGGGTTTCGTCGGCAGTCTGTGCGTCCTGCTCAAAGGTCAGCTGAACCAGTCGGCGGGTGTTCGGATCCATGGTGGTTTCGCGCAGCTGGTTCGGGTTCATCTCGCCCAGCCCTTTGAAACGCTGTACATTCAGTTTGCCTTTTTTGTTTTTCAGGCGATCCAAAATGCCTTCTTTTTCGCCTTCATCCAGCGCATAAAAGACTTCATTGCCTAAATCAATGCGGTACAGAGGCGGCATTGCCACATGAACATGCCCCTCGCGCACCAGTTTCGGAAAATGGCGCAGAAACAGCGCGCACAGCAGGGTGGCGATATGCAGCCCGTCGGAGTCCGCATCGGCGAGGATACAGACTTTGCCGTAACGCAGCTGGGAAAGATCGTCACTGTCGGGATCGATACCCAACGCCACGGCGATATCATGCACTTCCTGTGAGCCGAGCACTTGATCCGCCGAAACTTCCCAAGTATTCAGAATTTTACCGCGCAGGGGCAAAATCGCCTGATATTCGCGATCGCGCGCCTGTTTGGCGGAACCGCCGGCGGAATCGCCTTCCACCAGAAACAGCTCCGTGCGTGCGGAATCCTGCTGACTGCAATCCGCCAGTTTACCCGGTAACGCCGGGCCGCTGACCAGTTTTTTGCGTACCACTTTTTTTGCCGCCCGCAAGCGACGTTCGGCGGAACTGATGGCCAGTTTCGCCAGTTCT
The DNA here is from genome assembly GCF_964241405.1 of Necropsobacter rosorum. Taxonomy (NCBI): domain Bacteria; kingdom Pseudomonadati; phylum Pseudomonadota; class Gammaproteobacteria; order Pasteurellales; family Pasteurellaceae; genus Necropsobacter; species Necropsobacter rosorum. The sequence continues at coordinate 171,955 of NZ_CAXSXF010000003.1, forward strand.
TCCGCTTCCTGTACGTTTTGATTCAGCCATAAACTGAAGGCATCTTTCACCACGCCGCTGACAAACACCGCACTTTGGCGCGAGGACAGACGTTCCTTAGTCTGACCGGCAAACTGCGGGTCCTGCATTTTGATTGACAGCACATAAGCGCAGCGTTCCCAGATATCGTCCGCGGTCAGTTTAACCCCGCGCGGCAGCAGATTGCGGAATTCGCAGAATTCGCGCATTGCATCCAGCAATCCCTGACGCAAGCCGTTGACATGCGTTCCGCCCTGAATGGTGGGGATCAGATTAACATAGCTTTCACCGAGTAATTCGCCGCCCTCCGGCAGCCAGAGCAATGCCCAGCTGGCGGTTTCTTTGTCCGTTTTGAAATCACCGACGAAAGGAACCGCCGGCAGCGTAACGCTGTTTTGCACCGCTTCGCTCAGATAATCTGATAAGCCGTCCTGATACAGCCAGCTTTCTTCACTGTCGTTGATTTTATCGATAAAGCGGATTTCCAACCCGGAACACAGCACCGCTTTGGCGCGCAGCAAATGGCGCAGACGGGTGACGGAAAAATTGCTGCTGTCGAAATATTTCGGATTCGGTTTGAAATGTACGGTGGTGCCCGTATTGCGCCGCCCGCAGGTGCCGATCACGGTCAGTTCTTCGGTTTTTACCCCGTTTTCAAAGGCGATTTTATAAATCTGCCCGTTGCGTTTAATGGTGACGTCCACCCGCTCGGACAGGGCGTTGACGACGGAGATGCCGACTCCGTGCAGGCCACCGGAAAATTCGTAGTTTTTATTGGAGAATTTACCGCCGGCGTGTAGTTTGGTCATAATCACTTCCACGCCGGACACCTTTTCCGTCGGGTGAATATCCACCGGCATGCCGCGGCCGTTATCAATCACTTCCAGCGATTGATCTTTATGTAAAATCACGTCGATTTTATCGGCATAGCCCGCCAGCGCTTCATCCACGCTGTTGTCAATGACTTCTTGGGCAAGGTGATTAGGGCGGCTGGTGTCGGTGTACATGCCGGGGCGCAGCTGTACCGGCTCAAGATCTTTTAACACCGTAATTTCATTGGCGGAATAATTATCTGTCATGTTGTTTTCTGTAGTTAAACGTCAAATTTGCCGGGAATTTTAACAAAAAAATGACCCGCTTGCACCTAACAAGAAAGGGGATGATATGCCGTCGTCGCCCGGTACGATGTCTTGCATCAGGTATCGGATCGGGCGATGGCGTATATTAAACGAAAAACGGACGAGCACTCCGTTTTGGTGCGGTGTTTTATTGCCGCGGGAGAAAATTTGTGGCTATTGCCGCCGTTATTGTGCGCTTAAATCCTGAATTAAAATTTTAGAGCGGCGCTGGTAATTATAATTATCCCGTTTATATTTCGGTAAATCTTCAATCCCGGCAAGGCGAAATCCCCGTTCCTGAAACCAGTGCACGGTGCGGGTGGTGAGCACGAACAGTTTGCCGATGCCCGCTTCGCGCGCCCGTTTTTGGATCGCTTCCAGCAAAATATCGCCGCGGGAGGAATTACGATAATCGGGGTGTACCGCCACACAGGCCATTTCCGCCATGTTCTCGGCCGCATAGAGATTAAGCGCCGCGCAGGCGATAATCACGCCGTCGCGATCAATAATGGTGTAATTGGCGATATCCATTTCCAGCTGTTCGCGTGACCGTTTAACCAGAATACCCAGCTGTTCGAGCGGGCGGATTAATTCCAGCAGGCCCGGAATATCCGCCACGGTGGCAATGCGGATATGCTCGGAACTTTCCATCGAAAGCTGGGTGCCCACACCGTCGCGAGTGAATAATTCCTGCAATAAAGAGCCGTCTTCTTCATAACTGAGCAGGTGCGAACGTTTCACCCCGGCGCGGCAGACATCAATCGCAGCCTGTAAGAAACGCGCCTGCGAGCTGTGATAGCGATTATCTTCAATCAGCGCCTGCAAATGCTTGGCGGCATCCTGCGGCAGCAAATCCGAAATCGGCATTTGTTGATCATCCAGAATCCCTTGGGTGGCGGAAAAACCGATCAGTTTCTCCGCCTTGAGTTTAATTGCCACCTGCGTGGCGATTTCCTCAAACGGCAGATTGAACGTCTCGCCGGTGACGGAAGGCGCAATCGGGCCTAACAATACGATAGCGCCCCGTTCCAGCTGCTGTCTGATATTGTCCGTATCAATGCGGCGGATTTTACCGCTCAACATATAATCCACGCCGTCGTCCACCCCGATCGGCTGAGCCAGAATAAAATTGCTGCTGACCACATTAATCAGCGGTGAATGCGGCAGGCGCAGGGATAAGCGGGCGGCAATATCATAATGCAGTTTTCCCACCGCCTGTTTGACCAGTTCAAGGGTGCGCGGATCGGTGATGCGGATATTTTTGTGATAAACGGACTGAATATTATGCTGTTGCAGTAATTGATTGATCTGACAACGTGCGCCGAAGACGATGACCAGTTTGATGCCGAGGCTGTGCAGTAAACTGATATCATTGATAATATTGATAAAATTAGGACTGGCGACGGTATCGCCGTCAAGCATGATGACAAAGGTTTTGCCCCGGTGCATATTCACATAAGGCGTGGACTGTCTGAACCATTGAACTAATTCTGTGCTGCGCATAACCATTCCTATATATAATTATTCATTTTTAGTGAATTTATATTCATTCGGGCAAATATGCAAGCAAAATTTTCGTCAACGTAAAAGTGCGGTGAAAATCACCGCACTTTATTGTATCTATCAGCGTATTTATGCCACAACGTTGAACTGCGCTTTCATTAAGGCTTCGAAATCCGTGCAGCCGCCGATCGGCTTTTCATCAATAAAAATCTGCGGCACGGTTTCTACCGGTTTGCCCACCGAGGCGGATAAATCCGCTTTGCTGATGCCTTCGGCAATAATATCCACATAACGGTAATCAAAATCCGGCAACGTGTTTTTGAGTTTTTCCGCCAGATTTTTTGCCCGTACACAATAAGGACAGCCCGGACGGCCGAAAATAACAACGAACATAATTCATTTCCTTTTTGGTTGTATAAAAATCGTAAGAATTCTACCCGATTTGCGGAAAAATGATAAAGCGTTTTTCCGCATTGTTGCGATTGGTGTAATATATGGAAGAAAAAACGACTCACGGAAACCGATTATGACAGCACAAAAAACCGCTTCATCAACCTTAGATTGTATTTTATCCCACCGTTCTATCCGCAAATTCACCGCGCAGCCCATCGACGGGCAGATTATCAGCAAGCTGGTGGATGCCGCCCGCTTTGCTTCGACCTCTAATCATCTGCAATGCGTCTCCATTATCCGGGTGACCGACCCGGCGTTGCGCGAGGCGCTCATGCGGTGTTGTTCCAATCAGGAATATGTCAAAAGTGCGCCGGAATTTTGGGTGTTTTGTGTGGATTTTCATAAACATAAACAGATTTGCCCGCAGGCGCAGCTGGATTATGCCGAGCTGCTGCAAATCGGCGCGGTGGACACCGGCATTATGGCGCAGAATGTGATGATCGCGGCGGAAAGTCTCGGGCTGGGCGGGGTGTTTATCGGCTCGTTGCGCAATCAAATGGAACAGGTCGGCGAACTGTTAGCATTACCGCCGCACACCTTGCCGATGGTCGGCTTATGTTTAGGCTATCCGGATCAGGATCCGCCGTCAAAGCCGCGTTTACCGCCGGCGGCGATGTTTTTTGAAAACGCTTATCAGCCTTTGGATTGCTCATTGCTGGAAGGGTATAATGCCCAAGTGGCCGATTATTATCAAAAACGCAGTGCCATCGACATGGACTGGTCGAAAAATGTGATTAAAACTTTGTCCAAACCGGTGCGTCCGGGCGTGTTGAGTTATCTGCAAAAACAAGGATTTGTGAAAAAGTAGGGAATCATGAAATTATTAATGCTATGCCGCGAACCGCGCTTATACAGCTGCCGGCGTCTGAAAGAGGCGGCACAGGAGAGCGGGCACCAAATGGATATATTGGATCCGAACCGCTGTTTGTTGAAACTGGCGCAAAATTCACCGCACTTTCAGTTGTATTATCAGCACAACACGGACACCGAGCCGTATTTCTTACCGCAATACGATGCGGTTATTCCGCGTTTCGGCTCGGCCAGCACGCAAATGGGCTGTGCGGTGTTGCGCCATTTTGCGGCGCAAAACGTGCTTTGTTTAAACGACGAAAGCGCATTTTTAAACGCGCGGGATAAATGGCGCAGCCTGCAATTATTGGCAACGGCCGGCATCGCGCTGCCGCCGTCGGCGCTCTCCGGCTGCGAATTTCAGGCCACGCAGGCGGTGAATCGTATCGGTTCGCCGACCATTTTGAAAACCTTAAACGGTGCGCAGGGTATCGGGGTGATTCTGGCGGATAAGGCACAAAGTGCGGTCAGTATTCTGGAAACGTTGACGCACACCAATGTGCCGGTGCTGTTGCAGGATTTTATTGCCGAAGCCAACGGCACTGATTTTCGTTGCTTTGTGGTGGGCGAGCAGGTGGTGGCCAGCATGCGGCGCATCGGACAAAACGGCGAGTTCAGAGCCAATTTCCACCGCGGCGGTAGCGCGGAAAAAGTCAGCCTGAGCGAGGCGGAAAAAGCCATTGCCGTGAAAGCGGCAAAAACGCTGGGGCTGGATGTGGCGGGGGTGGATTTGATCCGCTCCGCACAAGGCCTGTTGGTGCTGGAAGTAAACGCCAGTCCGGGGCTGGAAATGATCGAAAAAACCAGCGGCCTGGATATTGCGCTGCAAATGATCGCCTATGTTGAGAAAAAATGGCGCTCGGCGGCGTAGGCGGCATGGCAGGTTGCTGCCGGTGCGCCGAAGTGCGGTGAAAAAAGCGGCGGTTTTGCTTTTCATATTATGCCGCCGGTATTAAAATGTTCGTTGCGACACAACAGAGATATTTTTCCCGCATGCACGAAACCATAGCACAATAAGTGAGGAGTTATCATGATTATTTATTTACACGGGTTTGATTCCAGTAGTCCGGGTAACTACGAAAAAATTATGCAGCTGAAATTTATTGATGACGATGTGCGGTTTGTCAATTACAGCACCTTGCATCCGCGCCATGATATGCAGTTTTTGCTGAATGAAGTGCATAAACTGGTGTCGGAAAGCCGCGATCCCAAGCCGCTGATTTGCGGGGTCGGACTGGGCGGTTATTGGGCGGAGCGCATCGGTTTTTTGTGCGGGATCAAACAGGCGATATTCAACCCGAATTTATTTCCGAATGAGAATATGAGCGGTAAAATCGATCGGCCGGAAGAATATGAAGATATCGCCACCAAATGCGTGGCGAATTTCCGGCTGAAAAATAAGGGGCATTGTCTGGTATTTTTATCCACACAGGACGAAATACTGGATTCTCAGCGCAGCGCACAAATCTTATCGCCATTTTATGAAGTGATTTGGGATGCGGCGGAAAGCCATAAATTCAAAACCATCTCCCACCATTTACAGCGTTTAAAACAATTTAAAGCGTAATATTGGCACCGGCGGGCGAGGCTGCCGGGTTGTTATGAAGCGTCTTTGCTGCGGTTTTCCATTTCAAAATTCGGCGGCAGTTGCGGATCGGCATCTTCTTCATTGAGCTGCTTGACTTCCGGGGTCGCCATCAGTTTTTCCGTTTGATCATCATGAGCGCGTTTTTCCTTGCCCAATAGCTGATTTTGCAGCTGCGCATAACTGCTTTGCGGCGACAGCCAGACGGCGATTAACGCCTGATTGAACTGGTCGTCGAATTCATGAGCCAAAATCGTGTCGTTTAAAATAAAATAGCCGCGATCCGCCAGCGCAATATAACTTAATACGTCGTTCGGTGAAAAATCGGGAAAGATTTCCTGCATTTTTTTCAGCCATGCCGCCGAGCTGTCTTTATTGAAGTTTAGCGCATTCATTTCTTTCACCAGACTGATGGCGAAACTTTTTCCTTCCACCGGCTTGGCGTATTTAAACGACAGCATTAAAGGGCGCTGATTTTCTTGATAAGCGCCGCTTTCGGTGTACAGGCTGACGGTGTAAACATGAAAAGGTCCCCAGTTATAATCGGCATTGCCGACACTGGTCCAGTGCGCCGAAAGTGCGGTCGAAAATAAGCCGGAAAGCAATAACAGAAAAGCGTTAAATTTCATAATCTATCCAGTACAGAAATGATGGGCTGATTATATCAATAAATATGGAAAAGGCGAGAATTGCTCTCGCCTTTCGCTTATTTTTTGCCTTGCGGGGTTATTTTAAACTGCCGACCATATCTTCCGGCCGCACCCATTCGTCGAATTGTTCTGCGCTGAGCAGACCTAAATTCACCGCTTCTTCTTTCAACGTGGTGCCGTTTTTATGCGCGGTTTTGGCGATTTTGGCCGCATTTTCATAACCGATATGGGTATTGAGGGCGGTTACCAGCATTAAGGAATTATCCAGCTGCATTTTGATGCGCGGGTAGTTCGGTTCAATGCCGGAAGCGCAGTGTTCGTCGAAGGAAACACAGGCATCCGCCAGCAGTTGCGCCGATTGCAAGAAATTCGCCGCCATTACCGGTTTGAACACATTTAACTGGAAGTGTCCCTGCGAACCGGCAAAGGAAACGGTGGTATCGTTACCGAGTATTTGAGCGCAAACCATGGTCATGGCTTCGCATTGCGTCGGATTGACTTTCCCCGGCATGATGGACGAACCCGGTTCGTTTTCCGGAATCAGAATTTCGCCGATACCGGAACGCGGGCCGGAAGCCAGCAGACGAATGTCGTTAGCGATTTTAAATAAAGACATGGCCAGCTGTTTCAGCGCGCCGTGGGTTTCCACCACCGCATCATGAGTGGCTAAGGCTTCGAATTTATTTTCCGCGGTGATAAACGGCAAGCCGGTGAATTCGGCGATATAATCCGCCACTTTCACATCATACCCTTTCGGCGTATTTAAACCGGTGCCGACGGCGGTACCGCCCAACGCCAGCTGGCTTAAATGCGGCAGGGTGTTTTTCAGCGCCAGCAAACCGAAGTGCAGTTGCGCCGCATAAGCGGAAAATTCCTGACCTAATGTCAGCGGTGTGGCGTCCATTAAGTGCGTACGCCCGATTTTAACCACATCTTTGAACGCCTCGGATTTGGCCGCGAAGGTTTTTTGTAAACGTTCGACACAAGGAATGGTGACTTCCACCACTTTTTTGTACGCCGCAATATGCATGGCGGTCGGATAGGTATCGTTGGAGGACTGGGATTTGTTGACATCATCATTCGGGTGAATAATGGATTTTTCGCCCAGTTTGCCGCAGTGGATCACATGGGCGCGATTGGCGATCACTTCGTTCAGGTTCATATTGGATTGCGTACCGGAACCGGTCTGCCAGATCACCAGCGGGAATTGATCGTCTAATTTGCCGGCCAGAATTTCATCACAGGCCTGCGCGATCAGATCGCGTTTTTCCAGTGGTAACACGCCTAAATCATAGTTTGCGTAGGCGGCGGCTTTTTTCAGATAGCCGAAGGCTTCGATAATTTCTTTCGGCATGGAGGCCGCAGGGCCGATTTTGAAATTGTTGCGCGAACGCTCGGTTTGCGCCGCCCAGTATTTATCGGCAGGCACTTTCACTTCGCCCATGGTGTCTTTTTCAATACGAAATTCCATTGTGATTACCTCTTGTTAAATATAAAAAAACAGGGCAAGTCTATCATTTCAGCACGGTGAATGGAATGTAAGAGGAATTGTAAACTTCGGTTTTGTGATTTAGATCATAAAGTGCGGTGGATTTTTTCAGTGTTTCCGAACCTTAACCAAAGCTGTCGCTTTTTTGCCCGTTTAAAAAATTAATATTTTATCTTCGCCTGATTTTTCGCTAAAATCTTGCAGTTTAACGATCCGCTTTTTAGCGTAAACCCATTGGCAGCCACCAAGCCGGAGTAATGATTTTATGTCAAAACAAGCACAGTTTTACCTTTTGCAGGCGGCGCAGGCTCCGGAAGCGCTGGCCTGCGATCTGGCAGCCGCCGCCTGGCGTTTGGGCAAACGGGTGTTGATTGCCTGTGCCGCGGAAGCACAGGCGCTGGATATTGATGAAGCGCTGTGGCAGCGGGATCCCGAACAGTTCGTGCCGCATAATTTATCCGGTGAAATCACGCAATATGCCACGCCGATTGAAATTTCCTGGGGCGATAAACGGAATGCGCAACGGCGGGATTTATTGATCAATTTGCAGCCGCAGGTACCGGCTTTTGCCGCCGGCTTTAATCAGGTGATCGATTTTGTGCCGGCGCAAGAGGCATTGAAAGCGCTGGCGCGCGAACGTTATAAGCAATACCGCCAGCTCGGCTGGCAGCTCAGTACCGAGCAGGCATAAGGAGGCCGTATGTTTCGTTTGGCTGAAAGCCATGATTTGCCCCGTATCCTGACGATTTACAATCAGGTGATTGACAAACGCACGGTGACCGCCGATCTGGCGCCGGTAAGCGTTGAAAGCCGGCAGGACTGGTTTGATTTTCATCTGCACAGCACAAAATATCCCTTATGGGTTTATGAAGCGGAAGGTCATCTGCTCGGCTGGTGCAGTTACTCCGCCTTTTATGGCCGCCGCGCTTATGACGGTTGTGCGGAAATCAGTTTCTATCTGGACAGCGCGCTGCACGGCAAGGGCATCGGCAAACAATGCGTCAATTTCCTGATTGAACAAATGCCGAACTATCAGCTGCATACCTTACTGGCGTTCGTGTTCGGCAATAACGCGCCGAGTTTAGGTTTGCTGCACAAAATGGGATTTGAACGCTGGGGGTGCTTACCGCAGGTGGCCGATATGCAAACCCATTTTGAAGATTTGGTGATGCTGGGATGGCAAAGATAAATCCGCCGCAATACACCGGCGTTGGAACGCGAATTGAAAAGAATGAATAAACAATAGAGAAACAACATGACAAAACAATTTCAAATGGCGGATCGCTTTGATGCGTCTTCCGTCGAGCAGGCACTTTATAAACACTGGGAAGAACAGGGGTATTTTAAACCGAACGGCAATCCGGACGTTGCGAGTTATTGCATCGCCATTCCGCCGCCGAACGTGACCGGTAGTCTGCATATGGGACATGCGTTCCAGCAAACGCTGATGGATACCCTGATCCGCTTTCACCGTATGGAAGGGCATAATACATTATGGCAGGCGGGAACCGACCACGCCGGGATTGCAACGCAGATGGTGGTGGAACGCAAAATTGCCGCGGAAGAGGGCAAAACCCGCCACGATTATGGGCGTGAGGCCTTTATCGATAAAATCTGGCAATGGAAAGCTCATTCGGGCGGCACCATCAGCCAGCAGATGCGCCGTTTGGGCGATTCGGTGGATTGGGCGCGCGAACGTTTCACCATGGATGAGGGCTTATCCAACGCCGTGAAGGAAGTGTTCGTGCGTTTGCATGAAGAAGGGCTGATTTACCGCGGTAAACGCTTGGTGAACTGGGATCCGAAACTGCACACCGCGATTTCCGATTTGGAAGTGGAAAATAAAGAAAGCAAAGGATCGCTGTGGCATTTCCGTTATCCGCTGGCCGACGGCGCAAAAACCGCAGACGGTAAAGATTATCTGGTGGTGGCGACCACCCGTCCGGAAACGATGCTGGGCGATACGGCGGTGGCTGTGCATCCGGAAGATGAACGCTATCAGTCGCTGATCGGTAAAACTGTGATTCTGCCGCTGGCAAACCGGAAAATTCCGATTATCGCCGATGAATATGTGGATCGCGAATTCGGTACCGGTGTGGTGAAAATCACCCCCGCGCACGATTTTAACGACTACGAGGTGGGCAAACGGCACGCTTTGCCGATGGTCAATGTGCTGACGCTGAATGCGGATATTCGTGATGAAGCGGAAATTATCGGTACGGACGGCAAAATCTGTCAAAATTATACCGCACTTATTCCGGCCGACTATCGCGGTCTGGAGCGGTTTGTCGCGCGTAAAAAAATCGTGGCGGATTTTGACGCGCTGGGATTGTTGGATGAAATCAAACCGCACGATTTGAAAGTGCCTTACGGCGATCGCGGCGGCGTGCCGATTGAACCGATGCTGACCGATCAATGGTATGTGAGCGTCAAACCGCTGGCGGAAGTCGCAACCAAGGCGGTGGAAGACGGCGAAATTCAATTCGTACCGAAACAATATGAAAATCTGTATTTCTCCTGGATGCGTGATATTCAGGATTGGTGTATTTCTCGCCAGCTTTGGTGGGGACACCGCATTCCGGCATGGTATGACGACGCGGGCAATGTGTATGTTGCGCGTAACGAAGAGGAAGTGCGGTCAAAATATAGCCTAAATTCTGATGTGGCGTTACGCCAAGACGAAGACGTGCTGGATACTTGGTTTTCCTCCGCCTTATGGACATTCTCCACCTTAGGCTGGCCGCAGCAAACCGAGGAGCTGAAAACCTTCCACCCGACGGATGTGCTGATCACCGGGTTCGACATCATCTTTTTCTGGGTGGCGCGCATGATTATGTTTACCATGCACTTCATCAAAGATGAAAACGGCAAACCGCAGGTGCCGTTTAAAACCGTGTACGTTACGGGTTTGATCCGTGATGAACAAGGACAAAAAATGTCCAAATCAAAAGGCAACGTTCTGGATCCGATTGATATGATTGACGGCATCAGCCTGGAAGCGCTGCTGGAAAAACGCACCGGTAATATGATGCAGCCGCAACTGGCGGAAAAAATCGCCAAAGCGACCCGCAAGGAATTTGCCAACGGTATTGCCGCACACGGCACCGATGCGCTGCGTTTCACGCTGGCGGCGCTGGCGAGTAACGGGCGCGATATTAACTGGGATATGAAACGGCTGGAAGGCTATCGCAATTTCTGTAACAAACTGTGGAATGCCAGCCGTTATGTGTTGATGAATCTCAATACGCTGGATTTACCGCACGGTGAGCCGGCGTTCGGTCTGGCGGATCGCTGGATTCAGGCGGAATTCAATAATACGGTTAAAGCCTTCCGTGATGCGTTGAGCCAATACCGTTTCGACTTAGCGGCGAATGCGTTATATGAATTCACCTGGAATCAATTCTGCGACTGGTATCTGGAACTGACCAAACCGGTTTTCGCCAACGGCAGCAATGCGCAAAAACGCGGCGCGCGCGATACGTTAATTAATGTATTGGAAAAACTGCTGCGCTTAACGCATCCTGTGATGCCGTTTATCACCGAAGAAATCTGGCAGCAGGTGAAAGGTTTCGCCGGCGTGGACGGCGACACCATCATGTTACAGCCGTTCCCGCGTTATGATATCGCGCTTGAAGACGCGGAGGCGATTGCGCAAATCAACTGGCTGAAAGACATTATCACCGCCGTGCGCAATATCCGGGCGGAAAGCAATATCGCGCCGGGTAAAGGGCTGGATTTATTGCTGCGCAATATCAGTCAAAGCGAGCAAAACTGTCTTGAAAACAACCGCACTTTATTGCAGGTAATGGCGAAACTGAACGACATCCGCGTGCTGGCACAGGGCATTGACGCCCCGTTATCGGTCACCAAGCTGGTCGGTCAGGCGGAGTTATTTGTGCCGATGGCGGGCTTTATCAATAAAGATGCGGAACTGGCGCGTTTGAATAAAGAAATCGAAAAACTTCAGCATGAAGTTCAACGTATCGAAACCAAACTCGCCAATGACGCCTTCGTCGCAAAAGCACCGCCAGCCGTTATTGCCAAAGAACGGGAAAAAATGCAGGGCTACCGCGACGGTCTGGAAAAGCTGAAACAGCAATATTTGGCGATTGAGGCGCTGTAATAAATCGTCCGCGTGATATCTGGAGCACAGATTCACGCGGTTTTTTTATCTCTTTATCTCCCCGCTAATAAAAACTTTGTCGTAATTTGCCGCAGCAAATGTCGCTGATGCGGATTTAATGCCGGCACAGGTGATTATTTTTTCATCAATCAAAGAATGCCGCAGACCACCGATGCGGTGGCTTCGATGATCGCTATTTTTTTGATCTTCATCATATCGCATACCTATTTCTATCTAGCGGACTACTCATTTATAACTAGTTTCTTTACGACATAACACTATGATTTTATTGAATATACCTAATAAACAGTAACACTTATTAGGCGTATTTTTTGTATGGTTTTGAGCGTATAGTGATTAAGCTATATACAAAAAGGAAGGAAAAAATAATGAGTCATTTCTTGGATCGTTTAACCTTTTTCAGACGCCGCCAGGCCGAAGCGTTCGCCAATGGACACGGTGCGTTAATCAATGATGATCGTCAATGGGAAGACGCCTACCGTAGCCGCTGGCAGCATGATCGTATCGCCCGTTCCACTCACGGTGTAAACTGTACCGGTTCGTGCAGCTGGAAAATTTATGTTAAAAACGGCTTGATTACCTGGGAAACCCAGCAAACCGATTATCCCCGTACCCGTCCCGATCTGCCCAATCATGAACCGCGCGGCTGTCCGCGTGGCGCATCATTTAGCTGGTATGTGTATTCGGCACAGCGTATTAAATATCCCATGATGCGCGGCGCATTGGCCGAATTATGGCGTACCGCGCGCAGCACGCTATCGCCGATAGAGGCTTGGGCGTCTATTGTAGAAGATGAACGGAAAGCGAAATCTTATAAATCGCAGCGAGGATTGGGAGGGTTTGTTCGCTCGAGTTGGGATGAGGCATATGAAATGGTTGCCGCCGCGAATGCCTATACGATCAAGCAGTACGGCCCGGATCGCATTATTGGTTTTTCGCCTATTCCGGCTATGTCGATGATCAGCTATGCCGCCGGAACCCGCTATTTAGGATTATTAGGCGGCGTGCCGCTTTCATTTTACGACTGGTATTGTGATTTACCGCCGGCAAGTCCGCAGGTATGGGGCGAGCAGACGGACGTTTCCGAATCTGCCGATTGGTATAATGCGGATTATTTATTGGTGTGGGGGTCTAACGTACCACTGACACGCACACCCGATGCCCATTTTTATACCGAAGTGCGCTATAAAGGCACGAAAACCGTAGCGATTTCTTCCGATTACGGCGAAATGGCTAAATTCGGCGATATCTGGCTGGCGCCGAAGCAGGGAACGGACGCCGCGCTGGCCATGGCGATGGGACACGTTATTTTAAAAGAATTTCACCTCAATAATCCTTCTGAATATTTCACTTCTTATATTCGCCGTTATACGGATATGCCGATGCTGGTTCGCCTCGAACATACCGAAAAAGGGCTGATGCCGAAATATTTTTTGCGAGCCAGTGAGTTATCCGCTCAGTTTAGTGAAGAAAAACATCCCGAATGGAAAGTATTGGCGTGGGATACGCATTCGGATAGTCCGGTCGCGCCAAATGGCACGATCGGTTTTCGCTGGGACGGCAGCCGGAAATGGAATCTGGAACAAACTGCGCAGGATAAGCCCGTGCAACTGGCATTATCGTTAAAAGCCTGTGCCGATGAAGTCGTTGAGGTGCAGTTCAGCTACTTCTGCGCAGATAACAATGCACTGATTGCGCATAAAGTACCGGTAAAACGGGTTCGGTTAGCAAACGGTGAAACTGCTCTGGTGGCGACAGTATTCGATTTAATGGTGGCCAACTATGGCGTCGATAATGGCCTAAACGATGAAAATGCGGCCAATAGCTATGATGAGGACAAACCTTATACACCGACATGGCAGCTGAAACATACCGGCGTCGATCCCGACTTAGTCATACGGGTCGCCCGCGAATTTGCGCAAAATGCCGATGCCACGAAAGGGCGTTCCATGGTGATTATCGGAGCCGGGTTAAATCACTGGTACCACATGGATATGGCATACCGCGGCGTGATAAATATGCTGATGCTGTGTGGGACGATCGGGCGTTCCGGCGGCGGCTGGTGTCATTATGTCGGACAGGAAAAATTACGGCCGCAAAGCGGCTGGTCACCGTTAGCCTTTGGTCTGGACTGGCACCGACCGGCGCGTCAGATGACCGGCACCTCATTCTTCTACGCGCATACTAGTCAGTGGAGGCATGAAAAACTCGGTGCGGACGAGATTTTAGCTCCTATGGCGGATGAGAGCATGAAAGCATTATCGATGATCGATTATAACGCCAAAGCCGAACGTATGGGGTGGCTGCCGAGTGCGCCGCAGCTTGGCGCTAATCCGCTGGATGTGGTCGCACAGGCGGAAAGTGCGGGTGAAAATCCGCAAGATTTTATTGTTAAGGGGTTAAAAAACGGCTCGCTTGACCTTGCCTGTAATGATCCGGACAACCCGCAGAACTTTCCGCGCAATCTGTTTGTCTGGCGTTCCAATCTGCTGGGTTCGGCGGGGAAAGGTCATGAATATTTCTTAAAATATCTGCTGGGAACGCAAAATGCGGTGCTGAGCGATGAAAAAGACTGCATTACGCCGACGGAAATTAAGGTACGCCCGGCGGCGGAAGGTAAATTGGATTTGCTGACCTGTCTGGATTTTCGTATGAACACCACTTGTTTGTATGCGGACGTTATTTTTCCGACGGCCACCTGGTATGAAAAAGACGATTTGAATACCTCGGATATGCACCCGTTTATTCATCCGCTGACCGAAGCGGTACAGCCGTTATGGCAAAGCCGCAGCGACTGGGATATTTATAAAGGTCTGGCCAAAAAATTCAGTGAGCTGGCAAAAGATTATCTTGGTGTGCGCAAAGATATCGTATTGACACCGCTGATGCACGACAGCCCGCAGGAAATGGGGCAGCCGTTTGATCCGAAAGACTGGAAACTCGGCGAATGCGAACCGATTCCGGGGAAAACGATGCCGGCAATGACCGTCGTCGAACGAGATTACGGCGCGATTTATGAACAATATACGTCAGTCGGCCCGTTGCTTGAGAAAATCAATAACAATGGGAAGGGGATGACGTGGAATACCCAAGAAGAAGTCGATTTCTTGCGTAAGCTGAACGGAATACAGCCGCAGGGCGCCGGCAAAGGCCAGCCTAAACTGGAGACGGCCATTGACGCGGCGGAAATGATTTTAACTTTAGCGCCTGAAACGAACGGCCATGTATCCAAAAAGGCTTGGGCGGCGCTGGGCAACATCACCGGGCGGGAACATACGCACTTGGTTGCGGCAAGCGAACATACGCAAATCCGTTTCCGCGATATCGTGGAACAGCCGCGGAAAATCGTGACCTCGCCGATTTGGTCCGGTATTGAAAGCGAAGAGGTTTGTTATAACGCCGGTTATACCAATGTGAATGAACTGATTCCATGGCGCACGCTTACCGGTCGTCAGCAATTTTATCAGGATCACCTGTGGATGCGCGCGTTCGGCGAAGGATTTGCCGTGTATAAACCCGCGGTGAATTTTAAAACGACGGAGAAATTATTACACCGTTACCCGAATGGCAATCAGGAAATTACCCTGAATTTCTTAACGCCGCACCAGAAGTGGGGCATTCACAGCACCTATTCGGAAAACATTCGTATGCTGACCTTAGGGCGGGGCGGGCCGCACATCTGGCTGAGTGAAGCTGATGCGAAACGAGCCGGCTTGCAGGATAACGATTGGGCGGAAGTCTTTAATGCAAACGGAACCCTGACCTGCCGGGTGGTGGTGAGCCAGCGTATTCCGGAATCCATGGTGGTGATGTATCACGCGCAGGAAAAAATCGTGAATACGCCGGGGGCGGAAGTATCGAAAAAACGCGGCGGCATTCATAACTCGGTGACGCGCGCGGTGCTTAAACCAACGCACATGATTGGCGGTTATGCACATCTGGCATACGGCTTTAACTATTACGGTACGGTGGGTTCAAACCGGGATGAATGGGTTGTGGTACGGAAGATGAGCCGGATCGATTGGATGGACGAAACGGCGGAATAACTGACCGCACTTTTACTTTCTCGCCTACAGGGTAACGAATTGAAATCAAAAGGAATACAAAATGAAAATTAAGGCGCAGATCAGCATGGTGCTGAATTTGGATAAGTGTATCGGCTGCCATACCTGCTCGGTAACTTGCAAGAATGTCTGGACAAGTCGCGAAGGGGTGGAATATGCGTGGTTTAACAATGTCGAAACTAAACCGGGCATCGGGTTTCCGAAAAACTGGGAGGATCAGGAAAAATGGCAGGGCGGCTGGGTACGCAAAGCGAATGGAAAACTGGTACCGAAACAAGGCGGCAAAATTAAAATTCTGTCAAATATTTTTGCCAACCCGAATATGCCGCAAATTGACGACTATTACGAACCCTTTACCTTTGATTATGAACACTTGCAAAATGCGCCGAAATTAACCACGCCGCCGACCGCTCGCCCGGTGTCTTTAATCACCGGCAAGAAAATGGACAAAATCGAATGGGGGCCGAACTGGGAAGACGATTTGGCCGGTGAATTTGAAAAGCGGGCTAAAGACGTGCTGTTTGACGGCATTCAAAAAGAGATGCTGGCGGCCTTCGAACGGACGTTTATGATGTATTTGCCGCGTTTATGCGAGCATTGCCTGAATCCTTCCTGTGTGGCGTCGTGCCCGTCCGGCAGCATTTATAAACGCGAAGATGACGGTATCGTCTTAATCGATCAGGATAAATGCCGCGGCTGGCGTATGTGTGTGTCCGGTTGTCCGTACAAAAAAATTTACTATAACTGGTCAACGGGGAAAGCGGAAAAATGTATTTTCTGCTATCCGCGGATTGAAAGCGGCGAACCGACAGTATGTTCGGAAACCTGTGTCGGACGTATCCGCTATCTGGGCGTGATGCTTTATGATGCCGATAAAATAGCGCAGGCCGCCGGTGTGGAAAATCCGCAGGATTTATATCAGGCGCAGCTTGACGCATTTTTAGATCCGACGGATCCGGCAATCGAACGCGAAGCGTTAAAACAGGGCATCAGCCAAAGCTGGCTGGATGCGGCAAAAAAATCGCCGGTGTATAAAATGGCAATGGAATGGAAAATCGCTTTTCCGCTGCATCCGGAATATCGTACGTTACCGATGGTCTGGTATATTCCGCCGCTTTCTCCGATCCAATCGGCAATTGAAAACGGCTTTATCGGCGAGGACAGTATTATTCCGAGTGTCGACGAAATGCGCATTCCATTGCGTTATTTAGCCAATTTGCTCACCGCCGGAGATGTTGCGCCGATTCGTGCGGCATTAGAAAAAATGATTGCAATGCGTCGCTTTAAACGCGGTCAGAGCGTGCAGGGCGAAAATTTAACGCAAAGCTTAGCCGGTAGCGGGCTGACGGCCGAAATGATTGAAGAAATGTACCGCACTTTAGCCATTGCCAACTATGAAGATCGCTTTGTGATTCCGGCAAGCCATAAAGAAATGGTTGAAGACAGCTTTAATGATAAAGCTTCCTGCGGTTTCAGCTTCGGCAACGGCTGTTCGGACGGCGTCAGTAAAGAAAGCCTGTTCGGCAGAAATAAACGGATTCCTATTATTTTTACCGATCGGCGAGAAGACATCGAAGAGAACCGCCGGAAAGGAGTGCGTTAATGGCAAATCAACTTGTGTTTAAATGGCTCTCCGTGCTGCTGTGCTATCCGGAGCAGGCACTGATTGACGCTTTGCCGGAATTGCGGGAGGCGTTAAATAATATGCCGGAAATTGCGTCGAAACGCACCGCACTTGCCGAGTTTTTAGATCATCTTGCCAAGACTAAATTACTGACTTTACAGGAAGATTATGTGCAGACCTTCGATCGGAACCGCAGTCACGCACTGTATATTTTCGAACATATTCACGGCGAAGACCGTGATCGCGGTGCGGCATTGGTGGATCTGCTGGAAGAATACCGTAAATATGGTCTGGAGCTGGGCGATGACGAACTGCCGGATTATCTGCCGGCATTGCTGGAGTTTCTGGCTGAGATCGCCCCGCAACCCGCATTCAAACTGCTTGGCGATGCCGTGCATGTCATCAATCATATTGCGCAAAAGCTGGCCGCGAACGGCTCACCTTATGCCGTGTTATTGCAAACCCTGGTTATGCTCAGTCCGGTCAAGCCGTTACCGTTGATTGAACCGCCGGTGCGGGATATGGACGAGGCGATGGAAACATTCGGCGCGGATATGACGGGCGCGGAGCCTTTACTGAACCGATCATTGAGTGATCGTACCAAAATCAGGTTTTATCCTGAAGGGGCCCATAAACAACATCAAGGAGCGGAGTAATGAATTACATTGAGCAATTTTTATTCGGAATTTATCCTTATATCTGTCTGAGCGTATTTTTTATCGGCAGCCTGATTCGTTTCGATCGTGAGCAATATTCTTGGAAAAGCGAATCCAGCGAGCTGCTTTACCGTGGACAGCTGCGTTTAGGCAGCGTGTTGTTTCATGTGGGCATTTTGTTAGTGCTGGGCGGGCATGTCGCCGGTTTGCTCACGCCATTATGGGCATTTGAGCTGCTCGGTATCAGTCAGGAACAACATCATGTTATGGCGCTTGCGGCGGGGTCGGTGTCGGGTACGATGGCGCTTGCCGGAATCTTAATCCTGATTCACCGGCGCTTTCGCATTCAGCGCATTTTAACGACCAGCACATGGCGGGATAAATTGGTTGTGATCTGGTTGCTGGTTACCATACTCGCCGGTTTAAGTTTGATTCCGCTCAGTTTGGCAAGTAATAATGCGGTCGGCGAACTGGAAAGCATGATGCAATATGCACAGCGCATTCTGACATTTCGCGGCGATGCTACCGCTTATATTGCGCCGTTATCAAGTGCGGTCAAAATTCATGTGTTTTTGGGCATGACATTCTTTTTGATTTTTCCGTTTACCCGTATGGTACATGTATGGAGCGGTTTTGCCGCTTTCATCGGCTACATCCCGCGTGCTTGGCAGCTGGTACGCCGTCGTTCATAACCAACAGTAAGGAATGATATGAAATCGGAGCATTTCAAACGCTATTCAGTTTTATTTGCCGGCACGCTGGCGTTTCTGATGACGTTTATGGTATGGATGATGTTCGGTGTGATCGGTATTCCCCTGCGTAACGAACTGGGGCTATCCGATGTGGAATTCGGTATTTTAACTGCGACACCGGTACTTTCCGGCTCGATTATCCGCCTGCCGCTGGGAATGTGGACGGATAAATTCGGAGGCCGGAATGTAATGCTGACCTTGCTGGCGGTGTGCATTCCCTTTGTTTATCTCACCAGTTATGCGACATTATTCTGGCATTTCCTGGTTATCGGTTTAGTGATGGGACTGGCCGGCGGATCGTTTTCTGTCGGCATGCCTTATGTTGCCCGCTGGTTTCCTAAAACGCAACAGGGACTGGCGACCGGTATATTCGGAATCGGCACTGCGGGGACGGCACTGAATAATTTTATCGCCCCGGAATTGCTGGCGCATTTCGGTGACTGGCGCGCCATACCGGAAGTCTATACCGGAATTTTGGCGGCGACGTTAGTTATATTCTGCTTTACTGCGTTTAGCAATCCGGCACATTTGATTAAAGGGGCGCAGGCGGGAATTATGCAGCAGTTGTCGCTGTTAAAAGACTGGCGGGTATTGCGCTACAGCCAGTATTACACCGTTGTGTTCGGCGGTTTCGTCGGCTTAACATTGTGGCTGAATAATTATTATGTCGAAAATTATCATTTGAATTTACATGATGCAACCTTGCTGGCCCTGATTTATTTAATTCCGGGCAGCACGTTTCGTTCTGTCGGTGGCTATCTGGGGGATCGCTTCGGTGCCAACAGGGTTTCTTGGGTGGTCATGTGGGTATTGTGGATAGGCTTTCTGATTTTTGCCATTCCGCACGGCAGCTTATTACTGATCGGCACAAAAGGCGAGATCAGTTTACCTATCGGGCTGCCACTTTGGGCGTTTGCGCCGCTGACCTTTCTGGTCGGGTGCGCCATGGGAATCGGCAGCGGCTCTATTTTTAAATCCGTTGCCGACGATTACCCGAACGATATTGGCACGGTATCCGGCATCGTCGGACTTGCCGGCGGTTTATTCGGTTTTATTTTACCGATTGCCTTCGGCGCCTTGCTTGATGCCACCGGCATTCGGGCGACAGCATTTGTGTTAATGTTCATCGGCATTTCCACCGCATTAATCTGGATGCATTTTGCCTTTAAGACCGAGCGTTAAGGTTGCGTATAAAACGGAAGAAAAGAGCGTTTCATTGAGCTGAGCGCAAAAAAGTTAGACCACGACATTAAGGACTGTTTCCGATAGATCATTGGGTTCAGTCCTTTTAGCTGTGAATGAGCAAAAACTAAAGATAAATCATTAATTTTGAATTTCTTTATTTTTCTCCGCTTAATTTTTAAATAAACCGTTTTTTTAGATTTATTTAATATGATCTGAATTTAATGTCTCAAAATAAAAATAATCTCTATATCTATTAAAAATGGGTAATAATATTTTTAATATAAGATATATCGAAAAATAAAAATTTAATTGTTATTTTATTTATTTCGCTTTTCTATTTCTATCCTTTTAGATAAATATTTATATTATTGTAGTCATTAAATAATTAAACAATCTCTGAGAAATCATTTTTACTAAACTTTAAAATAAGCCTTTGTTGTAAATATGTAGACGGCCGCGATTGTGGTAAATCTCACAATTTTTCATATTTCTTACCGCACTTTCAACATTCACATCACCGCCTTTGTCATCCGTTCGTCGTTAAAGCTACGAAATTAACCCGTCATAAGAGTCTTCCCTCGGCATTCCGCTGGCTTAACTAATTTATCATCCAGGTTTTTTAGCTAAAAATCGTATTAATATGTAAATTTTTTAAAATTTAACCTTTACATTAATTTACCGGCTGAAATGTTTTAGCTTGAATTAATGTAGCTTATAATAATGCGGTGGGCTGATTATGGAATTAATTGTTATCTATTATAGTAATGCGTATTTAGGTGGTTTGTAATTCAATTGTCTGCGGCGGTGTTATGAATATGGAAATATCATAAAGATTATATTAATTGTTGGTTTTTGCTTTAATTACTATTAACTATAATCGAACTGTAATTTTATATTTATAATAATGACATTATCACTTCATTTCAAAATGAAATTAAAAAAATAGAAATAAGATATGAATAAAATATTTAAAGTGATTTGGCACTATTCAAGTCAGACGTTCGTTGTGGTTTCTGAATTAACTAAATCGCAGAGTAAATGTTCATCGACAGCAGATGAAAGAAAAAATCCGAACAAGTTATTCCTATTAAGTGTGGCAGGTTCGGCTATGCTTAGTTCCGTTATGGCGCTGGCAGCAGGCTCTAATGGTATTGAACTTGGAGAAGGTGCCAGTTCTACGGCAACAAATGCGAATGCGTTAGGGGTTTATGCTAATGCTTCCGGTGTGAATTCAACGGCTATCGGCACTCAGGCCGCGGCGTCAGAAACGGATGCTATTGCGCTTGGTTCCGGGGCAAATTCATCAACGCAATGGTCTATCGCTATTGGTAAAGGTGCCGTAAACAACTATAACTCGACGATTACAACAGCCGCCGCCGATGGGCGCGGAAATGCCGCTATTGCCATTGGCTACGGCGCTTCGACCAGTGATTATGGCACAACTGCAATCGGTTTGGGGACGAAGGCCTCAGGTAATATGGCAACGGCATTGGGTTCTCATGCAAACGCGACTAATACGGCGAGTTTAGCCGTGGGGGATGCGGCAAATGCAAGCGGGCTTGGTTCTGCCGCCATCGGCTATGATGCGGTTGCCAATTCCACTTATTCGACTGCTGTGGGGCATAGTGCAAAAGCGACGGATATTTATGCCATTGCGATTGGCGATAGTGCGTCAGCCAGCGAAGACCATACTATAGCCATGGGATATTTATCCAATGCAACAAAGTTTGCGGCGATAAGCGTTGGAATTTATAGTAAAGCCAGTGGGCATCAGGCAAATGCTTTAGGTTATGCAGCGAATGCTTCCGGTTCTTCTGCCAATGCATTCGGTTCTAATGCGACGGCGGCCGGCGATAATTCCATTGCGGTTGGAACGAAATCTATTGTAACGCAAAGTAATGCTGTTGCTGTTGGTACCACTGCGAATGCGTCGGGAATCGCGGCTTCTTCGTTCGGCGCTTTAGCGGTTGCGGCCGATTCTTTTGCCACGGCTTTAGGTTCCTATTCTAATGCGACCGGCTCGGCTGCGGTTTCTATCGGGCATCTTTCCAAGGCGTTAGCAGAGCAAACCATTGCGCTTGGTGAATGGTCGTTAGCCAATGCCACAGCCTCCCTGGCGATAGGAGAGCATGCTAATGCGACAGCCAAATGGGCAACAGCGATTGGTTCTTATTCAAATGCCTCGGCTCAAAATGCCGTTGCTATGGGCCATAGCGCGAATGCCGGCGGAACGGACTCTATCGCGATTGGTACGTTGGCAGCCGCGCAGGGGGAACAGGCTGTTTCTGTGGGTTACAATAATAATGTCACGGGTAATCGTTCAGGTTCGCTCGGTGATACAAGCGTCATTGCAGGTAACGCCGCTTATTCAGTGGGAAATAATAACAAGATTAACGCCAATGGTTCCTTTGTATTAGGCAGCGATAATGTTATTGCAGCGACAGCGAATAATACTTATGTGATTGGTAATAATATTTCAGTAACCGCAGACAATAATGTTATTTTAGGCGCAAACAGTTCAGAAAGTTCAAATACTACAACTAATGGCAAGGCCAATCAGGTAACTGCGGCAACAGTCGGCAGCTTAACGTATGGCGGGTTTGCCGGCACGGCGTCTGGCGTGGTTTCTGTGGGCGCGAAAGGGGCAGAACGTCAAATTATTAATGTTGCGCCGGGGAATATTTCTGCAACATCGACGGATGCGATTAACGGTTCACAACTTTATGCAACGAATACTGTCCTGAATAATACGGCAGATTCTGTCGTCAATATATTAGGCGGAAATGCTAATGTGGTGGATAACGGTACGGTCAGCATGACTAATATCGGCGGTACGGGCAAAAATAATGTTAATGATGCCGTTGCCGCAGTAAATAACACCGTGGCGGCAGGAACCAATACCAATGTAACCGGTGTGCAAAATGCCGATGGCAGTACGACCTATACGGTAAATGCGTGGAACACCACGTTGAAAGGTTCTGATGAGATCAGCGTAACGAATGTGACGGATTCGGCAGGCAGGGTGATTGATTACAGCGTCGATCTTTCCGACAGTGCAAAAAATAATATAACTACGGCGAACAATACGGCAAATTTAGCAAATACGACGGCTAATGCCGCCAATCGTACGGCAAATATAGCGAATAACACCGCAAACTTGGCTAATGCAACGGTGAATAAAGGCTGGAATCTTACGACGACGGCGGCAGGCGGCGGTAATGTTGTGAACAGTACGGCTGAAAATGTACAGATGGGGGAAACGGTCACTCTTGATGCGGGAAAAAATGTTAATGTGACGCAATCGGGTCAGACAATCAGTATTGCCGTAACGGATAAACCGACTTTTGAAAGCGTAACGGCCAATACTTCCGTGAAGGTGGGGGATACGACGCTCACCTCTGACGGCATCACAATAGTGAATGGCGCTGGAGATAGCGTCAGTGTAACTAAAGAGGGGTTGAATAACGGCAATAATACGATTACGAACGTCGCGCCGGGGGTGAAGGGGACTGATGCGGTTAATCTGAATCAGTTAAATGCAACGACCGGTGCGGCTAAAACGATATTAGAGAATGGCACAACCACTACGGTGACAGAGAGAACGGGGACGAATGGCCAGAGTATTTATTCCGTTGAAGTGAATCGTTCAAATGGTTCGGTGAATAAGAACGGCACTGTAATTGTAGAGAATGGTGATGCGATATTGAACGCACGCACCGTAGCAAACTTAATCAATAATTCGAGTTGGTCAGTGAATGCCGGCAGCGTCACAGGCACAAATGGCGTGACTCATTATGCAGTCAATGCTAACAGTGCAATTTGGGAAGATTTGTCAAGGACATAAACAAAATTTCTTTGACAAATTTATATCTTCTCTGTTTCTCTCTTGATTAGCTTTAGTATTTTATCCTTGTATGTTTCTCCTGTACCTTGCTTAAAATGTAGGTTTACAGTATATTTTGTCTTTCCAATATCCATCATTAACTGTTTATTAGGTGGTGTTTTTATTTCTCTTTTTTCTTCTTCCATAAGTCCTCCTTTCCGTTTTTTAGGCAAAGAAAAAACAGTAAACCTTTTTTGATTTACTGTTTTGGTGATTAGCGATAATCCTCTGGTGCAAATAGCTCATTACTATTTGCCTCTGTGTTTTTGTTTGCGTTTTTCTTGTTTTAATTCAAATTTTCTTTGTTTCTCCAACTCTCTTCTTTTTCTAATTTTGGTTTTTCTTTCCAATTTCATTTCTTCTCTTTGTTGCTGCAATGCCAATTGAGATTTTGTACCTATCCCTACTTGTTTACTTTGTTTTCTTGCCTCTCTTTGCAATCTTTTAGGATTAGCATTTCCTTTTTTAACCTCAACTTCTATATTTGAACTAAATTTTAAATTACTATAATTTTTCAAAATAAAATCGTATACTTCATAATCTTTAGGTTCTGCTCCAAACACCACTCTGCATACCGATAATTTATTTTCTTCTATACGCTCAAAAACACCTACCCAAAAAGGATCATCAAAAAAAACCGTTAATTGCCCTGTTATTTTTTCCATAACAAACCCTCCTTAATGCTCTATCAAAGAATGGACAACCCGGAGGGGAAGGTTACTTACCTAAGGAAATAATTACTTAGACGACTGGGCTACCTACCAGTTCTAATACATTTTACATAAATGTATATTGCGTTTTTATCTTTGAACTAAATTTATTATTTATTATATCACTTTTCAGCTTGATTTTATAGTTCTAATTCATTCCTCCTTACCTGTGTCAGTCCTCTGTTTTCTTGTTGCAATTTATCTATACAGTTCCTGGCACTTTCAGCCTGTTCAACCTCTTTTCGTATATCTATGATTTGAGAATACAGACTATCTTTTTCTTTCTTCAAGGCTTTTACCTCCGATTTCCATTTAGATATATTTAAGGTCTTGCTTTCTCTTAAATGCTCTTTGAGATATTTCTTTGCACTTTCAAATAAAATAATCTCTGCCGTATGCTCGTTATAAAAATCTTCCTGTTTTATTTTCTTTAACTTTGCATAGGCTTTGTAGATGTCCTTGTACTTCAAATATTTTTCTGACTGGTCGATGAGTTGTGTTTTTTCATCAATCTTTTTCTCGGTATCTTTTAAGGCTCTTGTGGTCTTATAATTCTTATCTCTTAGGGTAACTATATTTTCTTTAAGCTCAGATAATGAAGTGATATTTTTTTCTTTGAGTAATTGATAACTCTCAATATATTTCTCTAAATCTGCATTATTGTTATCTGCATTTTTACGGGTAAGATTTTCAAAGATTGATTGCAAATTTTCTTTGAGTGGAAGAGTGGACTTTGTATTTTTATTTTCTATTTTTTCCTTTTTTCCAATTCCCCTTATCCAATTTAGCAATACTTTTATTCTTCGTGCAATTTCTCTTAATAGCTTATTCTGATGTTTGATTTCTCGGTTGATATTTCCTCTGTCGGTAGCTATGCCTTTCTTTTCCATTTGACTTGCTGATACTCCTAAATGAATAGTAGGTATTTGCTCTATCCCCTGTCTTTGATAAGAACGGTGGTCGACTTTTTCCTGTATGCTGTTTTCTTCCAAATATTTGTTTGTAATATCTGCCCATGCTTTTCGCCACTCTTCTGCTTTGTCTTGATCGTTCCAATCAACTGTATTGATTTTTTTTGTTTTATAGTTCCCGTTTTTGAGTTTTATTTTCTCGCCATTTTCATCAAGGATATATTCTTTTTTTGATTTTGCTCCCCATGTCTTATTTTCGTTTAATGGTCTCATAGTTAATAATATGTGAGCGTGTGGGTTTCCATCATTTTTATCGTGTAGGGCAATATCTGCACACATACCAACTTTCACAAAATTTTCTTTTACATATTCTCTTACAAGCTCAATCTGTTTTTCCCTGCTTAATTCTTTTGGTAGGGCGATTTCTATTTCTCTTGCAAGCTGTGAGTTTTTACTTTTTTCTATTTTCTCTACACTGTTCCATAATGTTCCTCTGTCTGAAAATTCCTGTGGTGCATTTTGTGGTAATAGAATTTCTGTATGTGCTATTCCGCCTTTTCTTGTAAAGTCATGGACTATTCCGTCATACTCGTTTTTTATCTTTTCACCACTTCTATAGGCGGAAGCTGCTACTGCACTTTTGCCTTTGCCTCTTGAAATAATCTTTATACTAAGATGATATATAGCCACAAGAAAAACCTCCTCTCTTTTTTGATGTGAGTATGATGGCGATGATAAAGACTTACTAAAAAAAATCGGATTGCTTTTTATCCGATTTCTTTTGGGAAGTACACAAGGGGTAGGAAATTTATTTCCGTAGGGGAGTGTAGCTCCCCTGTATCAGCGTTAGCTGATATGCTCTCTGCAAGAGCCTTCGGAGAACGCACACACCCTTTAGGGTGTATAAGTGCGCCCTTGTCAACAAGGGACTATTTCTCTATCTCTGTTTCTTCCTCTTGTATTTCTGTAATTTTGTTTTCGCTTTGTTCTCGCTTCTCTATGATTTTTAAGATTTTTTGATTGATTGCTTCTTTGATAGTTGAAAATGAGATTAGTTGATAGAATTCATCTTTTGTAAAATCCTTGCTTTCGGTAAAGATACTTTCAAAGACTGCTCCTTTTTCATAAAGCCTTTTATCTCTCTTTTTTCTTTCTTCCTGTTTCTGCTGACTGATGAGCTTTTTTCTTTTGTTTTGTAACTGCTTAATTTCTTCTTCTGCCATTAAAATTTTTTCATCTATATTTTTCATTTTCTGTTTTCCTTTCTTCGTAATTTTGAGCAAAGAAAAAACAGTAAACCATTCTTTTTGTTTACTGTTTCGTAAGTTGATATATTATTACTTGTATTTAATTATTTTACTTCGACAAACTGAGATTTATAGTACTATCTTCTTCCATTTTCTGATTTTTGTTCTAAAAGATCCAAAAGGTGCAACCGTATTTACATGAATAAACTTATATACCTCCCATACTGCTATTTTAGTCGCTTCATCAGCCCATTTTTTCATATGCGGTTTAAACAATTCTTCCTCACTTAACGAATCAATCATTGCATAGATAGAATTAATATTTTCATTTAATTTGGATTTCAACTCTTGTAAGGATAAATGAGCGTAAGTATCCGTAAACCACTGATATAATTCACCAAGTTGATTCCATTTAAATTCGTCCGATGGTGTCTTTACTTTAAGTCCCTTTCTTTCATCTTTCTCCCATTTAAGAAGTAAGGTTGTCCATCCCACTTGATAAGCAAGGTTTTCTGCGGGAGTTCTATCAACTTCATCAACTCTCTTATCTTTTAAGGTTTCTGGTATATTATCAAATTCTGAAATATATTTTTTAAATGTTTTATTTATTTCAGTCTTGAGTTCTTCTTTATTTTCGTATGTTCGCAAAAAATCACCTCCACAACTTCTTATTTTTCTCTCTGAATAATTAATAATATTATACCATTTTTAAGCCAGTTTTTCTATCTCCTCTTTCTGTGGCACTTGACAGTTGCCTATAAAGTTAAAATACACATCAACTTGCTGTTTTCTGTCTTTGCCTTTTCTTCCCCCTGTCGCTTCATGAACTACTACTTTTTCTATATACTCATTTATCATTGGTACTGTCAGTTCTTCAATATCGGTATATTTCTCTATCATTTTTAGGAATTTATCGGTTTCAACTTTTCTCTGATGATAGCTTTCTATTTCCTCTTCAAAATACTGTATTTGCTTTTCTAAGTCTTGTTGCTCTGTATCATAGATATTAAATAATCTATCAAAGTGTTTTACAGGAATTTTTCCAAGTGCGTGGTCTTCATACAGCTTTGTAATTAGTGTTGTTAATTCTGCATTTCTTGATGACAGTTTTTCTAACTTTTCTTTATCTCCTTGATACTTTTCTTCTCTTTTTTCGTCGGATAACTTGTTCATCACTTTTAGAAATTCTTGCTTTTCTTCTTTTGCAAAGTCTGTGATTTCTTTGATTGATTTTAAGAGAATTTCATTCACTGTTTTTACTTTGATGTAGTGCATACTGCAAGTGCCTTTTCTGTGTCTATAATGTTGACATACAAAAGAGTAATCACTATCATATTTCTTTTCTTTGTGTTCTGCCGGCTCTCTGTAACTTAACTTTCCTCCACAATCTGAACAGATTAAAAGTCCTGTAAAGGGGTGTGATGTTGTTCCATACTTTGGACTTCTTCTCACTGTTTTTCTTAACCTTTGTGCGTTATTCCATGTTTCTTCATCAATGATTGCTTCATGGGTGTTTTTGAAGATAATGAGTTCATCTTCTTTCGCCTTTCTTCGTTTTTTGGTTTTGTAATCAAGGCATATTGTTTTACCAAGTACGGTGTGTCCCATATATTCTTGCTTTTCTAAGATATAGCCTACTGTGGTCGGTGTCCAAAAATACGGGTCTTCTATTCCTCTTTTCTTGGAGCTATGATTATTTTCGGGATAATGTATTTCTGCATAGGCTGATGGGATAAGGACTTTATCTTTGGTTAGTATATCTGCTATCTGTGTTACTCCATATCCCTCTATTACAAGTCTGTAAATGCGTTTTACGACCTTTGAACTCTCTTTATCGACAAGTAGCTCCTGTTTGTTCTTAGGGTTTCTATAATAGCCGTATGGTACGCTTGGTGATACTCTTTTACCCTCTTCCATTCTTGCTCTGAAGATGGATTGTATTTTTCTTGATGTATCTCTTGCATACCATTCGTTCATGATATTTAGAAATGGGGTAAAGTCGCTTTCTGCTTGTTTCTCACTATCTATTCCGTTATTGATGGCGATAAATCTTACTCCCTTTTCTTTGAAAAGTATTTCGGTGTAAAAGCCTACTTTGAGGTAATCTCTGCCAAACCTACTCATATCTTTTACTATCACAGTAGATACTTTGTTTTCTTCTACTGCTTTTATCATCTTTTGAAATCCCTCTCTATCAAAGGTTGTTCCGCTTACTCCATCATCGGTATAGTGATAAATATTTATAAAGCCGTTTCTTTTTGCATAGCTTTCAAGTAGCTGCTTTTGATTGGTGATGGAATTACTTTCTCCTTGCATTTCATCATCACGACTTAAACGCTCATAAAGGGCTGTTTGTCCTGTTCTTTTCATATTTGACACGAGAATTACCTCCTTTCCAAGTTTTTATTATTTTCTCTGTCCCTATGAGGTTAATCCTTTCGCGCCGGTGATACGGTAAATTATAACGCAGGGCAAAATATTGTAATTGGTGGTGAAGGTCATAACGTGACGATCGCCACTAATCCGAATGCCACCTTTGATTCTGTTGCGGCCAATGCTTCGTTTACTGTCGGTACGGGTGAGAATGCAACGACGATAAGCTCGAATTCCGACGGTTTAGTTGTTGCAAATAGTACGGGCGGTGATACGAAGATCCAAGGTGTAGCAAATGCAACATTAAATGCGGAGAGTAAAGATGCCGTAAATGGCAGCCAATTATATTCCACGAATAATAATGTGACTAATTTAACAAATGAAGTTGCTAAAGGCTGGAATATGGCTGTTGTTGCGGAAAATGGCAGCGTAACCTATGTAGGAAACGATAAAGTTTCACAGATCAATATGGGGGATACGGTAAGTTATAAAGCGGGTCAAAATATTAATCTGATCGTGGATGCGACGAATAATACGATCACTATTGCCACTTCCGCCACACCAAACTTTACCTCGGTAGAGGCCGATACCGTGAATGCAAATACTGTGAATGCCGGTAGCGTAACCATTAATAATACCGGTATTAATGCCGGCAATACCACCATTACAAATGTCGCCGCACCGGTAAACCCAACGGATGCGGCGAATAAAGACTATGTCGATAACGCCGGTTGGTATGTGCAGAATAACGGTGAGGTTGTGGGTGATAAAATCACTCATAACCAATCAGTGAATTTTGCAAACGGTAATGGCACTGTGACCAAGGTAAAAGTGGTTAATGGCACGGCGACTATCAGCGTTGATGTAGCAAATACGGCACTTTCAGTCAATGAAAACGGCACGGTGAAAGCGGGTGATAATACCTCTTATGCCACGGCAAATGATGTGGCGAATGCCGTCAATCATGCAGGTTGGACAGTAAATTCGACTGCAGTCGGAACAGGTAAGGTTTCGGGCGATACTGAAGCGGCTAAAGTGACGGCAGGGTCAGCAGTTAATATTAATGCCGGCAATAATATTGAAATCGCGCGTAAGGGAGCTGAGATGACGGTTGCAACATCAATGACTCCCGAATATACCAAGGTTTCGGTGGGCAACGGTGCCGTTACTATCGGCGGTTCAACCGGCAAAGACGGCGTTGCTGAAGTTTCGGTGGCAGACAGCAAGGGCGCACCGACGAGAGTGACGAACGTTGCGCCGGGTGTCAGTGGCACTGATGCAGTGAATATGAGCCAATTAAACAATTCAGTAACTCACTTTAATACCAACATGAATGCGCTTAATCATAAACTGGATAAAGTGGATAAAACTCTTCGTGCCGGTATTGCAGGGGCGACGGCAATCGGCTTTATTCAGCGTCCTAATGAAGGCGGTAAAAGCATCGTTTCTGTCGGTGTAGGCGGTTATAAGGGAGAATCTGCCGTTGCGGTCGGCTATGCACGAAATTCTGACAATAATAAGATTTCGATCAAACTAGGGGCGGGTATGAATAGCCGAAGCGATGTTAACTTTGGCGGAAGTATCGGTTATCAATGGTAAACCCTATAAATTATCGTGCAATAAGCCTACCAGCACCGCGTTGAAATTATTCACTTCGGTACAGCACAAAGGCATTGAAATTTTCGCCTGACTGCCACTGAATCAAAACAGCAAAAGCAAGCCGTTGGACTTGCTTTTTTACTGATAGCCACAAAGCCTATAACAAAAAAGCCGCTCATCAGAGCGGCTTTAATTTTTTATGATATTTATCGGTGGTGCAGTATTACTGCTATACAGTACAAAACCGCGACGTTATGGCAACGAAAAGCCCGTGTGGTAACACGGGCAATTCAAGTATGAAAGGATCTCTATGAAAGCAACATGAAAAAACATCTCGCTAAATGGGCCTGTTCTGTCAGTGTAATTATTGCCATCATATTAACAACCTATGCCGATAATTTACGCACCTCCCAAACCGGCCTTGAATTAATCGGCAATGCGGAAGGTTGCTACCGTAAGCCTTAACACCGCCCAAGGGCAGGACGAACGCGCCATTGCGCGCATGATCGCCCAAGAAATGCAGCGCCTCCAAAATCAACAACAGGCGAGATTGCGCAGCCGTTTAGGCGACAGAGAATAACGAAAGGGTGAAAGCCCTTTTTGTTGTAACTGGTTCTACAATCTGATAATATACTCCTAAAGATGATAGAAGGCACAACCAATGAGAATATTCAAAACCAAAGCCTTTGATAAATTTGCATAAAAGCACTATATTCCGGATGAGGACTTTCTTGAGGCCGTCATGCGTGCGGAACAAGGCGCGATTGATGCCGACTTGGGCAGCAATATCATCAAACAGCGAATCGCAAGGGCAGGCAAAGGACGCAGTGGCGGGTTTCGCGCCTTCATCTTTTACCGCATTAACGAAAATAGCTATTTTGTTGCCGCAATAAGCAAAAATGTACGGGATAACATTTCTACCCAGGAGTTTGCCGCGCTGAAAGCCTTGGCAAAAGAGTATGCCAAACTTGCCCCGCAGCAGATTGAACGGCAAATCGAAAACGGATTATTTATTGAAATCGACGGAGGACAAAAATGAGTGAATTGTTAGCCATGATCCACGAAAATGCGGCGGATTTACATGAAGCCGGATTAATGGATAAAAAAACCATGAAAAAATTTGATGAATTATGCTTAACACCGGTGCCGGCATTAACCCCTGACGAGATCAAAGCCATTCGGGAAAAAGAGCGGGTTTCGCAAACTGTGTTTGCGCATTATCTTAACGTCAACAAAAACATGATATCCGAATGGGAAAGGGGGGTAAAAAAACCCACCGGTACCGCATTAAAATTACTCACCTTAGTGCAACACAAAGGCATTGAAATTCTCGCCTAGCCGTTGTCAGACCAAAACAGCTAGTCGTAAATACCTGTTATAATATACAGTAGTTGGGTGGGTTTTTCAAATATGTAGTTAAGTGATAATAATCTAACTTATTGATTTTTAAGTAAATATATAACAAAAAAGCCGCTCATCAGAGCGGCTTTAATTTTTTATGATATTTATCGGTGGTGCCTAGGGTCGGACTCGAACCGACACGCTTTTAAGGGCGGCGGATTTTGAATCCGCTGCGTCTACCAATTTCGCCACCCAGGCTTCACTGATAAACATCATCTTCAGTGCGTTGTATTATACGGTTATCCTTCCGGCTTGCAAGCGGAAATTCGGATTTATTCACCGTTTGTTTTAATTTTCAGCAAACGGGTGAAATTTACACCGCACTTTATCGTGGCGCAATAAAGTGCGGTGGATTTTAATCACGTTTCCGGCTTAATAACCACCAGGTAATGAGGATAAACAGCATACTCGGCATGAGTGCGCCGGCCAGCGGCGGGATGCTGTAAACCAGACTGAGCGGGCCGAAAATTTCGTTGACCACATAAAACAGAAATCCGAAACAGATTCCGGTAACGATACGCGCACCGGCGGTGACGCTGCGCAGCGGGCCGAAAATAAAGGACAGCGCCAGCAGCATCATCACGCCCACGGAAAGCGGCTGGAATAATTTGCGCCAGTAAGTCAGTTCAAAGCGCTTTGAATCCTGTCCGGTTTCTTTCATAAACGCGATGTAATCGGACAGCCCGGAAATCGACAGCGAGGTGGCGCGCAACGAAACAATCCCTAATTTATCCGGTGTGAGGCTGGTTTGCCACACGCCGTTCAGCTGATTGGTGGTTTTGATTTCATCGGCGGAAATTTGCGAAGTATTGATTTGTTTTAATGTCCATTTGCCGTCTTTAAAGGTCGCCTGATTGGCATGGCTGACTTGCTGCAGCTGGCGCTGATCGTTAAAACGGTAAATATAAATATCGTTGAGTTTGATGTCGTCGGTAATTCGTCTGACATAAATAAAATCGTTACCGTCTTTTGCCCATACGCCGTTTTTAACCGACAGCATCGAGCCGCCGGAAATGGCTTTCGAACGCATATCGCGGGCGAATTGTTCCGTTTGCGGAATGCCCCATTCGCCGATCACCATGGTAATTACAACCAGCGGCAGGGCGGTTTTCATCACCGCGACACCGATATTTAAGCGGGAAAATCCCGCCGACTGCATCACGATCAATTCGCTGCGGCTGGCTAGATTGCCCAGCGCAATCAGCGCGCCGAGCAGCGCCGCCATCGGGAAAAAAGTTTCCACATCTTTCGGTACGGTCAACACGGTATAAAGTACGGCCTGCAGCACATCATAGCTGCCTTTGCCGACACTGCGGAATTGTTCGACGAATTTAATGATGGCCGATAAACCGACCAAGGTCAGCAGGGTGGCGAAAATGGCGCCTAAAATACTTTTGCCGATGTAGCGATCCAAGGTATTCATCATCATTTCGTTTATCCTTCTACTACATGCTTTTTGCCGAATAAATGACGGATTTTATACATAAAGGCGCTGTGCCAGCTGTTTAACAGAATCCCCAGCAGCAGGAAGGCGAGATTAACCAGTGGCATGAACAGCGAAGCGTCGAGTTTGCCGGAAGCGCCTGCGGATTTAAACGAGCTTTGCAGCAGGAAATAAATCAGATACAGCATTAACGCCGGCAAAATCTTGGCAAACCGCCCCTGACGCGGGTTAACGCGGCTGAGCGGCACGGCGATTAACGCCATAATCGGCACCGCCAGAATCAAGGTGATACGCCATTGCAGTTCGGATTTTGCGGCCGGCGTTTTGGCTTTCAGCAGCTCGGTAAAAGGCAGAGTTTCCGCTTCGCTGTTTTCATTATTGACTGCCTGATGCCCCAGATAAGCCCGGTATTGATCGAAATGCGTAATCCGGAAATCAGGCAGCATGGCGCTGCCTTCCACGCGCTGACTGTTTTGCAGATTCAGAATCTGATCGCCGTTCGGCAATGCTTTAAGTTCGCCGCTTTCCGCCACCGTTACGGACGGTTTTTCACTTTTTTTGCTTGGCATCTGGAATAAGTACACATCATGAATCGTGTTATTGCGAATATTATTGATAAATAAGACAAAATTATTATTCCCGGCAGACATAAACTGACCCGCGGCAAGGGCGCCCATGGTCGGATTCGCTTTGGCGTCGTCTAAAATCTGGGCTTGTTTTTGGATCGCCCACGGCGATAAGGCCAGTGCGTTGTAAGCGGCGAGCGCGGCGGTGAAAAAGGATAACAGCAGCGCCACCCGCACCAGAATACGCTGACCGACGCCGCAGGCGCGCATAACGGTGATTTCGCTTTCCGCATACAGCCGTCCGAAGGTCAGCAGCAGCGCGATAAATAAACATAACGGCAGCATTAACTGCGCCATGGTGGGCATGCCGAGACCGAGCAGCGACAGCACCAGATCCGCCGGCACTTTTCCGCTTGCGGCGGAACCTAACACGCGCACTAATTGCTGACAAAAGAAAATAAGCAGTAAGATAAACAGAATTGCAGCCTGACTTTTTACGACTTCTTTAGTTAAATATCTGGTTAAAATCACGGTTCCGCCTATATTATTCCTTGCAATTTTTCTAAAACTGAGTAGTTTACTTGTTTTCAATAAGTCGGCGTATCATAACGTATTTTTGCCTTTTACGCAGTAAATTAGTGAGGAACACATGAAATATACAGTAAAAAGCACCGCACTTGCGGCGGTGGAAACCAGCCTGCTGGTCGGGCTTTTCGAGGACGGCATGCTGTCGGAAAGTGCCGCCCGGTTAGATCAATTAAGCGGCGGTTATTTAACGCGGTTGCTGCAATCCGGCGAGATCAGCGGTAAGCACGGGCAGGTGACGGTGTTGCGCAATATTCCGCAGCTGAAAGCCGAGCGGTTGTTTATCGTCGGTTGCGGCAAACAGAATGAGCTGACGGAACGTCGTTATAAACAGCTGATCCAAAAAGCGATCGGCGCAGTGAAAGAAACCAAAGCGGCGCAGCTGGTCAGCTTGCTGGGCGATGTGGCGATTAACGGGCGCAGTGTTGAGTGGAACCTGCGTTTTGCGCTGGAAGCCATTGAGGACAGTTTTTATCTGTTCGACCGCTTTAAAAGCAACAAGAACGAACCAAGTGCGGTGTTAAATGAGGTTGTTTTTCATGTTGATGCGGCACAAACGGCGCAGGCGGAACGTGCCTTACAACAGGCGCAGGCGATTGCCCTCGGCATCCGTGCGGCAAAAGATCTGGCCAACTGCCCGCCGAATATCTGCAATCCGGCTTATCTGGCGCAGCAGGCGGAGGCCTTAGCGCAGCAATCGGCGCTGATAACAACCACGGTGGTGGGCGAAAAAACGATGGCGGAATTGGGTATGAACGCTTATCTGGCGGTGTCGCAAGGCAGTAAAAACGAGGCGCAGATGGCGATTATCGATTACCGTAACCACCCTGATCCGCAGGCAAAACCGATTGTGTTGGTGGGCAAAGGGCTGACCTTTGATGCCGGCGGTATTTCGCTGAAACCGGCGGACAGCATGGATGAGATGAAATACGATATGTGCGGTGCGGCGTCCGTGTTCGGCGTTATGCAGGCTGTCGCGCAATTGCAGCTGCCGCTGAATGTGATCGGCATACTGGCGGGCTGCGAAAATCTGCCGGACGGCAACGCTTATCGGCCGGGGGATATTCTCACTACGCTGGCGGGCTTGACGGTGGAAGTGCTGAATACCGATGCGGAAGGGCGTTTGGTGCTGTGCGATGCGTTGACTTATGCGGAACGTTTCGAGCCGGCGATGGTGGTGGATATCGCGACTTTAACCGGTGCCTGTGTGGTCGCCTTGGGGCAGCATAACAGCGGTCTGGTGGCCACCGACGACGAGCTGGCGCAGGAATTACTGACAGCGGCGCAGCAAGCGGCGGATAAGGCCTGGCGTTTGCCGCTGAGCGAAGAATATCAGGAGCAGCTGAAATCCAATTTCGCCGATCTGGCCAATATCGGCGGGCGTTGGGGCGGGGCGATTACCGCCGGCGCGTTTTTAGCCAATTTCACCAAAAAATACCGCTGGGCGCATCTGGATATCGCCGGCACCGCCTGGTTGCAGGGCGCCAACAAAGGCGCGACCGGACGCCCGGTAGGCCTGCTGACCCAATTCCTGATCAATCAGGCGGATAAATCTGCCTAAAGTGGGGTCGGTTTCGGCGTAAAATCCCTTCCTTATCCCCGTTATAAACTATATTATATAAACAAATTTATAACGGGGATTTTCTATGTATACCTTTCTTAAACCGATACAACGAACAGGCCGCTTTCTGTGCTGGTTTATTGCGTTTATTGCTTGTTGCAGATGCCAGCGGGTTTGCCGAGGTGGACAGAGTATATTTCACCCACTTGTAATATACTTTCTGAACCAGTAAAAATATTGCGCCGGCGGGATAATTTTATTGATCATTATATAAATAAGTATATAATGAACGTGCTTTGTAAGTAGTAAATCAAAAGGCTAGTGCATTCCCCATAATCTTTCCCCCAAGATTATTTTGCACTAGCCGTTTTTTATGCGCGTTATGCGCTCAGGAATGAATTTCCCGCCGACCGAGAAAAGAATGGGTCAGCGTGGTGCCGTCCACGGTTTCCAGCTCGCCGCCGACCGGAATGCCGTGTGCGATACGGCTGACTTTGATCCCTTGTTGCATGCACAGTTCCGCAATGTAGTTCGCCGTGGCATCGCCTTCCACCGTCGGATTGGTGGCCAGAATCACTTCGCTGAAATTTTCCGTCTGTAAACGGTTATGCAGCAGATCCAGCCCGATTTCGCGCGGGCCGATGCCGTCCAGCGGCGACAGATGACCCATTAATACGAAATAACGGCCGGAAAATTGCCCGGTCTGCTCAATCGCCTGAATATCCGCCGGCTGTTCCACTACGCACAGCAAACCGCTGTGCTGGCGGCGCGGATTGCTGCAAATGGTGCAAATCGCTTCTTCCGTAAAGGTGCGGCATTGTTCGCAATGGCCGATTTGCGACATGGCGGCGGTGAGCGCGCGGGCAAGCTCCATGCCGCCGCTGCGATCCCGCTGCAACAGATGATAAGCCATCCGCTGTGCCGATTTCGGCCCGACGCCCGGCAGACAGCGCAGCGCGTCGATCAGATGTTCTAAAAGTGGACTGGTTTGCATAGATTTCGTCGAAACGGTGAAAAAATACACCGCACTTTGGCGCAACGGGCAAAAGTGCGGTCGGATTTTGCGGCGTTTTTAGAACGGCATTTTAAAACCCGGCGGCAATGCCATACCGGCGGTTACGGAGACCATTTTTTCTTTCTGTAATTCTTCCGCCCGGCGCACCGCATCATTAAATGCGGCGGCGATCAAGTCTTCCAGCATTTCTTTGTCATCCGCCATCAGGGACGGATCAATGTCGATCCGACGGCAGTTGTGGGCGCCGTTAATGGTGATTTTCACCAGCCCCGCACCGGATTCGCCGGTCACTTCCAGCTGCGCGATTTCCTCCTGCATTTTCTGCATGCGATCCTGCATCTGCTGCGCCTGTTTCATTAAATTGCCTAAGCCGCCTTTTCCAAACATAATTTTTTTTCCTGTCTGATTAAATTAAAAAACCCGGGCATTTTAACGAAAAATGACGAAATTGGGAATAGGGCGGCAGCGCTTTGCATGATCCTTACGGCGGCGCGGAAAATTGGCACAAGTGCGGGCGAAATCTGTGCTAGAATTGCGCTTTTATATCAAACAAGCAATGATTTTGTCGTTATGCGAGTATTTATAGCCGAAAAACCCAGTCTGGCGCGCGCCATTGCCGATGTGCTGCCGAAACCGCATCAGCGCGGCGACGGTTTTATCCGCTGCGGTGAACACGATTATGTCACCTGGTGTGTCGGTCATCTGCTGGAACAGGCGGAACCGGACGCCTATGATGCCCGCTTTAAACAATGGCGTTTGGAACATTTGCCCATCGTGCCGGAAAAATGGCAGCTGATTCCGCGCAGTGCGGTAAAAAAACAGCTGGATATCGTTGCCGGGCTGATTCATCAGGCGGACGAACTGGTTAACGCCGGCGACCCGGATCGGGAAGGTCAGCTGCTGGTGGATGAGGTGTTCAGTTATGTCGGACTGTCTGCGCAAAAACGTGACCGGATTTTGCGTTGTCTGATCAGCGATTTAAATCCGAATGCGGTGGAAAAAGCGGTAAATAAGCTGCAACCCAACCGCGATTTTATTCCGCTGGCGACCTCCGCACTGGCGCGGGCGCGGGCGGATTGGCTGTATGGCATTAATATGACCCGCGCTTACACCATTCGCGGGCGGCAGGCGGGCTATGACGGCGTATTGTCCGTCGGTCGGGTGCAAACGCCGGTGCTGGGGCTGATTGTGCGCCGTGATCTGGAGATTGAACATTTTCAGCCGCGGGATTTTTTTGAGGTGCAGGCGCTGGTGCGCACGCAAGAGGAAAATCCGCAAAAATTCACCGCACTTTGGCAGCCGAGCAAAGCCTGCGAGGATTATCAGGACGAAGACGGCCGCGTGCTTTCCCGCGCGTTGGCGGAAAATGTGGTTAAACGTATCAGCGACCAGCCGGCGGAAGTGACGGATTATACGGATAAACGGGAAAAAGAAACCGCCCCGCTGCCGTATTCGCTGTCTGCGTTGCAAATCGACGCCGCAAAACGCTACGGCATGTCGGCGCAGGCGGTGCTGGATACCTGTCAGCGCTTATACGAAACCCATAAACTTATCACCTATCCGCGTTCCGACTGCCGCTATTTGCCGCAGGAGCATTTTGCCGAACGGCAGAAGGTGCTGGCGGCGATTTCCAGCCAATTGAACCTATATCGTCCGCTGCCCGATATTGTTGATCCGGAACAGAAAAACCGCTGCTGGAATGATAAAAAGGTGGAAGCCCACCATGCGATCATTCCCACTGCGAAAAATAAATCCGTCGCACTCAATCAGACCGAGCTGAACGTGTATGCGCTGATCGCACGGCAATATTTAATGCAGTTTTGCCCCGATGCGGAATACCGTAAAAGTAAAATTACCTTAACCATTGCCGGCGGCACCTTTATCGCGCAGGCGCGCAATCTGCAAATTGCCGGCTGGAAACAATTATGGGGAAAAGACGATGAGGACGAGCAGCAGGAACCGCCGTTGCCGGTGGTGAAAAAAGGGCAGATGCTGTGGTGCGAAAAAGGCGAGATTATCAGCAAAAAAACACAGCCGCCGAAGCCTTTTACCGATGCCACGCTGCTTGCCGCCATGACCGGTATTGCGCGTTTCGTGCAGGATAAAGCGCTGAAAAAAATCCTGCGCGAAACGGACGGTTTAGGCACCGAAGCGACGCGCGCCGGCATTATTGAGCTGCTGTTTAAACGCGGTTTTTTATATAAAAAAGGCAAAAATATTCACAGCTCGCCCGCCGGGCGGATTTTAATTCAGGCGCTGCCCGATATTGCCACCCTACCGGATATGACCGCGCACTGGGAAGCGCAGCTGGACGGCATCAGCCGCAAACAGGCAAGCTACCGTCAGTTTATGGATAATTTAACCCGTTTGCTGCCCGAGCTGCTGCGCTATGTCAATTTTACCGCCCTGCGCCAATTAAGCGGCGCGGCAAAGGCGACCGCACCGAAAGGGAAGGGCGGCAGGCGAAAAAGTGCGGTGAAAAAAAATGACGTTTCCGCTGGATGAAATTAACTCAATCAGGCATGATTTCATGAAAACCGCTTGCGTATAAGCCGGATATCCGATAATATCCGCACGTTAAATCAATGGCTATTTGTAAAAAGAGAATAAGATAATGTATCAAGCACTGTTAATCGTTTATTTACTGGTATCTATCGCCCTGATCGGCTTTATTTTACTCCAGCAGGGTAAAGGCGCAAATGCCGGCGCATCATTCGGCGGCGGTGCATCCGGTACGGTATTCGGTTCTGCCGGTGCGGGCAATTTCTTATCTCGCACCACTGCGGTATTAGCCACGGTTTTCTTTATCGTTAGCCTTGCGATTGGTAACATGAATTCCCATCGCAACAATGTACAGCAAGGCGCATTTGACGATTTATCGCAGGCCGCCGAACAGATTCAGCAACAACAACCGGCAGCGCCCGCAGCGGAAAAAGAACAACAAAACAGCGATATTCCACAATAAACCTCGTATTTCGCTCTGATGGTGGAATTGGTAGACACGCTATCTTGAGGGGGTAGTGTCCGTAGGACGTGCGAGTTCAAGTCTCGCTCAGAGCACCAATTTAGAAAAGATCGCATTTTTGCGGTCTTTTTTTATTGTGTTTTTTCTTACGTCTTCTTATTTAAGAGCCTTGTTATTATTGGCTTTGCTTAAATTTCTATCTTTTCTAGTCTTATTTCTTTTTGCGTGTTCTTACGTTTACAGCCGCTAATTTTAGTTATATGCTTAGTTATATGTTTTGAGTTTTCAAAAATTAGTATAACTAAAAACTGATGAAACCTTTTCTAAAAAGGATTTATTCAAATTTAACGGTATAACAGAAAAATAGGGGCTTGAAGTGGCACGTTTAACCAAACCGCTTACAAATACTGAGGTTAACAACGCGAAACCAAAAGCAAAGGAGTACACACTATCGGACGGGAAAGGGCTTTATTTGTTGGTGAAGCCAAACGGTTCAAAGTTATGGCGGTTTAATTATTACAAGCCGTTGATGAGCCCAAAGAAGCGGGTATTGTTAGGCGTGGGAAAATTCCCCGATATTTCGTTACAGCAAGCCAGAGCAGTCAGAGAAGAATATTTATCTTTGCTTGCACAGAATATCGATCCGCAACAGTACAAGATTAAAACAGAACAAGCGGAGCAGAATCGCCTATTAAGCACCTTTCAGGCGGTGGCGGAACATTGGAAAGAAAGCAAGAAGGACAAGATCAAAACATTAACCCTGAAGAAATATTGGGCGATTGTCGAACGTTATCTTTTGCCCGTGTTGGCTGGTTATCCTGTTAGTGATATTACGCCGGCAACGGCGAAGATAGCGCTAGAAATTCCCTATAGACAAGGTAAGGCGGAAATGTACCGCAAAGCCGTAAAACTGCTCAATGCAATCTTAAATTATGCGGTTTATTCGTTGTTTCTTATTCCGTTTAACCCTTGCGAAAAAATCGCAACCGCTTTTGAGGCGCCGAAGCGCGGGAGAAACCCGAGTATTAGACCTGATGAATTGCCGGCATTTCTTGAAGCCTTGGATAATTCCGCCACTGACCTTTTGACAAAATATCTTATCCGCTGGCAACTGCTTACTATGGTTAGACCGAATGAAGCTGTCACTGCCGAATGGGCAGATATTGATGAGGATAAAGGATTATGGACTATTCCGGCGCATAAGATGAAGCAGACTAAAGCCAATGCAAACAAACCGCACTTAGTTCCGCTTTCTAAGCAGGCTAAAGCGTTACTGGAGAAAATCAAAAGACTGGCGGGAAATTCCCCTTACTTGTTTCATAGCATGAGAGCAAAAGAGGGCTATTTCAATAGCCAGACCGCCAACAAAGCGCTCAGGGATAACATGGGCTATAAGAATAGGCAGACCGCGCACGGTTTAAGGAAAATTGCCAGTACCTACCTACATGAAAAAGGCGTAATTCCTGATGTGGTGGAAATGTGTTTAGCTCACACGATTAAAGGTATTAGGGGCGTTTACAACGAAGCCGAATATTTATCACACCGCAAACAGGCTTTACAGCAGTGGGGCGATTATGTGGAACAATGTCAACTTCAAGCTATCACGCCGCATTTAAAGATTGTGGCTTAGAGTGCGCTAGGTTTTTACTACATTTTACTATTTTAAAAATTCACTTATACAGTATTGAACTGTATAAAAACGTATGAAACAATAAGAGTCAATAAAAATTAACAAGCCGAACAGGTGCGACTAGGCGGGGCGTAATTAACCACGCTGAAAGATAGTAACCCTTATTGCTATTTGTCGCACTTCCTCAAATAAGGGCAACGTTAAGGGGCGTTTTATGACTTCAAATAGTGAAGAGCAGCAAGATGAATTTGTAAGTATTTTTGATTTGCTTAAATTTGCTAATTCCCAAGATATCATCAATGCGACTTATCAAATTCACTCAATTCTACAAGAGGAGAAAAAACAAGTAAAAGTTTACCAATATCACACCGGGATTAAACCGCGTCTAACTTTACAAGAGAAGCCTTTGAATGATTATTTGTTGAAAATAAATAAGAACCAGGGCTATAAAAAACAAGGTTTAGATTTTGATGATGATATTCCGTTTTGATGGGGTGAAAGATGTTAATTGAAGAATGGCAAGCAAAGAATTTATATGTAAACAAATCTGAACTAGAAACGGCTTTAGGTGTTGAGCTTAAGGGGGTAAAAACATGCAAATTTAATTTTAAAAAAGAAATATCTAGTGAATTATTGCCGTATTGTTCAATGGCTTATTTCAATGAACAACAGGCGGTAACTTTGTTACAAGGAGAAAATCCAACTCATTTTGTTATGAATGATGGATTTTATCCAATATTTATGGCGCTTAAAGGAGCTATAGAATCAGGTGAAATTAAAGACGGGGAAATAATACCCGCTGACTACGATTATCATCATGACAGTTTATCAATTGGGCATTCTGAACTTGAAAGATGGGCTAAACACTATGGTTATAAGTGGATATTGCCGCCATACAACCCAATGCAAACAATAAAAACAGATCAAAGTCTGATGAAACCTGAAATCATAGAAGAACTACGTGCTGAAAATGCAGGGCTAAAAGCACGAATCATAGAACTTGAAAGCCAACCACAAAAGCAAAGCGCAGTGAATTATGATGATTTTTCTATTTATGGACACACAACCACCGAAATAAAAGCTATTTTTGCCGTTATACAGCGATATTGGATAAATCACGACATAACACAGCCCGATACTATCGCTAATGCGGACGATATAAAAAATTGGATTAGGGAAAATTTCCCCGAGATTAGTAACACAAATGCGGAAGCTATTCAGAAAATCACGAGACCGTTAAAAGCTAAATTTATAGGTAGAAAAGAAAAAGGCTAGAGCCCTTTTCAACCTTACTACATAAAGCTTTATTAATATTCCAAGGGGTGAATCTGTAAAGGGTTGCACCCCTTTTTTATTATTTAAAGGTTGCACCCTTTTAAAACTCTTTCAATCAATACTTTTTTAAAAACCAGTAGTTTAATGTGCGCGTTCAAAAACAAACTTCAATACAGGAGAACGCAAGAATGGAAACATTAAACACTACACAACCCACCACAAAACAACTTCTTAACCTTGAAGATGTGAAAGCTATTACCGGCTTTTCAACCACCACCATTTACAAACATGTTAAAGACGGCATTTTTCCGCAGCCGAAAAAGTGCGGTCGTTCCACCCGTTGGCGATTAGCCGACATTCAAGCCTATATCAACTCATAAGGCGGCTCAATGGAAGCAATTAACACCACCAGCACTTATGAACAGCAGATTTTCATTCTGCAGTGTTTACGCCGCCGGCCGCATAGTACGCACGAATTAAGAGCCAAGGGGATTTATTACCCGCCGGCAAGGGTGAAAGAGCTACGGGAGCAAGGTTATGTGATTGATACCTTTTACCGAGATGAAACCGATTTAACCGGCTTAACTCACCGCGTGGGCGTTTATGTATTGCATGAAAACGCCATAAGACAAAATCCTTAATATAACGGGCATAGAGAGGTTTTAATGATGAGTAATGCAAATATTCAAATTAACGAAGAAAATCGCAACAAGGCGACGCTATGGGGAATTTACGCGATTATTGAACGTATAGAGCAATTTTCAAATTCAGCCATGACCGGCCATGTATCAACTCTCAATCCTGACGGCACAAAAACACCCGTGCAGCCGAATGAGGTTTTTAACCTGATTAATGAGATGGCCAACCTTGCCTTAATGGATATTCAAGCATTACGCCAAGAATTTGAACGACTGGCCACCAGCAAAACCCAACATGTTATGACAAAAATTTAGAAGGAAACGAGATGAAAACAGAGATTATTAACTTACTACAAACAACACAAGCTCTTGATGGTGGAAACCAAGGCATTAATGCCCGAGATGTGCATAGACTTTTGAAAGTCGGTCGTGATTATTCAACTTGGATTAAAGCTCGAATTAAGCAAGCCGGTTTTATCGAAAATCAAGATTTTGCCATTGTAGAGAATTTGAGCTCCCCCGTTTTGGCGAGCTCAAAAAACAAACACTCATCAATGGCACGACCTCAAAAACTCATTGACTATATCATCACCCTAGACACCGCCAAGCACCTTTGCTTGATGGAGAAAAATGAAATCGGGCGGGCTATTCGTCAGCACTTTATCGAGGCAGAGCAACAGCTAAAACAGGTTGCGCCTAAGGTTTATAAAAACACTTTGGCCAAAACACAGGCACGGCTGGCGGCAATAGACCATAACCGAGAAATGACGGATGCCATTCAAGCCAG
Source organism: Necropsobacter rosorum (assembly GCF_964241405.1). Lineage (NCBI taxonomy): Bacteria > Pseudomonadati > Pseudomonadota > Gammaproteobacteria > Pasteurellales > Pasteurellaceae > Necropsobacter > Necropsobacter rosorum. The sequence continues at coordinate 216,635 of NZ_CAXSXF010000003.1, forward strand.
TTTTAAACGACAAGGAAAAGCCCCAAAACCGCACCATTTCAGCATTAATCACGAGCTTATAGATAGCCTTGTCTTAGGTGAGAACGTGCGACAGTGGAAAGCTAAGCGCGGAATTTTAGGCAGAGTGCGAGATAGTTTTAATGTGAATCAGATGACCTTGCTCAAACTCTTATTAAAAACTAATGCAAGTCTTATCAATTTAGATATGCCGTATCAAGAACGCAAGGCACAGTTGCAGAAATTAAGCCGGCGCTATTTAAGCGAGCAGTTGACAGCATAGGGGGAAATATGAGTGAGAACGGTGCAGATAAAGCAGGGCAAACAATATCAACAGGAATTAAATTTTTCTTATGCTGCGGAGGCATTGCGCTATTAGCGGTGGCTTTTGCCTTTGGGTATTACCTCATCAAATAAGAGAAATGATGAAGGGAAAACCGAATTTCGGGAGCAGTACGCGCGCGCGATACGAGCTAATCTCTTGAATTTAAAGCAAACCTCAAAAATGAGTTTTGCCAAGTCACAAGGAAACATAATGACTTTTCAAAAATCTTCAAAAACCACTTTACAAAGTGCGGTCAATTTTGGCATTATTTCCCCGCAATCGCAAAAAACGATTGCCGAGCCTCGAAACTCGAACAATTTATCAGTGGCGCATAGCACGCCGAAAGCGTGTTTTTTTATGCGTGATTTACACACACCTAAAGAACGCCTAGCGCGTCTATCTATGGTAGCGTGTAGCGGGAAAGGTTTCGCCCTTTGCTGTGTTCCACTGATCGCAGTTTTCGAGCCCGTTACACGTTACCGCCAACAAGCCTCGAAACTTAAAGCGGTAACTCTTGAAAATTTATTCAGTGGAGTTACGCAAATGTACCAATTCATTTTTGCGGCTATACGTCGCACCGATTTAACCAATCAAATTCAGAAAATCCGCATTAATGCCGACAGCGAACTACAGGCCCGCGCGATGTTAGCCCGCGAGTTCGTGTTAATCCTTGCCGGCAAAATCAACCTTAAAAATGACCGCACTTTTTCGGGGGTGAGCTATGCGTAATTTATCCTTGATTAAATCCGCGGTTATGGGTAGTATTTGCGGTACTACTACTGTTAACGGTCACCGCACCCGTAAGACTTGCGGATTTTTTATACCTCAAATTCCTTTCAATGGGTATGAGCCAACGGCGCACACCCTATCATTTATTGAATTTGTGGCAAGGTCTATACGTCGAAATAAGGCGGAGTATATCCGCACGAATAAGGCGAGCCGGTTAACAGCGGTAGTTGAAGCCTTGTCACACCTTTTACAGGTTGGCAAATCATTTACTAATACTGTTAAGAGATCATTCAAAATGAAAACCTTTCAAACCCCAAGCGGAAACCCCGCCCAAAATGCCCCTATTGTCTTTGATTTTCAGCAAATGGAGGGGATTTATGCGTAATCAACACGTCGATCAGTTTCAATTTGATTTACTGAATAACGAAATCAATCGCCTTGGCCAGATTGAGTGCTTAATTCATGTTTTGGCCAAAGCTGATTTTAACAGCTTGGAAGCCGGAGAGATTGAATCATCCTTGCATGGCATTAATGCTTTGCTGGTGGAAAGAATGAACCGTTTACGCGATCGCGTCGCATTTATGACAGGGGGTAAAAATGACTAATCAAATTCCTACACACCGCGCACTGCCTATAGTGGAGGCCGGCAAGGTTGAACGCTCAATTTCTTATGCGAAAGCCATTTTAACGCTAATCCAGCATGACAACATAGAAGATGATGAAACAGATGATTTTATGACGTCTGCAAGCGTTATTCGCACAGCATTAAGCGCAGTCAGCCACTTTCTTGATCAGGCTGAAGAATCATCAAGTAAAGGGTTTTATTTAGTGCATGAGAGCGAGGAGGTTGAACAATGAGCTTATCAGAATTAACGCCTAAACAAGAAAAATTCTGTCAGCTGTATATTGAGCTGGGGAATGCAAGTGAAGCCTATCGGCAAAGCTATGATTGCTCAAGAATGAGTAATGAGGCTGTTAATGTGGAGGCCGTTAAGTTATTAAATAGTCAAAAGAACCCTAAGATCGCCCTAAGGGTCGAAGAGTTAAAACAAACTCATCAAGAACGCCATAATTTAACCATAGATGATCTATTGGACGAATTAGAGACCGCACGAAAAGGCGCATTGAGTAAAAAGCAGTTTAATATCGCCGTGCAGGCGACAATGGGCAAGGCAAAGTTATTAGGCTTTGATCGAAAAACGCTAGAGCTACAAGGGGAGAATATCCCTGCAACCCGTATTGAGTTAGATCTGGATTTTTACAAAGAAGCCAGACGACAAATGTTAGAACTTGACGATTGTTAGAGGGGGGAAACAATGGCTAAACTAAAAAACGCCCCTTACTTAAAACAGCAAGATCCTACCGGTGAAAGCCCGGTAACTATCTGTTTGGGGTCGCAAGCGTGGGATATTGCCAAGCACTTTAATGAATTGGGCAAAAGTGCGGATGAAATCGCCCTCGAAAATGCCTTAGGCGACACGGCGGCTAAATTCCCTTGCGTGGTGGTGGATGGGGAGATATTGGAAAGCATTGAGCAATATCGCCTTGCTCCGAAAAACGCCCGAACTATCCGCTTGATTCAAGCCAATAATGGGCAAGCCTTATCGGTTGCGCTGACGGAACAAGTCTATTTAAATCTTGCCCGAACGACCCGCGCCGAAAGCGTGGTTTATTGCAATGAGGCGGGGGACGTGTTGGAGGATGTGAGCCAATATATCCAACGCTTGCGCAAGGGCGAAACCTATCACGGTGAAATTCAGCTCATTTGCGAATCAACCCGAAATCATCATCAGCCTTACACTGAAAAACGCACAGAAAACGGCATAGCGGGGCTTTTCAGGGTGATTCCGAAGTTAGACAAGGATACGGGCGAGATGACCGAGAAATGCGAATGGCTGGCCGATTGTGTGGAGGTGGTGGGCGTGGGCATTTCCGAAAGTGAGCATTTTTCGATGCTTTCCTTTCAACCACAGGGAAAAACTGAGCCGACTTTGACCGCACTTCCATGGGCAGAGATTGGCGAGCGTGCAGGGTGGCAACTGCTCAAACAACAGGGCTTGAGGGTCACGAATAATCAACGGCTCAAGCCTTATTTGGCGGATTATCTCCAAGACACGCAGAACAAGCCGATTTATCAGATTGTGAATGAAACCGGCTGGCAGGCAGATTTTAATGCTTACATTTTGCCGAATGGTGAAGTGCTGGGCGAGCCGGCTCAACCGGTCTATTTTAACAACAAATCCGCCACCGGCGCCGGCTATCAGGCAAAGGGAACGCTTGCACAGTGGCAGCAGGAAATCGGGCAATATCTTCAAGGCAATCATTCCATGATGTTGGGCGTGGCGTGCGCATTGAGCGCCCCTTTGATTGGCTTAATTGGGGTGGAGAGTTTCGGCGTGCATTTATTCGGAAAATCCAGCGCCGGGAAAACCACAATAGCCAATATCGCCAGCTCAATCTATGGCGAGCCGGACATAATACGCTTATCATGGAACGGCACCAGCCTAGGCCTAATTAACGAAGCCGCCGCGCGCAATGATGGCTTTATTCCCCTTGATGAAATCGGACAAGGGGCAAGCAAAAAGCACGTTGAGCAAACCGCCTACGCGTTATTTAACGGCGTGGGGAAAATTCAAGGGGCAAAGGAGGGCGGAAACCGAGAGTTAAACCGCTGGCGCATTCTTGCCTTTTCTACCGGGGAGCAGGATTTAGAGTTATATCTCAAACAAGATCATATCCGAACCAATGCCGGGCAATTGGTGCGCTTGTTAAATATCCCTATCACACCGGCAGAGCAATTTTATCAATTTGGCAATGGCAAAGCGCATGCAGACCATTTAAACGCCATGGCGAAGCGTTACCATGGCACAATGGGCAAAGCGTGGATTATGTGGCTATTAGAAAATAAAAGCGCGGTGGTGGCGGCATATCAGCGCTATGCCGAACAATGGCAAACCATGTTACCGAATGATGCCAGCCCGCAGGTTAAACGGGTGGCCGGGCGATTTGCGATACTGGAAACCGCGCTGCAGATGGCCGGCCATTTAACCGGCTGGAAAACGACGGAAAATCAGACCGCACTTTTACACAGTTTCAATGAATGGGTGAATGAGTACGGTTTACACTCAAGGGAAGAGAAGCAAATTATTGAACAGGTGAACGGCTGGCTTTTAAGGTATGGGGCACGCTTTATTGAAATTCCCCTTAATCCGAATCAGAAAGAGCCGAACGATACGGCAGGTTATCGGTTATTAGTCAATGAACGAAACGATAAAGAGAAGTTTTTTATTTATCCGCAGGTTTATTTAGAAGATGTGATTAAGGGATTTAATGAGAAACAGGCGAATGAAATATTATTCAATGCTGGAATGTTAGAACGTTCTAATGAAACGCCGCCACGATTCAGAGTGCGCATTCCGGCTAGTGTAGATAAAAAACAGACACGATGTTATGTATTAATTCCAATCACAGAACCGGAGGGAGAGGAAGAAAAGGAATAAAAAGCCTATTTTAAAAGGTGCAGGCTATCAAAAATCAAAGAGCAGATCAGAAATGATTTGCTCTTTTTTTATCCACCAACGAAAAAAATTGTATATAGGAGGGATTTTTTTACCGGGATAACCGGGATAAAACAGAGAAAACTAACAAGATATTCAATAAAAACAATGAGATATAATGAAAAAGTTATCCCGATATTTAAATTTTTATCCCGATTTTGACCCTTTTTATCCCGATTTTAGCCTATTTTATCCCGCTTATTTTTTAATCAATTATTTTCTATCCCGGTTTTATCCCAGTTTATCCCGGTGCTTTGGGATAAAATTGAAAAATTAACTATTTGAAAAATAATAATATTTAGTCGTTTATCCCGCTATCCCGGTTATCCCGGCATTTTTCTGTTATATATACACTTTTTTTTATTTTTTTTGCGCAGGAAATCTTCACGCTGATTCATAGGTGAAACTTTTCTAAATTAACATTGCTTTTTGTGTCAGTGTAAATATAATGTATTTATTCTTTAATCGATAAAGGGTAGCTATGTTTTCCATTGAGGGCTTTGAGTGGGACAAACACAAAGCAGAAATTAACGAAAGAAAGCACGGAATTAATTTTAACGAAGCTATCACCGTCTTTTATGATGACAATGCGTTATTAATTCCTGATCCGGATCATTCATTCTTAGAAGAGCGCTTTTTATTGTTGGGACGTAGTGAAAAAAGTAATGTGCTTGTAGTGGTGCATTGTGAACGAGATAACAATATCCGGATTATTTCAGCAAGAAAGGCAACAAAACGAGAAATCAACCAATACAGGGGGCAATGATGAGAGAAGAATATGACTTCAGCAAGGGAGTTAAAAATCCTTATGCTAATAATCTAAAATCTAAAAAAGTGGTTACCATTCGCATTGAAGACGAAACCATAGATTATTTCAAAGGCTTGGCAGAAGAAATGAAATTACCCTATCAAACATTGATTAACCTTTACTTAAAAGATTGTGTTCAGCAAGGGCGCAAATTAAAGATGACTTGGTAGGGAAAAGGATTGAAAAGGCTTAGTGCATTGCATTGAGCCTTTTTTATTGGAATTTTTTGACCAGTACGCGCGCGCGAGAACCAAGCCGATTTTACTAGGGAGGGGCGGGTAAAAAGTTCAAGGGAAAAGTCTTAAATACCGCCCTCGGAACTCCGTTTTATCGCTATTACAGTTTTTATAGCCCTTTTTTATGGACTCGCAAAAATTCGAATTTTGTCAGCAGTACGCGCGCGCGAGGCAATATAACGCCCTCAAATTTGAGGAGAGCTACGGCCACGGTTGAAATACCTTTACGATGCAGCCGGTTGAACCGTTACCATATGAAAATATTAAAGCATTCGTATAACACGAACACTTGATTAAGTAATAAACGAAATCCAAATTAGGATTTTGCGAACCTCAAATTAAGTTTTGTCAAGGAAGATGATGATGCCTTAAAACCCGAAAAACTGCCGAAAACCGCGCGCGCCTAAACCCGTGGAACACCCACCCCGTCTAGGAGTACCTTTTTCATTTTCCGGAAACTATCACGCAATCCTTTCGACATTCCCCAACATCCACCAACGGCGGACTTAACCTCAATTTAAGGAAAACAACGAGACCAAAAATGGACCGGTTAGTCGATCAAAATTAACGTTAAAAGATTGACTAATTGATTAGAGCCTCATGTTTAATAGACTAATATATTTAGAGGTGAACGCAATTTTAAGCCCGCCTAAAATTATCGCCGGTAGAATTTACGCAGACGATTTACACCTCCTCAATTTTGCCGCGGTTAGATTGTATAAATAATAGCCGTTTTAATAGGTGACTTTTTGATTTAGTTATACGTTTAGTTATACGGTTGAAGTTTTAGAAAATTAAAATTCAGTAATGACAAGGTTTTATTTGACTTAGATCAGGTCTCGCTCAGGCACCAATTTAACAATTTATACGTTCCAAAGAACACCGAAAAGCCTTGAAAATACTCATTTCAAGGCTTTTTATTATCCAATGCGCACCAATGCGATACTACTCAATCCTTGAGTTTTAGTACGTTTAGTAGGATTTTATTAAGTCGTTAAAACAGCGTTTTACTAAATATGCCGCAAAGCCTGTATTTTCAAGGCTTTCCTAAGTTTTAGTTGTTATCATATTTCCTCTCTTTAAGCCTGCGCGGATTTTTGTTTTTCAATTCACGCGTTCACTTGTTCTAAATTCCAGCGGATAACGTTTTGTGAAAGGCGGATCGGATGCGGGAATTGATTGGCTTTTACCGGCGGATTTAAGTTCGTGCGGCCAAAACCAATAATTGTTCCTATTGATAGAAACGCACCAACAAGATAAGGTTTCTTGCTTTCGGGAGCTACCCTAGATGCGTTTAATTATTATACTCTCACTAGTTTCATTAGACGTTCAAAGGAGTAAAGTGCTGATCTTTGACCAGATGCTTTGTCTTTTAGAACTAAAATATCATTTGCTACCAGCGTACTTATGATTTTATTTGCGGTTCCGGTTGGAATACCGCTTTTAGAAGTAAAATTCTTATTTCTAAATACAGGGTTAGTAAATATAAAATCTAATACATTGACTGTCCATTTTGATGAAAGAATATTAGTAAGTTCGATTTTCATTTGTTCATATAGATTTTGTATATTTTCTGATATAGCCAGGTTTTTAATCGCTTGTTCTTCTATTGCTTTAATAAAGAAACCACACCAATCATCCCAATTACCCGTTTTTGAAACATTACGCATCATATCTATATAGATGTTTTTGTTATCCTCTAAATATCCACTAATATAAAAATGAGGTGCCGATATTTGCTTAGAAGACCATAGCATTAAAGTAATTAACATTCTTCCTATTCTGCCGTTACCATCTTTAAATGGATGCAGAGCCTCAAACTCTAAATGTGTGATAGCTGTTTTTACTAGTTCTGGATCTTCTGAAGTATTAATATAGTTAAATAAATTATCTAATCCGGATTCTAAGTCGATTGAGGATATCGGTACAAATAAAATATTTTTTCTTCCGGTATCAGCTATATAGTTTTGTTCATTTTTAAAATAACCGGGAGATTTATTTGCCCCACGTCCGTAAGACAGTAACTGTTGATGCATCGTTTTAATCATTGATTTACTTAGTGGGTAGCCCTGTGAAATAGCTCTTTGTGCATTTTTTAATGTTCTTTGATAAAGTATCGTTTCTATGACATCCATCCTAACTTCACTGGAATATTGTTCACTGTCTCCGTAATCTGCCTCATATTGTAAAATTTCATCCATCGTACTAATCGTACCTTCCATTCTGGAAGAAATGACGGCTTCTTGATTTCTTAGTGGGGCAAGTAAAATCTCACTATTTTTCATACTTTTCAAACATTGATCGTATCTGGCAAGTGCTGAAGTCGCATTAAGTAGCTGTGATATAAATTTAGTATATTCAAGTTGTTGTGGAGGGAATTTACCGTAATGGTAAGTTACTGCATTATCCAAATTTAGCATATAAGCTCTCTCCTGATTTATTCTGTTTATACATTAGTCAATCTTTTAACGTCAATTTTGATTGACTAACATATTAGTCGATCAAAAACGAAGCTCAAATCCATTAGTCAATCTTTTAACGTCAATTTTGATTGACTAACACATTAGTCGATCAAAAACGAAGCGCTAATCCATTAGTCAATCTTTTAATGTTAATTTTGATTGACTAACACATTAGTCTATCAAAAACGAGGTGCTAATCAATTAGTTGATCTTTTAACGTTAATTTTTACTATCCAACCCGCTCGGATGTTCTTCCGATAACTTAAAAATCAGAGCGGGTATCCTTTAAAAGTGCGGACATAATTGAGAGAAAACCAGGAATTTATTGACCGCACTTTCATCAAAATAATAAGCAGGGTTAGCGAAATCCGCAAGGTAATGACTTATTGCCCGGAACCTTCGTTAAGGCGGAAATTCGAGCGGTGGGGTGTGGCTTTTTCTGGGGGGATTCGGTGCTGAATTGTGTCAATTAAAATGAAAAAAATTCATTTAAATGAATAAGAAACGCATGATTTCTAAAATCTGTTTCAGGTTATGTAAAGAAGTGCAAATATTGGCGTTCTTAATTGAATAAAAACTAATTGTCTATAATATGGCAGGGATTTTAGAGTTAGTCATCGTGTTATCCTCAGCGTAAAAATCATATCCTCAAAACATCATCAGGCATTTCAATGTAAAAGGATAAAAACAGGGAAGGTTTAGTCTTCACTCCCTCCGGTACATGCGGCGCGCTCTCACTTTTATCTCAATTAAGGATCATATAATGAACAAAATTTTTAAAGTAATTTGGAATCATGCTACACAAACCTGGGTTGCTGTTTCGGAATTAGATAAAGCGAAAGGGAAAACGAAATCCTCTTCCGGCCGGAAAAAAGGCGTTGCGGTGTTAGCACTTTCAGTTGCAGCGGCGGGCGGCTGTTTAATCGGCGGGGCGGCACTGGCGGCAACGGCGACTAACATTGATGGGGACATAACAAGTTCAACCGATGTTGATATGGAAGTTGCAATTGGTAAGGGGTCTAAGGTTGTTAATACTTCAACAGTTACCACATCGGATAGTGAGGGTGGCACTACTGCCGGCGGTATGGCGATTGGTTATAATGCTACTACGGTAGGTTCTGGGGTTTCTATTGGGTTAGATGCTTTTGCCGGTTCCGACTCATTGGCATTTGGTGCCGGTGCCACGGCTAATTCAAAAAGCAAAGGGAATGGACTAGTTGCCTCCAGTACGGCAATTGGTAATGGGGCTTATTCGGAAGGTGACTATGCGTTAGCCGTAGGCGCATTTTCTAGAGCCGGAGCAAAAAGTTCTATTGCGGAAGGGGTGCTGGCGGCAACGTCGAAAGCAGGATCTATTGCTATCGGACGTTCATCTGGGGCAAGTACTACTCAAGGAACTAGAACGCTAGGCAATGGTGTAGGAATCCCAACAGTGACTGTTAACCAGTCTGAAGGTCATGGTTCCGTATCTCTTGGGACCTATAGCCATGCTTATGGCGATTTAGGCGTTGCTATTGGTCAGTCGTCTTCGGTCAGTAATACTTCTGCGCTATCGGTGGCGTTAGGGGCGAAATCGGTAGCAGGGGCATTTAATAATGAACAGTCTTCCACCAATGTGACCTTTTTAAATGCTTCAGGGGTGAATGAAACCAAGGAATATGCCGGAACTTATAAGGCGGTAACAATACCGACGACTGGCAGTGATACGATTATGACTGCCAGTAAAGCCAATGGTACCAGCGTATTGGCTATCGGTACTAACGGTTCCGAACGCCAGATTCAATATGTGGCAGCGGGTCGGGTGACTAATGATTCTACCGATGCGATTAACGGTTCACAGCTTTATCATGTTTTAAATTATATGGGCTTTAATGTGCATAACACGAGCGATAGCTCTGTTGCGCGTATTAATAATAATTCTCATATCCAATTTAAAGATGGTAATTTAACCGAAGTTGTTGCTGAAGCAAAAGACAGCGGTGCTAATGCAACGGTAACAGTAAATGTTAAACAAGGCAGTTTTGATACAACCAATAATGGTACTATCGCTGCCAACAGCACACAGACCGGTGTGGCAACGGTTGCGGATGTGGCTGCTGCGGTGAAAAACACCGGTTGGTATGCAACCTCTAACAAAACCGGCACAGGAACGAATACCGGTTCAAGCAAGGAATTAGTTAACCCGGGTGAAACGGTAACCTTTATTGCCGGGGATAATATTAATATTACGCAAAGTGGCAGCAATTTCACTATATCTTCAACGGCAACGAGCGGAAACGCCGGCGATGGCGTACATTACTATAGCGTAAATGATAATAGCACACAGAAAGACAACTATAAAAATGATGGAGCTACAGCCAATAATGCCTTAGCTGCCGGTGTTGCGGCTAAAGCCAGCGCTGAAAATGCAACGGCTATCGGGATTAATTCAAACGCGTCCGGTATAGGCAGTGTTTCTATTGGTAACGAATCTAAAGCAGCCGGATTAAGAACGGTTGCAATCGGTGAATCGACAAATGCAACAATGAATGATGATATTGCGGTCGGTTATGGTGCTAAAACCAATGCGAATAACTCAGCTAATACAAGCAGTCAAGGCGGCGCGTTGGCATTCGGTATTCATACCAATGCCGATGGTGATAACGCGGTTGCGGTGGGGAATAAAGCCAATGCCACAGGAAATTCTGCTATTGCGCTTGCCGGTAACAGCACCGGCACCGGTGCGGTAAATGTCGGTTGGCGACAGGAAACAGCACGGTAAGCATGGGTTATTATGCTAAGGCTACAAAGGATTATGCAACGGCTATTGGTAGTCAGGCAAAAGCCGGCGGCATTCAGTCGGCAGCACTGGGCGCAAATGCAAATGCTTCAGCAGACTATTCATCGGCATTAGGCGGTAGTGCCAATGCTTCGGCAAATTATTCTTCAGCTGTGGGCAGTTATGCTAATGCAAGCAGCGATTATGCTTTTGCCGGCGGCTATTATGCCAATGCAAGCAATGAAAGCACCATTGCGCTGGGTAATAATGCAAACGCAAGCGGGGAAAGTGCCATCGCTCAGGGGTATCATGCCAGTGCGAGCCAAGAAAATAGTATTGCTATCGGTACGGAGGCGAACGCTTCAGGAATGCAATCTATTGCGATTGGTAGCAGCAACAATGTATCCGGCGTGAATTCCAGTGCCATTGGTAACAACAATACCATTTCTTCGGCTGCACAAAATACCAGCGTGCTGGGTAACAATGTGAGTGCGACAACCAAAGATTCCGTAATTTTAGGTGATTCTTCGCAAGGCGATGCTTCTGTTGTCGGTTGTTCTACCGCAAAAGTAAATAATATTACCTATGGTGGATTTGCAGGTAACACCGTAGATTCCGGCGAATATGTCAGCATTGGTGCTAAAGGCGATGAACGCAAAATTATTAATGTTGCGGCGGGGAATATCACTGCCGACTCTACCGAAGCGATTAACGGTTCTCAGCTTTATATTGTTGCGAATAATCTAACGGATTATGTAAATAATGTATCCTGGAAACTGGGTAATAATAGCGGCACTAAAGTTGATGATGTGAAAGCCGGTGATCAGGTGAATTTTGTTAACGGTACTAATACCGTGTCGAGCGTTATTGCAAATGATGAAGGTACGGTGTCCAATGTGTCTTACAGTGTGAAGGTGGATAATTCTACCATTAAAACCGGTGATGACGGCAACGTTACGGCAAATACTACTAATCTGACAGTAAATAATAACGGTACGGTAAAAGTTGATGACAATGGAAACGGGTCAAATCTGGTGAATGCCAGCACCGTGATTAACGCCATTAACAATGCCTCATTTGTAGCAACAATCGGCACCAATACGACGACTTTTGCTAATCAGGAGGGTAAATCCAACTATACGGTAAAAGCCGGTGAAACTCTGGTATTCCAAGCAGGTAAGAACCTGAAAGTGAAACAGGAAAACGGTACCTTTACTTATGCTACGGAAGATAATGTAAGTTTTGAGAACGTTAAAGTCGGCAATGTAACAATTAATTCCACCACAGGTATTGATGCAGGTAACACCACCATTACCAATGTTGCAAACGGCACTAACGCAACGGATGCGGTGAATCTCAGCCAGTTAAATTCAACTAAAACGGAAGTGAAGTCAGCAAACCAAACTGTGACGGTAACGAACTCTACCGGTACAGAGGGGCAGACGATTTATAATGTTGAAGTCAATGCGGACGGTAAAACCATTAACACTAACAGCAGCACCGGCGCGCTGGAAGTAGTTAGCGGTAACACCACAACCAATAGTAATGGCACGGCGAAAGTGGCGGACGGCAGCAATAATACGGATGTGGCGACTATCGGCGATATTGTTAATACCATGAATAATGTGTCTTGGAATATCACTTCAGGCACCAACGGTACGGGTACTCAAGCCGGTACTAAATCCGATGAACAGGTTAAAGCCGGCGAGACCGTTACTCTATTAGCCGGTGACAATATGGTGATTAAGCAAGATGGGCAGAACTTTACTTATTCCGTTAGCGAAAATCCGACATTCAGCAATGTGACGGTTAATAATACCTTAACTGTCGGCCCGGTAAAAATTAACAATACAACCGGCATTGACGCAGGTAATACGACAATTACCAACGTATCTAACGGCACTAACGCAACGGATGCGGTAAATCTTAGCCAGTTAAATGCAACCAAAACTGAAGTGACTTCAAATAATAAGACCGTTAATGTTACCAATTCGACAGGGGCAAATGGTCAGACTATTTATAATGTTGAAGTGAATACGGATAATACAACCATTAAGCCAAATTCTACGACTGGCGCATTGGAAGTGGTAACGGGTAATACCACAACCAATACTAACGGTACCGCCGCTGTGGCAAATGGTAGTAACGCAAGCAGTGTGGCAACAGTCGGCGATATTGTTAACACGATTAACAATGTATCCTGGAAACTGGGTAACAGCACAGCTCAAAAAGTGGATGATGTAAAAGCCGGCGATCAGGTGAATTTTGTTAACGGTACTAATACCGTGTCGAATGTGACTGTAAATGATGACGGTACGGTATCCAATGTGTCTTACAGTGTCAATGTGGATAATTCTACTATTAAAACCAGTGATGACGGCAAAGTTACTGCGAACACTACTAACCTGACGGTAAATGACAACGGCACGGTAAAAGTGGATGATGCTAACGGTTCAAATCTGGTTAATGCAAGCACAGTAACCAATGCGATTAACAATGCTTCCTTTGTGGCGACAATCGGCAAAGATGCAACTGATTTTACCGATCAGCAAGGCAAATCCAGCTACAAAGTGAAAGCCGGTGAAACCCTGACATTCCAAGCGGGTAAAAACCTGAAAGTGAAACAGGACAACGGTACTTTCACTTATGCTACGGAAGATAATGTTACATTTAATAATGTGAATACCACCACGCTGACCGTCGGTAATGGGGCAAACAGCAGTGCGCCGACAGTCAACTTTAGTGCGGAAGCGGCCACAAACGCCACAAACAATAATGCAAGCAATATGCCGGTAAACGCGCTGAATATTACCACTAACGGTAAGCCGACACAGATTACCGGTGTAGGTTCGGTATTAAATACACAAACCGTTAATACCAATCCGAACGGAACTGCAAGCAGCTCGACGTTAGTGAATTTAACCAACTTACCGGAAACGACCTTAAATTCCGCTGCCACCGTGCGTGATCTGCAGAATATGGGCTGGGTGGTTTCCGCTCAGGGCAATAATTATACCGATACGGTGAAAAACGCCAATGAAGTGAAATTTGTTGGCGAAGGTGCGGTTAATGTTACCGGGGTAACGAATAACAATATCCGTTATGTCAATATTTCGGTTAACGAGACTCAGGTGCGTAATAATATTACCGGTAATGCCACAGTGGACAGCAACGGTAAAGCGGTTGTACCGAATATTACCAATAATGCGACTGCCGGCGATCAGCTGGTAAATGCCACTACTTTGGTAAATGTGGCGAACAATGTATCCTGGAAACTTGGTGATAACAACAGCACTAAAGTCGATGATGTAAAAGCCGGTGATCAGATTAACTTTGTTAACGGTAGCAATACGGTGGCGAATGTGACTGTTACCGAAAACGGTACGGTATCCAATGTGTCCTACAGTGTGAATGTGGATAATTCCACCATTAAAACGGACGGCGATAAAATCGTTGCCAATACCACAAATCTGGCTGTTAATGATAACGGCACAGTAAAAGTGGACGGCGGCGACGGCGCTAATCTGGTTAATGCAACCACAGTAACCAATGCAATTAACAATGCTTCTTTTGTAGCGACAATCGGCAGCGACACCAGTGATTTTGAAGATCAAAAAGGAAAAGCCGACTATAAAGTGAAAGCCGGTGAAACCCTGAAATTCCAAGCGGGTAAAAACCTGAAAGTGAAACAGGAAAACGGTACCTTTACTTATGCCACGGCAGATGATGTCAACTTTAACAGTGTGAAAGTCGGCAATGTGACGATTAATTCCACCACAGGCATTGATGCGGGTAATACCACAATTACTAATGTCACTGCGGGTACCAATGCAACGGATGCGGTGAATGTCAGCCAGTTGAACAGCTCAATCGCTGCTTCTAAAGAAGAAGTAACTTCAAATGACAAGTCCATTAAAGTTAACGTTACCCAAAACGCAAATGGTTCAAATGTCTTTGACTTAGCTGTTAATACTGACGGTAAAACTATCAATACCAACAGTTCCACCGGTGCGCTGGAAGTGGTGAGCGGTAATACCACTACTAATGACAACGGCACAGCCGAAGTTAAGAACGGCAGCAACACCACGGATGTGGCGACCATCGGTGATATTGTCAACACCATTAATAATGTGTCGTGGAATACCGTTGCGGGTAAAGTTGACGGCACTAACGGTGAGGTGGAAGGCAATGCGACCGCCAAAGTGAAAGCCGGCGAAACCGTGACCTACAATGCAGGTAAAAATATCAAGATTGTACAAAACGGAACAACCTTTAATCTGTCCACGACCGATGATGTCAACTTTAACAGTGTGAAAGTCGGCAATGTGACGATTAATTCCAGTGGTATTGACGCGGGTAATACGCAAATCACCAATGTGACTGCGGGCACCAACGGCACGGATGCGGTGAATCTGGATCAATTAAATAAATCCGTGGCGGCGTCTAAAGAAGAAGTGACGTCAAAAGATAAATCCGTGACGGTCAATGTTTCACAAAACGCCACCACCGGTGCGAATATTTATGATTTAGCGGTCAACACCGACGGCACAACCATTAACACCAATAGCACCACCGGCAAACTGGAAGTAATCACCGGCGGTTCGCAAGTGAATGCCAATGGTACGGCCGCGGCGAAAAGCGGTGATGAAAATAAAGTGGCGACCGTGGGTGATATTGTCAATACGGTAAATAATGTGTCTTGGAATCTGACGACTTCAAAATCTGACGGTAATGTAACGGGTACGACAGAAGAGCAGATTAAAGCGGGTGAAGTGGTGACGATTGATGCAGGTAAAAACATTAATGTTACCCAATCGGCGAATAAAATCTCTATCGCGACCAATATGAACTCAAGTTTTGACAGCGTAGTGGTCGGGCCGGTGACAATCAATTCAACCGGCATTGACGCAGGCAACACCACCATTACCAATGTCGCAAACGGCACTAACGGTACGGATGCGGTGAATCTGAATCAGTTAAATAAATCCGTTGCGGCGGCGAAAACGGAAGTGACATCTAAGGATAACACCGTAAACGTCACCAACTCTACCGGCGCCAACGGTCAGACGATTTACGATTTATCGGTAAAAACCGGATCCTTTGGCAACACGACCAACGGTTCTTTAGTGGCGGGCAATGACGGTTTTGCTACCGTGACCGATATTATCAACGCGGTGAACAGCGGTTATTGGAAAGTCGGCAATAACGCCGGGACTGAAACGGCGCAGATTAAATTCGGCGATCAGGTGAATTTTGTCAACGGTGTCGGTACGAAATCCAATGTCAGCGGTTCGAATGTGACCTTTGATGTGAATCTGGTGTCCGGCGATAATTCCGTCAGCGTAACCAATAATACCGACGGTTCCGTAAACTTAAGCGTGAATACCACCAACGTGAAGAACGCCTTAGCCGGTAACGTCACCACCAATCCGAACGGAACGGTGAAAGTTGCCGATAACACCGACGGCTCTAATTTTGTCAACGCCACCAATGTGGTTGATGCGATTAATAAGTCCGGCTGGATCACCAATTCGACCACCGCAACCGGCGGCGCAACCGAAACCGTGATTAATCCGGGTAAAGCGGTGAATTTCGAAGCGGGTGATAATATGCAGGTGACACAAAGCGTTGATGCCAACGGCAATGTGACTTATACCTACGCAACGAAAGAAAACGTCACCTTTAAAAACTTAACGGTGACCGGTGATACGCAGGTACATAACTTCAGCGTGGCGCCTAATTCAACGGTGGATATGGGCGGCAACCAAATCACCAACGTATCTGCCGGTACAAACGGCACGGATGCGGTGAATGTGGATCAGCTGAAAGAAAACATCACCAATATTAACAATAATATTGCCAATGCGACGGAATCGGTGAAATGGAAACTGACGGGCAATAATGATGATGCCAACGCGACGACCGTCGGCAATCAGACCGTCAGCTTTAATAACGGCACAGGCACCGTTGCGGTAGTGAACGGTACTAACGTGACATATAACGTGGATACCGGCAATATCACGACCAATACCACCACGGGCGTGGCATCCGGTGATATTACACCGACTAAGATTGCCACCACCGGTGATGTGATCAACGCGATTAACAACAGCGGCTGGCGCACAACCAATAGCGACGGTTCCACCTCGCTGATTAATCCGGGTGACAGCGTGAACTATGTGAACGGTAAAGGCACCTCCGCCAACGTCACCACCAAAGACGGCGTCACCAGCGTGTCTTATGACGTGAAAACGACGGATTTAACCGTGAATGACAACGGCACCGTCGCGGCGCCGACCGACGGTTCAAGCGTGGTGAATGCGACCACCGTTGCCAATACGGTGAATAATGTCAGCTGGAATCTGCACTCTACCAAAGTTGAAGGCAGCAGCGGTAAAGTGACCGAAAGCAGCGATACGAAAGCGGCGAAAGTGAAAGCCGGTAATACGGTGAATATTAATGCCGGTAACAATATTGAGATCACCCGCAAAGGCAACGATGTCGCCATTGCAACCTCAATGAACCCGACATTCGATTCCGTGAAAATCGGCAGCGGCAATAATGCGACCACGATCTCTTCCAACGAGAGCGGAATCAGCATTGCCGGCAATAACGGTGAAGCCCGTCAGATCCACAATGTGAAAGGCGGTTCGGCGGATACCGATGCGGTGAACGTCAGCCAGCTGAAACAAAGCATGGGCGATGTGTACAACCGGCTCAACCGTAACAATAAAGATCTTCGCGCAGGTATCGCCGGTGCGAATGCCGCAGCCGGTTTACCGCAAGTATATATTCCGGGTAAATCCATGGTGGCGGCATCAGCCGGTACCTTCAAAGGTCAAAGCGCCGTGGCGGTGGGCTATTCCCGCGCCAGCGATAACGGTAAAGTGATCCTGAAGCTACAGGGTAATGCCAATACGCAGGGCGATGTGGGCGGTTCCGTCGGCGTGGGTTATCAATGGTAATCCGGTAATCTGACCTGAACAACGTGCGGTTAAAATTCCTTGTGTTTTTTAACCGCACTTTTTTTATGTTAAAATCGGTCGGTGCAATCGGCTTGGCTTTTAAGGCGGGTAAAGTGCGGTTGAAAATAGCTTAATTTTTCACCGCACTTTTTTTATGTTAAAATCGGTCGGTGTATCGAATTGCCGGTCGGGTAAAGTGCGGTCGAAAATAGCTTAATTTTTCACCGTGCTTTTTTATTTTAAAATCGGTCGGTGTATTGAATTGCCGCTCGGGTAAAGTGCGGTTGAAAATAGCTTGATTTTTCACCGCACTTTTTTATTTTTAAAATCGAACGGTGTATCGAATTGTCGCTCGGGTAAAGTGCGGTCGAAAATAACGTAATTTTTCACCGCACTTTTTATTTTTAAAATCGGTCGGTGTAGCGAATTGCCGGTCGGGTAAAGTGCGGTCGAAAATAGCTTGATTTTTCACCGCACTTTTTATTGTTCGAAGCGATGCCGGCGGTGTGGGTTAAAAGGTTTTTTCTTTCCAGTAGCCGAGCCATTCTTTCAGCGCCTGCATATTGGCGGGCATGGCGCCGGCCTGCGGGATAAAGTGCATCAGATTCAGCGGATAATAAGCCGGGGTTATGCCTTCGCCGACGCTTGCCGGTAAAACGTCAAACCCCTGTTTTTCAAATAACAGTTTCGCGCGTTGCATATGCCATTGATTCGTCACCAGAATAATGCGTTTAATCTTTTCTTTCGCCAGAATTTCATGGGTGAAACGGGCGTTTTGTGCGGTGGTGTGCGATTGTTTTTCCTGCCATTGGGTCGGGACATGGAAGAAGGTTTGCAACTCATCCGCCATGATTTTGGCTTCCGAATTGCCGTTCGGGTTGCCGCCGCTGATTAAAACCGGCAGCTGCGTTTGATTATGTAAATACGCGGCGTAGCGTAACCGTTCCAGCGGAATCGGCGGCACGGCAAGGGCGCCGAACAACTCTTTGCTGTCACGCAGTCCGCCGCCCAGCACCACAATAGCCTGCGCCGTGTTATAATCGTCGAGCGTCAGATTATCTTCAATGATCAGGCTGTCCTGTAGCTTTTGCGCAGTATAGGGAATACTGAAAATATACAGGATCAGGATGCCGAGCAGGCCGCAGGCGTAGCTGAGTTTTTTGTATTCCAGATAGCCGAAGCATAATGCCAGCAGCCATAAAATTAACACGTTAAACGGCGGAAGTGCCAGCGCGGTGAGAAATTTTGTCAGTGCATACATAGAGTTATACCTTATCCATAAAGAACTATCATGCGAGTCCGTTGTCAAAATAGCAGTTGTGCGGATTGCGCAAGCATAAAGCGGTTAGAATATTTTGTAAAGACGCTTAAGCCTGTCGGCGTTATGCTTTAAAATGCTTCCCTTTGGCGAAGATCGTTATGTAACAAGTAAAACGGGTAGAAAATGAATGAAGTGTTAGTTTCCCTTAAGCAGGAATTGAAAAAGATTCTTGACTTGATTATCGATAAAAACGATGTGTTGTATTTTGATTACCCGTTGCATTTAAACGTCGGGGATCTGTTGATTTATGCCGGTACGGAACGGTTTTTTAACGATTACGGCGTGCATGTCCGCCTGCGGCGCTGTTTGCAGAGTTTTGCTCTTGACGAAGTGAAAAAATATGTCAAGCCGACCACCACGCTGCTGTGCCACGGCGGCGGCAATTTCGGCGATTTGTATCCGGCTATTCAGCGTCTGCGTGAAGCGCTGGTGGCGGCGTTTCCGCATAACCGGATTATTGTGCTGCCGCAAACGGCGTATTTTTCCGATCAGGCGGCGCTGGAAAAATCGGCGGCGATTTTTTCCGCTCACCGCGATTGCTATTTGTTGGCGCGCGATAAGGCGACCTTTGAATTAATGCAGGGTAAATTTTCCGATAAAGTATTTTTATCGCCCGATATGGCCCATCAGCTGTATGGCGTGCTGACGCCGAAAGTGAAAAGTGCGGTGCAAAAATCAACAGAAAATATTCTGTATTTTTTACGCAAAGATATTGAAGCCAGCCGGCTGGAAAAAGACATTCAGGCCACACTGCCGCCACATGCCGCGGTGAAAGACTGGGAAGATATTCTGAGCAAGCAAGATGTCAACTATGAACTGCTGTGCGGCCGTCTGGCGCGGGTTGCCAATAAATTGCATTTGACCTTCGTGAAAAATTGGGTGAATGCGATGTGGTATCGCCACACGCTGAATGTGATTGAACGGGCGCGGGCGGAATTTCTGCGTTATGACACCGTCGTGACCAGCCGGCTGCACGGGCATATCTTTTCCTGCCTGTTAGAATTGCCGAATCAGGTATGCGATAATTCTTACGGCAAAAATTCCGCTTATTACAATCAATGGACGAACGCGATCGACTTCGCAACACGATATGAACGGTAATCATCGCAACCTGCTCAGCCTGCTGCTGGTCACGATTGTCAGTACCGGGCTGACGATGGTGAGTTCCTTTTTGCTGGCTCACCTGCTGACCGTGGACGAACGCGGCGCATTCCAATTATTTGTGACCGCCGTCACTTATGTGGTGACCGTGGGCGCCGGCGGGGTCGGTTTTGCGCTGGCATTGTGCATGCGCCGCAAACAATATCACTATTGGCGCTATTATGTATTCGGCTTTCTGATTATCGCCGCGCTGGTTGCCGTGCTGGCTTTGTGTCTGTTTAACATTACGGATTTGCATGCCCTGTTTGTGCTCAATGTGGTGCTGACCGCGGTGCTGACCATTACGCTGGAAAACAGCAAAATCGACGCCAATTTGGGCGTTTATCGCCTGCTTTCCCTACAACAGCCGATTTTAGCCGTGTTACTGTACGGGGTGTATTATATGCTGTTCGGCGAACAGCATATCGCCGCGGTGGTGTATCTGCTGACGGCGCTGACCGCCGTGCAGGCGCTGTGCTGTTTATATTATCTGGGCAAAATTGAGACGAAGTTCAAACGCGAAAATGAGATTACCGCCATTGATTTGCGTTTTTTCGGCAAAAACTGGATCAAACAGAATCTGCTGCAAACTTTCGGCGCCACCACGGTGAATCTGGATAAGTTTCTGATCGTGTCGCTAATGGGCAATTACACGCTGGGACTTTATACGGTGTGCATCGCGTTTGATGCGTTGCTGACGAAATTCATCAATATGCTGGCGGATTATTATTATTCCGGCCTGCTGAATAACATCAACCGGATTAAGCCGGTGTTAGTATTGATCGCTGCCATGAGCATTGGTGCGGTGGCGATTGTGCCGGTTTTGGCCGAAGCGGTCGTCACCTTCTTTTTCGGCGCCCGTTATGCGCAGGCTGCGCCGGCATTGTTGCTGTTTATCATTAATTCGATTCTGGCGGGATTGTCTTGGGTGCTGTCGCAGAATATGCTGATTTTAGGCAAACAGGTGTTATTATTCACCCGTCAGCTGATCTCGATTTTCGTGCTGGTGCTGCTGTTTTTCTGCTTTAAAACGCAGGGCCTGTACGGCGTCGGCTATGCGTTAATCGGCGCAAGTCTGACACGTTTGCTGATTTCCATTGTGTATTATTATAAATTTCCGGTCGCACAATCGGTGTAAGCGCCGATGCCGACATAACGGATAGTTGCTGACAAGCGAACCAGAAATAGGAAGAGAAATGAAAAAATATCTGATTTCCTTGGATAAAGACGCTCACCGCCGCGAGCTGTTTTTTGCCCAGCCCGATACCCGCGATTTCCGGGTTTTCAGCGCCATCAATACCATGACGGAAACCGACGAAAAACTGACCGCACTTTTTGCGGCGGACGAGTTTGCACGTCGTTACGGCAGAGCGGTGACCAAAGGCGAAATCGGCTGTACGCTCAGCCATCTGGCGGTGTATCGCCTGATTGCGGCAGACGACGGTATCGCCGCGGACGAATATTGTCTGATCTGTGAGGACGATGCTTTATTGGCGCCGGCGTTTCAGGCGAATCTGGATTGCATTATACGGCAACGGATCGGGGCGGATATTATTTTAATCGGGCAATCGAAAATTCCCGCCTTTAACCATTGGGAACTGGAAATCAATTACCCGACCACCTTTTCCTGTTTACGCCGGCCGATCAGCGGTTGTGCTTTCAAATATGCCTATCCGTACCGTAATTATTTCGCCGGCACGGTGGCTTATTTAATCAGAAAATCCGCCCTTGGCGCCTTTTTATCGCAGCCGCAGCGCCCGTTCTGGCTGGCGGACGATTATATTTTATTCGGCGATCAATTCGGGCTGGATATCGCGGTGATCCGTCCGTTAATGGTGATCGAAAATCCGCAGCTTACCAGTAATCTGGAAACGCTGCGCGGTTCGCTGCAACATAATATATGGCAGAAATTATTGAAATATCCGGCAAAGAAATGTTTGGCGGTTAAACGCAATTTAGGAAAACGATGAATGTCGGCATTATTTAACCTGTTTTATCTCTATGATCCGTGGCTGTTTCATGTCTTTCGCATGGCCTTTTTGTGCGGAGCGGCGGCGTTGCTTTGGCTGGTATATCGTTGGTGGCGGAACCAATTGCCGCACGGGGTAATCGTTCCGCTGGACAGTTTCGCCGTGATTATCGGCTTGCTCTTATTCAGTTTTTTACCGCTGATTATACACGGCAGCAAAGATTTTTCCGTGCTGCTGCAATACAGCAAAACCCTGATTTTGTTTGTGTTTGCGCTGGGCATTTATAACCTGTTTTATTTCACGCCGGACGGGCAGGCAAGGATGGTGCGCGATCTGAAAATCGGCATTGCCGTGCAGGCATTTATCGGTTTGCTGGCTTTGATTGGGCTTTCGTTCGCCATTGATGCCGCGCTGTCCACCCATGTGCTGCTGCCGCGTTTTTACGGCTCGGAGCAGGAATACCGCCTGTATAATCTTACCTCGGCGGCGTTTTTTCAGCTCAGCGCGTTTTATCTGATGCTGCTGCATTTTCTGCTGGCATACAATAAACGGCACAATAATATCAGTGCGGTGTTTTTATTTCTGATGTTATTTATCGGGCTGATTTCCGGCCGCACTTTTTTAATTCTGTCGCTTATCAGCATCGCCCTGTATTTTAAATGGCGCTATATTCCGGCGTTGTTGCTGTTTGCCGCGCTGTGCGTTTTGCTGGCGCTGAATTATGCCGAAAACAAGTATGTGGCGCATGCGCTGGAACCGTTGATTAATGTGTTAAATCACCGCGGCTTAACCAGTTCTTCCACCGATACCCTGATGCAAAAGCATTTATTTATGCCGCAGTGGCGCCAGCTGTTATTCGGCGACGGCTATTATGTGACGCCGGAAGGCAAATATTACGGCGGCACCGACAGCGGCTTTTTGCGTCAGGCGCTGTACGGCGGTGTGCTGAACGTGCTGGTGTGTTTTTTGTTTACCGCTTATTTTGTGCGTAAAATCGCGCTCAATTGGTTTGACGGCAGCCGGATTTTTACCTTATCGACCCTGTTTATTCTGTCGGTATTGAATATTAAGGCGGATACTTACGCCTTTCCGGGCATTATGCTGGCGTTGCTGATGTTGTTGTCCCTGTTCGGCAGAGAGGGGAAAAACCGGCTGTTATTTAACCGTAAGGGGAGTGATTGATGTTTAGTATTATCGTGCCGTCCTATAACCGCAAAACGGAAATCCCCGCGCTGCTGGACAGCTTGCGGCGGCAAACCCGTTATAATTTTGAGGTGATCATTGTTGATGATTGCTCGCCGGACGCCGTTGAGGTGACGGAGGCTTATCCGTTTCCGGTTCGCGTGGTGCGCAATGACACCAATCAGGGGGCGGCGCGCAGCCGCAATATCGGCGCCCGGCTGGCAGCGCACGACTGGCTGCTGTTTTTAGATGATGATGACCGGTTCGCCGATAATAAATGCGAAGTGCTGGCACAGGCGATCGTCGCGCAACCGCAGGCGAATTTTGTGTATCATCCGGCGCAATGTGTGATGGTTAACGAACATTTCACCTATTTTACTCACCCTTATGCGGACGTGCGGGCGCTGACCTTAGACAATATTCTGCGCGCCAATAAAATCGGCGGTATGCCGATGATCGGGCTGACCAAAGCGCTGTTTCTGCAAGTAGGCGGCTTATCCACCGATTTGCTTTCGCTGGAAGATTATGAGTTTGTGCTGAAACTGGTCAGCGATGCGGCGTTTCGCCCGCTGTATGTGGATCAGCCGCTAAGCCGCTGTAGTTTTCACACCAAACGTTCCAGTGTTTCCACCAATACGGCGAATACGCAAAAAGCGATCGCCGTAATTGGCGAAAAATATGTTACGACGGCGGTGCAGCGTAAAAACTTTGCGCTGAACGCGCAATATATGCTGGCTTATCCGCATATGATGAATTTGTCGCGCCGTGCCGCAAAATACTATTTCGCCATGTTTAAACTTGATCGTCGTGTTAAATCCCTGTTTATCGCGGTGATTACGCTGCTTTCGCCGCGGCTGGCGATTAATTTGAAAAGGTTTATCTAATGAAATTTTCCGTATTAATGTCTTTATATGTTAAAGAAAATCCGCAATATCTGCTTGAATGTCTTGAAAGTTTAAAAGTACAGAGCCTGCCGGCGGATGAAATCGTTCTGGTGTTTGACGGCCCGCTCACTCCGGCGCTGGAAAGTGCGGTGCAAAATTATCAACAATTTTTGCCGCTGAATATTGTCCGGCTGGCGCAGAACCGCGGTTTGGGTCAGGCGTTAAACGAGGGGCTGCGCCATTGTACGCACGAATGGGTGTTTCGTATGGATACCGATGATATTTGTGATCCGCAGCGATTTGAAAAACAGGCGGCTTTTATTCGGCAACATCCCGACACGGTGATTGTCGGCGGGCAAATTGCCGAATTCGGTACCGATATTCAGCATATCGTCAGTTATCGCCGGGTGCCGACCGGTGCGGCACAGATTGTGGCGTTTACCCGCCGGCGCTGTCCGTTTAATCATATGACGGTGGCGTATAAAAAATCCGCCGTGCAGGCGGTGGGCGGTTATCAGGATTTGCAGGAAGATTATTACTTATGGATTAATCTGGTGGCGCAATATCCTCAGCAGGTGGCGAATCTGCCGGATATTCTGGTGTATGCGCGGGTCGGCAACGGCATGGTCGGCCGCCGCCGCGGTCTGGCACAAGCCCGCTGCGAATGGCATTTATTTAAACTGAAGCGCCGTTTACATATGCAGGGTACGCTCTCCGGGCTAGGGATTTTCGCCCTGCGCGTGATCCCGCGTTTATTACCGCTTTCGCTGCTACAGGTAGTGTATCGGTTTTTGCGTAAGTAATTTGTTATTTTTTATCGCCTTGGACAAACAAGGCGTTGTATCAGTGAGGAAAGTAAAATGCGTCAACCTTCAATCCGCTTAGCCTTCTGCGCCGCGGCGCTGATTCTGGCAGGCTGCGCCGGCAATCACAATCAGAACGAAAACGGGCATTATGCCCCGATAAAAGCTATCGATAGCGCGGCGGCGTATGATAAACCGCGGACATGGCAGAATTTTGATGATTATGTGCGGTTTTTAAAATCCAAAGCCGCCGGGCAGGGCGTGTCCGCGGCAGTGCTGAATGAACAGAATAATATCCGTTATATTCAAAAAGCGGTGGATCTCGACTGGCAGCAGGCGGGCAGAGCCAAACGCCGTGATCCGAGTTTGCCACCGGTGGTGAATCCGAACGGCGTCACCAATTATGTCAACCGCGTGCTGACGACTAATAAAGTGGATATTGCCGAAGAACGTTATTGGGAACAATTGCCGCAACTGGAAGCCGCCAGCCGCCGTTTCGGCGTGCAGAAAGAATATCTGCTGGCGCTGTGGGGCATGGAAAGCAGCTTCGGCTATTATCAGGGCAATTATGATGTCTTATCCGTGCTGGCGACACTGGCTTTTGACGGGCGGCGCGAGGCGCTGTTCAGCCGGGAATTTGTAGCGGCGATGAAAATGCTGGAGCGCGACCATATCCGGCGGGATAAAATGCTGGGCTCTTGGGCGGGCGCAATGGGGCAGACGCAGTTTATGCCGAGTTCTTATTTAAGCTATGCGGCGGATGGCGATAATGACGGTGAAAAAGATATCTGGGCTAACCATTATGATGTTTTCGCCTCTATCGCCAATTATCTGCATACCGTCGGCTGGAACGATAAACTGCCTTGGGGCGTGGAGGTGAGCTTAACGCAGTATGTGGATTTAAGTCTGTCCGGCACGGAAAAAGGCAAAGCCCGCTCCTTACGGGATTGGCAGGCGCTCGGCGTGATCCTGAAATCGCCGAGTGCGCAGGAACAGGAAAAACTGGCCGCATTGGCGCAAGCGCAATTATGGCTGGTGCGTCCGGATCAGGATGTCGGACGGGCTTTTCTGGTTTCTAATAATTTCCGCACCATTCTGGATTGGAATAAATCCAATTATTTTGCCGTCAGTATCGGTATGTTCGCCGATCGGATCAAACAACGGATCGGAAATTAAACCGCCGGCTGCACGCCTTATCCGTCTTGTACCGATTGAGGTAAAGTGCGGTGCGTTTTGCCAAAAAATAAGCCTGACCGTTAGCGGTCAGGCTTATTTTATCGGCGAGTGAGCAGACTAAGTGCGGTTATTTTTTCGCCGCTTTTGCCTGTGCCACCCAGTTGTCGAATTCGGCCTGATGGGCTTTAATCCAGCCGTCCACATGACGCTCGATGTCTTTCGTTGAATTCTGTCCCTGACGCATTGCCATATTCTGCGCGTTAATATCGCTTAACGGCAGTTTCATCAGCGAGAATAATTTTGCCGCGTCCGGATGCTGTTGAGCGAACGTTTTATTGGCGATAATGTTGATCGTATTCATGGTGAACCCGTAATCTTTACCGTTCGCAAGTGCGGTATTTTTCGGCGCAGTTTTGCCGGGCGCGGTGTCTTTCGGCACTTCAAGCCAGACTACATCTTTGCCGGGCACCAGCACGCCGCTGACCCAGTACGGCGTCCAGGTGTAATACAGCACCGGTTCGCCGTTTTTATAACGGGCGATGGTATTGGCGATCAGCGCGGAGTAGTTGCCCTGATCGTGTTCAATGGTGTCGCCCAGCTGATAAATATCGAAATGCTCATTAATGGCGCGTTCACAACCCCAGCCCGGGTTACAGCCGGTTAAATTGGCTTTGCCGTCGCCGTCATGGTCGAATAATTTTGCCATTGCCGGATCTTTGAGCTGGCCGATATTGGTAATGCCGTATTTATCCGCGGTTTTTTTATCAATTAAATAGCCGTGTACCGCGTTATTCACATAAACCCCCTGACGGTAGAAGGCGTTGTCGCCGCCGGCTTTTTCGTATTTATCATCATGCAGCGGGCTCCAGTTGGTGGCGAGGAAAGTGGCGTCGCCGTTGGCAACCGACGCATAAGCCACATTGTAATCCACTTCTTTCGGTGCGTTAACCTGATAGCCCAACGCTTCCAGACCTTTTGATACCAACACCGTTTGAAAGGTTTCTTCCGCAATGGTGCTTTGAATCGGCTGAATCACCGTGTCGTTCGCCTGCACTGTCGCGGCGCTAAAAACGGAAAAAAGGGTAAGTGCGGTCATTTTTGTTGTGTTATGTAACATGTTTTCTCCTTCATTGATGTTATTCGGTAAGCGAGCCGGTACATTTATGCCGGTTTATCGACGGTTATTGTTTGGTGCGGGCAAACAGGCCGATAATACCGCGCTGATACCAACGCTGGCGCGTGGTGCTTTGCATGTTTTCGCCGACTTTTTGGGTTAAGCGATCCAAAATAATCGCCATTAACACGATGCCTAATCCGCCAGTCGCCGCTTGTCCCATATCCAGACGGCCGATGCCGCGCAGCACCATTTGACCTAAACCGCCGACCGCAATCATGGAGGCGATCACCACCATCGACAGCGACAGCATTAAGGTTTGGTTAATGCCCGCCATAATTGACGGCATGGCTAACGGCAGCTGTACTTTATATAATAACTGTTTGCGGTTTGCGCCGAAGGCGTTTGCCGCTTCAATCAGTGATTCCGGCACTTGACGGATACCTAAAATGGTCAGGCGGATAATCGGTGGCAAGGCAAAGATAATGGTGACGACTACGCCGGGTACGTTACCGATCCCGAACAGCATCACGATCGGCACTAAATACACAAATGCCGGCGTGGTTTGCATGGCATCCAGAATCGGTTTGATAATAGCCGAGGCGCGCTGCGAACGCGCCATCCAGATCCCCATCGGCAAGCCGATAAGCAAACAAAAGGAGACCGAAGTCAGCACTAGCGCCAGCGTGATCATCATTTCGTCCCAGGCACCGACGGCGCCGATCACGATCATCGACAGCAATGTCAATAATGCCAGCCGAAAGGTGGAAAGCTGCCATACGATTAAACTCAGCACCAGCAACATGACCGTCGGCGGCAGTAAATTAAATAACGATTGAAATAAGGTTAAAATGGTGTCAATCGGTGCGCTGATAAACAGGAAAAAATCTCTTAAATGCATAACCAGCCAGTTGATTGCGCTTTCCACCCAATGACCGAAAGGAATCAACGTATCGTTAAAAGGGTGGAGCCAGTCGAATTGCGCGCTGTGCTGCGACGCGGTCAGCCAATCGGCGGTGTCCGTTTGCGTCGCGCTTTGCGTCATACTGTCCCAGGCATCTGTATTTGCTGCATTTTCCGTTGTCATTATTCAGTCCTTCTATCTAATGTTTGTAATACTTTCACTTTGGTGATAACCCCATAATAACGTCCGTGTCGGTCAACAATCGGAAGCGGGCAGGGCGCCTGCGCCACATCGCTGATAACATCGCCGATCAAACTGTCCGGCGGCAAGGCGGTGATTTCAATAAAACTGTCCGCCAGTAATTGTTTGTTGCGTTTCGCCTGTTGCAGCGAATCCACCGAAACCATGCCCTGATAGATGCCACGGCGATCGGATACCACGGCAAAATCACGTTCGTGCTGTTCCAGCAATTTGAGCGCCACATGCGGTTTTTCGTTATCGGTTTTCTGCACGATATCCAGTAAATGCCGTTTGCTGGCGATGTCTTTCACCGTCAGTACGTTGGAAACGTTAACCCCCTGAATGAAGGAGCGGATATAATCGTTTGCCGGATTTTGTAAAATCTCATCCGGCTGGCCGACCTGAATCACCTGACCGTTTTGCATAATGGCAATGCGGTTGCCGATGCGCATGGCTTCATCCAAATCATGAGAAATAAACACAATAGTGCGGTCGGAATTTTCCTGTAATCGCAACAGCTCGTCCTGCATTTCGGTGCGGATTAACGGGTCAAGCGCCGAAAAGGCCTCGTCCATTAACAAAATCTCCGGATCATTGGCCAATGCCCGCGCCAGCCCGACCCGTTGCTGCATACCGCCGGAAAGTTCCGACGGATAAGAATCGGCATAGGCTTCCAGTCCGACCCGGCTTAACGCCTCCAGGGCTTTTTGCT
This sequence comes from Necropsobacter rosorum, assembly GCF_964241405.1. NCBI lineage: Bacteria > Pseudomonadati > Pseudomonadota > Gammaproteobacteria > Pasteurellales > Pasteurellaceae > Necropsobacter > Necropsobacter rosorum. Next base: position 245,918 of record NZ_CAXSXF010000003.1, read on the forward strand.
GACGCGCTTTGAGCGGAATGCCGGACAATTCCAGACCAAATGCGGTATTTTCCACAATCGTCATATGCGGCATTAGGGCGAAAGACTGGAACACCATGCTGATACGTTTACGCCGAACTTCGCGTAATTCGCTTTCCGACATTTCGGCGATATCGTCGTTGTCGATAAACACATGGCCTTTGCTCGGTTCGATTAAACGATTCAATAAGCGGACTAAGGTTGATTTTCCCGAGCCGGACAATCCCATAATCACGAATATTTCACCGGACATAATTTCCAGCGAGACATTATTTACGGCGACGGTCGATCCCGTATTAGAAAAAACCTCTTCTTTCGATGAGCCTTTTTCTAATAATTTAAATGCGGCGTCTTCATGCTCTCCGAAAATTTTATATAAATTTTTAACGGATAATTTTACTGACATTATAATTATTATCTCCTAAAGTTAAAAAATAAAGGTGGTTAAAAAATGTTGAATGGCGCAAGTCAATTTACCTTAACAAAAAAATAACAAGAATGCAAACCGATGTCGGTGATAATATGTGGTTTATGGCGGATTTCTCTGTTTAAATTACAAATTTTTCAATTGGTTAATTATTTTCAAATTTTGCTGGAATATTGCTTCTCGGAAGTGTTTTATAGCGTAAATAAAGAATGTGCTGAGTAAGTTTTGAGGGTTTTTATTTTTTTAATAATATTGTAATTTATGGAAATTTATTTATAAAATTTATTGTTATGGTGTAAATAATTTATTTGATAATATGGCTGTAATTATTAATATTCTATTAACTTTGTTCGGAATTATCGCAATAAATAAAACGCGATATTATTCTCCATAAAACAGCAATAATTTATACCAAAACTTATGAAATAATGACCGCACTTTAGCGTTTTAGCAGTAATAAAACAGGGGCGTATTACGCCCCCGAATGGATTATGTTGCTGTCGGATTATAATTCGATGTTGACCAGACGGGCAAAACCCTGTGCCGGATCGGTTTCGTAAGCGGCCGCCGCATCCTCAAGGGTTAATCCCAGCGCTGCGGCGACCCCTTTGCCGTAAGCCGGATCGCAGGCGTAGCAGTTACGGATATGGCGGTATTTAATAAACGTATAAGCATCGCCCATGGCCGCGGCGGTATTGTCAAATAGCGCCTGTTGCTGGTCGGCGGTCATCAAGCGGAACAGCGCACGCGGCTGCTCGAAATAATCGTCGTTGGTGTTGGCATATTCCCAATGGGCGGCATCGCCGTTGATCTTCAACGGCGGCTCGGCATACTGTTTTTGCTCCTGCCATTGGGCGAAACTGTTCGGTTCGTAGTGCGGGCCGCCGCCGTAATTGCCGTCAACCCGCCCCGCACCGTCGCGCAGATTACTGTGTACCGGGCAGCGCGGCGCGTTAACCGGAATTTGATTGAAATTCACTCCCAGACGATAACGCTGAGCATCGGCGTAATTAAACAAGCGCGCCTGCAGCATTTTATCCGGCGAGACGCTGATCCCGGGAACCAGATTGCTTGGTGCGAAAGCGGCTTGTTCCACTTCGGCAAAGAAATTTTCCGGATTGCGGTTAAGCTCGAATTCGCCCACTTCAATTAGCGGATAATCTTTTTTCGGCCAGACTTTAGTTAAATCAAACGGATGATAAGGCACTTTTTCCGCCTCGGCTTCCGGCATCACCTGAATAAACAGAGTCCATTTCGGGAAATCGCCGCGTTCAATAGCCTGATATAAATCGTTCTGGCTGCTTTCCCGATCCTTGGCGATAATTGCCGCCGCTTCTTTATTCGTCAGATTTTTAATGCCCTGCTGGGTGCGGAAATGGAATTTGACCCAGTAACGTTCGTTTTCGGCGTTGATAAAACTGTATGTGTGCGAACCGAAGCCGTGCATATGGCGATAACCGTCGGGGATGCCGCGATCGCTCATCACAATCGTGACTTGATGCAGCGCTTCCGGCAACAACGTCCAGAAATCCCAGTTATTATTTGCCGAACGCATGTTGGTGCGTGGATCGCGTTTGACGGCACGGTTTAAATCCGGAAATTTACGCGGATCGCGCAGGAAAAAGACCGGGGTATTATTTCCCACCATATCCCAGTTGCCTTCTTCGGTATAAAACTTTAGCGCAAAGCCGCGAATATCGCGTTCGGCATCCGCCGCACCGCGTTCACCGGCAACGGTGGTAAAGCGGGCGAACATTTCCGTCTGTTTACCGATTTGACTGAAAATTTTCGCTTTGGTGTAGCGGGTAATATCGTGCGTTACCGTAAATACGCCGTAAGCACCGGATCCTTTGGCATGCATGCGTCTTTCCGGAATCACTTCGCGCACAAAATTCGCCAGCTTTTCATTCAGCCATAAATCCTGTGCCAGCAACGGGCCGCGCTCGCCGGCGGTCAGACTGTTTTGGTTGTCCGCCACCGGCGCACCGTTGTTCATGGTTAAATGTGTGACAGGGCATTTGCTCATAACATACTCCTTTAAGGTAGAGGGATTGAAAGTAATCGTAAATAAAAAATAACTTTAATCATCATACAGATAAATTTTTAACTATTAAAGTAATAAATTCAATTTGTTATATCTATCAAACAAGACAAAGTCGGATAAAACGGCTGGCGGTAACTCAACAAAGGCGTGTTATAAATGGATGGGTATCGAACGTATCGCCGGGAGGCGGAGGGCATCCCGGCGGAGGAAAAGTACGGTATTAACGGTGCTATTTTTTGTCTGCGCAATAGCGAATCAGCCCTTCCTGCTGGGTGGTGGCGATAAGGCGTCCCTGCCGGTCGAAAATTTCTCCCCGCGCCAGTCCTCGTGCGCCGTAAGCGTTATTACTTTCCAATGCGTAAAGCAGCCAGTCGTTCAGATCGAACGGACGGTGAAACCAAATGGCGTGGTCGATAGTCGCCACTTTCATGCCCGCTTCCAGAAAGCCTTTTTTATGCGGATGAAGTGCGGTCAATAAAGTATGAAAATCGGAGAAATAGGCCAGCAGACATTGCTGAATTTTCAGATCCGCCGGCACGCTGCCGTTGGCTTTTACCCAAGCGTATTGCTCCGGCGGCAATTTTGTGCCGCTAAACGGATTATTCATATATTTGGTGCGAATATCAAACGGCCGTTCCGCGGTGAATTTATCGCGCACCGCCTCGGGAATGTATTGCGCCAGTTTTTGCATCATCACGCTTTCCTGCAGGAAATCCTGCGGGTCGCCCACCTGCGGCATCGGGCTTTGATGTTCAAAACCGCGTTCTTCAATCTGAAAAGACGCGGTAATATGGCAAATCGGTTGATTATGCTGAATGGCTTTTACCCGCAATGCGGTAAAGTTGCGCCCTTCGCGCAGGGTTTCCACATCATAGATAATCGGGTGCTGACTGTCGCCCGGCGCTAAGAAATAAGCGTGGCAGGAATGTAGAATGCGATTGTGCGGCGCAACCTGAATCGCCGCGGACAGCGCTTGTGCGATCACCTGACCGCCGAACAGCTGGCGCAGGCCGAGATCCTGACTTTCGCCGCGGAACAATACATCATCCAGTCTTTCCAGTTTGAGAAGTTGTATCAGATTATTGAGTACTGCCGACATAGTATTTTCCTTTTTATAGATATCCGAGTGAATGTTAAACCCCGCCGGCACCGCGCGGATATGCCGTGCGGCGGACAGGGCGGCATATTGTTTGAGCATTTAATTGTAATCGGCGGAGAAAGATTTGCAATCATCATCCGCTTATTGCATAATACCAAGCCTTAACCGCCTGTGCGGTTAATTCTACGGAAACCTTTTCGGTTCCTCGCAATGGTGTCTGGTTTACCCGGTCAGGTTCGGAAGAAAGCAGCCAAAGTCAGAATTTCCGTGTGCCGAGATCAAGCCGGAAAGGTTTCCACCCATTTCAGCGGGGCGGCATGTAAGCCGCCCCGTGTCTTTTCCGGTTTTGCGAAAGCGCAATGCCGCCGGGTCTTTCATTCGATTCTTTGCGCCAGCCGGCGGAAGCAGCCGTCGGGTTTATGGATTAATTCCCGATAGCTGCCCTGTTCGATTAAACGGGATTGGTCGATCACGCAAAGTTTATCGAAACGCTCAATGGCGGTCAGCCGATGGGTGACCATCAGCAGGGTTTTGTTTTCGCAATGCCGCAGGATCAATGCCAGCATACGGCGTTCGGTTTCGCGATCCAGACCTTCGGTAGGTTCATCCAGCAGCAGCATAGGGGCGTCGTTTAATAAAATGCGCGCCAGTCCTAAACGGCGCTGTTCGCCGCCGGACAGCGGACGCCCGCCGTCGCCCAGCCAAATATCCAGCCCCTGTTCCTGCTGTGCCAGTTTATCCAGACCGACTTGTTCTAAGATCGCCAGCATCCTGTTATCGTCGATTTTCTGTGCGGCGGCCAGCTGCAGATTATTGCGCAGCGTATCGCTGAAAACATGCACGCGCTGGGTTAAAAAGCACATTTGCGTACGCAGACTGTGTTCGCTGTAGGCCGCAATCGGTTCGCCGCCAAGTAAAATGTCGCCTTGCTGCGGATCATAATTGCGCACCAGCAGTTGCAGTAACGTGGATTTGCCGCTGCCGGTTTTGCCTAAAATCGCCACTTTCTGTCCCGCTTCCACCGTTAAATTGATGTTATCCAGCGCCGTATCCGAACGTTGCGGATAGGCGAAACTCAGATGGGTTATCCGAAGGGAAAGTGCGGTGGTTTTTTCGCAGGTTTGCGTGCCGTTAAAGGTGACTAAAGGCGGCTGTTCGGTGATTTCACTGACCCGTTCGGCGGAAGCGATAACCTGTCCGATATGTAAAAACGCCGCGCCGAGCGGCATTAAAATCTCAAACGCTGCCAGCGCGGCGAAGGCAAACAGCGCGATCAGTGCCGCGCGGTACTGACCGCTGCCGAAATCCGCCTCGGCGGCGAACCATAGGGTCGCCGATAAAATCAGCCCGTTGGCGAACAGCAAAAGTGCGGTGGATAATCCGGATAAATTGGCTTCCCGCTGCTGATAATGCTGCCATTGTTGTTCCGTGTGCTGTAATTTCTGTTTTAACGGCTGCTCCGCGTTAAACAGCAGCAATTCCGCCTGCGCCTGGATAAATTCCACAAACTGGGTGCGATAACGGGCGCGGGCATGGGTCAGTTTACTGCCGAAGCGTCTGCCCAGATGATAAAACACCGTCGGCACGCACAGGAGCAGCAAAAACAGACTGATGCCGATAAACAGCGCCAGCGTCACATTAAACAGGCTCAGGGCGATGGTGAGCAATACAATCACGGTCAGCGCGCTCACAAACGGGGCGATCAGCCGCAGATAAAGACTGTCCAACGTATCCACATCCGCCACCAGACGATTTAATAAGTCGCTGTTGCGATAACGGTTTAATACCGCGGGGCTGAGCGGAATGATTTTGCGAAAGACCTGCACCCGCAATGTCGCCAACACCCGGAAGGTGGCATCGTGGGTGACGATTTTTTCAAAATAACGGGTGACGGTGCGGCCGATCGCCAGTCCGCGCACGCTGGCGGAGGGATAAAAATAGTTAAACAGCGTCCCCACACCGGCAATCGCCGTAGCGGCCAGAAACCAGCCCGAAACGGTTAACAGCCCGATACTGGCGGCAAGCCCGCCCAGCATCAGCAGCAAGCCCAGTAATAATACCCAGCGGGCATGTTTGAATAATGATAAAAAAGGAAGTAAGGCGCGCATTAGTTGATGTCCTGTTTACGTTGAGCCAGTAACTCGGCAAAAAAGCCCTGTTCCTGCAATTGGTCGAAATGCCCTTGCTGGACGATTTGTCCTTGCCGCATCACCAGAATATGATCGCACTGTTTCAGATCCTCGATTCGGTGGGTGATCATCAGCGTGGTCTGCTCGCGGCTGATATGCTGTAGCGCTTGCAACACCCGGTTTTCCGATTGCGCATCCAGACTGGCGGTCGGCTCATCCAACAGCAGCAGATGCCCCTGACGCAGCAGCGCGCGCGCAATGGCCAGACGCTGTGCCTGACCGACGGAAAGCCCGCTACCGTTTTCTTTTATTTCGGCATCCAGCCCCAGCTTATCGGTAAATTCTGTTGCGCTGGCGCGGCTTAACGCCTGTTCGATGCGCTGCGGGTCGGCCTCTATGCCGCCGAGCAGCAGGTTTTCTCTGATGGTGCCCTGCAACAGCAGCGGATTTTGCCCTACCCAGGCAATCGCGCGGCGCCATTTGAGCAGATCCGTTTGATTAAGTTCGACGCCGTTGATTTTCAGGCTGCCCCGATAAGGCAGAAAACCTAACAGGACATTCATCAGCGAAGTTTTGCCGGCGCCACTTTGACCGACCAGCGCAGTGTGGCTGCGCGGTGCCAAAGTAAAATTGAGCGGTTGGGTCAGCGCCTCGCCCTGCGGCGACAGTACGACTAAATTTTGTGCCGCAATTTCGACCGCACTTTGCAGATGAAGCAGCTGTTGTGCGGCGGATTGGGCGGTCAGATAATCCTGTTGCAGGAAATCGACGATCGCATCGGCGGCACCGATAGCGGCCGCACGATCATGATAATACGTGCCGAGATCACGCAGCGGCTGATAAAATTCCGGCGCCAGCGTTAAGCAGAAAAAGCCGATAAATAAAGTTATCGGCGTGCCGTAGCTGCCGAAGTCGAGTTCGCCCAAATAACTGAATCCGAAATATACCGCCATCAGAGCAATCGAAATCGAGGTGAAAAATTCCAGGACGGCGGAAGATAAAAATGCCATTTTCAGCACTTCCATGGTGGTGATGCGGAAATCATCGGCATTATCTTCAATATGGCGGGTCTGTTCCTGCGTGCGGTTGAACAGGCGCAGGGTTTCCAGCCCGCGCAGACGATCAAGAAACTGACCGCTCAGGCGGGCAAGGGTCGCCATATTTTTCTGGCTGCTGTCGGCGGCGGCAAGCCCGACTAAAATCATAAACAGCGGAATCAGCGGCGCGGTGAGCAGCAAAATGGCTCCCGCCGCCCAGTTTAACGGAAATACCGCAAGCAAAATAACCAGCGGCACAATGCCGGCCAGCGCCTGCTGCGGCAGATAGCGGGCATAAAAATTGTGCAGGTTTTCCACCTGTTCCAGCATGATGGTCGCCCAGCTGCCCGCCGGTTTATGATTGATGGTCGCCGGCCCCACCTGATGAATTTTATCCAGAATCCGTTGGCGGATAATATTGCGTAATTGCCGACCGCACTTAAAGCCGATTTTTTCGCGCAGCCATAAAATCAGCGCCCGCAAGGCAAAGCCTGCGATCAAACCGAAAAAATAAGGCGCCAGCTCGCTGCGCGCGGTGTGCAGAATAATCAGATGGTGCAGAATGTTGGCTAAAAAGTAGGTTTGCGCCACTAAAATTACGGAAGAAAGGCTTGCCAGCAGAATATTGAGGGTCAGTAATTTTCTGATGGGCTGCTGCTGAGCGCGCAGCCATTGCTGCAATTGTTTTTGGCGGATTTTGTCCATAACGTCTTGTTTCTTTTCTTTATGCAGTCCGGATAGTCATCCGTTATTTTGTCGCTTTAATGCGCCACGTCTTTTTCGCTTGGTGGAAGTAAAATCAGCCCCAAAAGACATTCGATTTAACCGCTGATTTTATCCGCGCTTTGCCGGATAAAACGCCGGCAGGTTATTCACAGCTTAGCGCCGCTATCATCGGTAGCAAAATCAGCTCACGCTTGGGCCGGTGACGCGGGGAAACAGGCCGGAGCGTGAGTAAAGTGCGGTGTGTTTTCGGCTGATTTATGCCTGCGCATCAAGAAAACGCTCGGCATCCAGTGCCGCCATACATCCTGTGCCGGCGGAAGTGATCGCCTGACGGTAATTGTGATCCATCACATCGCCGGCGGCGAACACGCCTGCCACCGAGGTGGCGGTGGCGTTGCCGTCCAGACCGGATTTCACCACAATATAGCCATTGTTCAGCTCCAGTTGATCGGCGAAAATCTCCGTGTTCGGCGCATGCCCGATGGCAATAAAGACGCCGTCCAGTTTGACTTCTTCAAGCGCGCCGGATTGGGTATCTTTCAGACGCACGCCGGTCACGCCCATGTCATCGCCCAATACTTCCTCTAAAGTGCGGTCGGTATGTAGCACGATTTTGCCTTCTTCGACTTTCTTATATAACCGATCGATCAGAATTTTTTCTGCGCGGAAACTGTCGCGGCGGTGGATCAGATGCACTTCGGCGGCGATATTGGCCAGATACAGCGCTTCTTCCACCGCGGTATTGCCGCCGCCGACAACGGCGACCGGTTTGTTGCGGTAGAAAAAGCCGTCACAGGTGGCGCAAGCCGAAACGCCACGACCTTTATAGGCTTCTTCGGAAGGCAGACCGAGATAGCGGGCGGAGGCGCCGGTGGCGATGATTAACGCATCGCAGCTGAAAGTCTGCGCATCACCGTAAAGTTTAAACGGACGGGATGATAAATCCACCCGGCCGATATGATCAAAGACGATTTCGGTATCGAATTTTTCTGCGTGCTGCAACATACGCTGCATTAATGCCGGGCCGGTGGTATCGCCGAAATCGCCCGGCCAGTTTTCAATTTCGCTGGTGGTGGTTAATTGTCCGCCCTGTTGCAGGCCGGTTACCAGCACCGGTTTTAAATTGGCGCGGGCGGCATAAATCGCCGCCGTATAACCGGCAGGGCCGGAACCTAAAATAAGCAGTTTACTGTGTTTAATCTCTGACATAAAAAATCCTTTTGTTAAAAATAACCGATGAAATTGTGTCTTAATATGGTGTCCATTATAAGGATTTCAATCAATGAATTCATTAATAGAGCAGCGAATACAGCAATCGGCGATATTTATTGGTGACCGGATCATTGTTGCCGATTGCCGCCAGAATGGAAAGAAACTGTTGCTTGACCTCGCCGTTTTGTGCGTTCAGATCCTGTTTCAGAATATCGAACAGCAGCGTCAGCGCTTCTTCGTTGCGGTTTGCCTGATGCAGTTGCACTGCCAGTTTGAGGGCGATTTCGGCACTCGGATTTTGTTTGAACTCGGCTTGTAATTGCTGAATTTCAGGCGTGTCCGCCGCTTTGATCAGCAAATCGATTTGCGCCTGTAAGCCTTGCCAGCGGCTGTCCCGATCCTGTAGCGGAATGCCGTTTAAAATTTCCTGCGCCGGTTCGGTGCGTTTAATGGCGATGTAGGTTTCCGCATACAGCAGCGCAATATCGCTGTTTTTGCGCTCGGATAACTCCCAGGCGTCTTTTAATAACGGCAGCGCCGCGTCGTAGTCTTGCACCTGCAGAAAATCCAGCGCTTGATTGAATTTGATTTCCTCTTCTTTCGGCAAAATCACGCTCAAACGCTGTTGTAATGTGGCTTCATCCAACGGCCCCTGAAAGGCGTCCAGCGCCTGCCCGTCTTTAAACAGGTAAGTGGTCGGCAGCGCCTGAATGCCAAATTGCGCGGCGATCATTTGTTCCGTTTCGCAGTTGATTTTACCCAGCGTAAACTGCCCCTGATGTTTCTCCGCATAGCGTTCCAGCAATGCGGAAAATTCCACCGATTGCGCATGGCTTGGCGCGTAAAACACCAATACCAGCGGGGTTTGCTGGGCAAGTTGCAGCGTATCGGTGAGATTTTGTTCGTTGATGTCAATAAGATAAGGCGTCATATTCAATCCTGTCCGGTTGAGAAAATTGACAGGATTGTAACAAAAGTGCGGTGCTTTTTGAAAACTTTTCTCAATCGCACCGCACTTTTCGATGCGCAATTAGAGCAGCACGCTGCCGATTACAGAAAGCGCGAAACCGACAAGTCCGATCAGCGTTTCCTGTACCGTCCAGGTTTTCAGCGTGGTTTTGGTATCCATTTCAAGAAAACGGCTGACCAGCCAGAAACCGCTGTCATTAACATGGGATAACACCGTTGCGCCGGAAGCAATGGCGATCACGATAAAGCACAAATCGAACTGACTGAGACCGGCGGTCGCCGCCACGGTCGGTGCAATCAGCGCCGAGGTGGTGGTCAGCGCGACGGTAGCGGAACCCTGCGCCACCCGCAGCGCCGCGGAAATAATAAAGGCGGCGACGATCACCGGCATACCGGTATCGGACAGCATGGCGGCCAGTACATCGCCGATACCGCTGGCGCGCAGCACGCCGCCGAACATTCCGCCGGCACCGGTGACCAGTACGATGGAACAAATCGGGCCGAGGGCATTATCGCAGATTTTTTCGATTTGCTCGCCGGTGCGCTGGTCTTTCAGCAAGACAATAGCGACGATCAGAGTAATCAGCAACGCAACCGGGGTTTTGCCCAGTAAGCGCAGGCTTTCCACCCAAAGCTGCGAACCGTCGATGACGTTCGTCACCGACAAGGTGTTTAAGCCGGTATCAAATAAAATCAGGATCAACGGCAACAATAAAACCGCCAACACTTTTTTAAAACTCGGCGGATTTAACACCGCAGTTTCATTAATTGCCGAGGCGTTCAGGAACGATTTCGGCAACGGCAGCATGATCTTTTGACCTAGATATTTGCCGAACAGATAACAGGAAAGATACCAGGTCGGAATGGCGCACAGAAATCCTACGATCACCAATAATCCCATATTGGCGCCCAATAAATCGCCGGAAACCACCGGGCCGGGATGCGGCGGCACAAACGCGTGCATTACGGCAAAGGCACCGGCCGCCGGAAAGGCGTAACGCAAAACGGAACCGCCGAAGCGTTTGGCCACACTGAAGATGATCGGCAGCATTACCACCAGACCGGCATCAAAGAAAATCGGGAAGCCGAACAGTAACGAGGCCACCCCTAAGGCCAGCGGCGCTTTTTTCTCGCCGAATTTATTGATGAGCGTATCAGCCAGCACTTTCGCGCCGCCGGTGATTTCAAGCAGGCGGCCGATCATAGCGCCCAGCCCCACTAATAACGCCACCGACGCCAGCGTGCCGCCGAAACCGTTCAGCAGGGTCGGCAGAATTTTATCAATGGGAATGCCGGTGGCAAGTGCGGTCAGTAAACTGACGATAAACAGCGCCACAAAGGCATGCACTTTAAATTTCATAATCAGCAGGAGCAACAGCAAAACCGATGCGATCATGATGAAAATCAACATAGTAAATTCCTCTTTAAAATAATCTTAAACTGCTGCCAGCATGCCGCCATCGACGAACAGCAACTGACCGTTAACGAAATCTGAGGCGGCGGATGAGAAAAATACCGCCGCGCCCACCAGTTCTTGCGGATCGCCCCAGCGTGCCGCCGGTGTGCGCTGACATAACCAGGCGGTAAACGCCTTGTCTTCCACCAAAGGGCGGGTGAGTTCGGTGTTGAAATAGCCCGGCGCAATTCCGTTGACCTGAATATTGTAGCGGGCAAGTTCCACACACATACCGCGGGTCAGCATTTTCACCGCGCCTTTGGAGGCCGCATAAGGGGTGATGGTATCGCGCCCCAGTTCGCTTTGCATGGAGCCGATATTGATGATCTTGCCTTGCCGGCGTTGCACCATATAGCGGGCGACGGTCTGAGACACCATAAACACTGCTTTTTGGTTCACTTTAATGATCTCATCAAACTCCGCTTCCGGAAAATCGCAGAACGGATGACGGCGTTGAATGCCGGCATTATTGATCAGCACATCAAGCGGGCCGATATGCCGTTCAATCTCATCAATTGCCTGCCGAACCGCCGCCGTATCGGTCACATCAAAGGCCACCGCATGTGCAGTGAGCCCTTGTGCGCGCAGTTTTTCCGCCGCCTGCTCGGCTTTATCCTGCGCCGTGCCGTTAATGATCACCTCGGCACCGTAACGGGCGAGCCCCTGTGCCAGAATATTGCCGATCCCTCTGCTGGAACCGGTAATTAAAATACGTTTGCCCTGTAATGAAAAAAGGTTGTTCATCCTGTTCTCTCCCTTATGCAAAAGTCAGCTGAACTTTTGCGATGGCGTTTTTATTTCCCGCACTTTCAAGCGCTTGCTGCAATTCGGTAAACGGGAAGGTTTTTGATAATAAAGGCAGGGGATTGATTTTGCCCTCACTTAACCACTGTACGGCGGTATTGAATTCTTCGACAAAACGGAAAGTGCCTGTCCAGCTGATTTCTTTAGCGATAAGCTGCATCAGAGGAAAATCGGCGACCGCACCGCCCATACCGATCTGCACGATGGTACCGCGCGCTTTGGTGACATCCAGACAACGCAGGATTGAGGCGGGATGCCCCGAAGCCTCAAAAGACACGTCAAAAGCACCTTTATGTTGCCGGTATTGGCTGAAATCATCCTGTGCGTTAAGGGTTTTATCCGCTCCCATCTGCTCGGCCAGCGCCAGACAACGCGCGCTGATATCGGCACAGACGATTTCTTTTGCGCCCAATACCTTAACGGCGGCGACGGTCAGGCAGCCGATCGGGCCGACCCCGGAAATAAAGACCCGTTTACCCTGTAAATGGCCTGCACGTTTGGCCGCATGGATTGCTACCGCCAAGGGTTCGGCAAATGTCATGACTTCATCCGGCGCGTGGGCGGCATAGGGAATACATTGTGCATTATCAACCACTTTAAAACGGGTGAATCCGCCGTCGATATGGGGATCATACATAGCGCTGCCGAAAAAGCGCATGGTTTCGCACTGATTGGTTTCACCGGATAAACAATATTTGCACCGGCCGCAGGGTTTACTCGGATTAATAGCCACCTTTTGACCTTCATAGAGATTCGGCGCGCTGGTTTTAATCACTTTGCCGATCACCTCATGGCCCAATATCATCGGGTGTTTTAGCGCAAAATTGCCCACTTTTCCATGCTGGTAGTAATGTAAATCGGAACCGCAGATCCCGCCGCGAGTAATTTGTACCAGCGTTTGCTGATCGTTCGGATCATAGGCCAGCGGCTGTTTGATGATGGCTACCTGCTTTGGCCCTTTTACCACACAGGAAAGCGTCTCTCTGTTCATTTTCTGCTCCGTCTTTATTGGGTTACTGGTAACATAAATTCTTCGAACGGTTTCGTAAAGCGAAATTTGCGTTCATTGGCGTAAATTGTGATGAAGTTCAAATTTTTTGTCGGTAACGTGATTCAGTATAACGCGTCGTTGTTTATTTTTTGTGAGGTAAATCACAAAATTTGATGTTACTGGTAACTTTAGGGCGGATTTTTGTTATTGTAGCCCCAGGAAAGATGAGGGCGTCAGGCTAAGGAGTTTTGTGATGCTGAATACAAAAGGGAAAAGTTTTATTCTGATGGGGGTTTCCAGTACCGGAAAAACGACGGTGGGCACGGAGGTCGCCCATCGTTTGGGGATTAAATTAATCGACGGCGATGATCTGCATCCGCGGGCGAATATTATCAAAATGGGGCAGGGGCAGCCGCTCAACGATGAGGATCGGGCGCCGTGGCTGGAACGGATCCGTGATGCGGCGTTCAGTCTTGAGCATAAAAGCGAAGTCGGTATTATTGTCTGTTCCGCATTGAAACGAAAATACCGGGATATGATTCGTGAGGGCAACGAAAGCGTGAAATTTTTATTCCTGCACGGATCTTTTGAATTAATCCTTGCGCGCATGCGGCAGCGCAAAGGCCATTATATGAAAACGGAAATGCTGAAAAGCCAGTTCGATACGCTGGAAGTGCCGCAGGCGGATGAAACGGATGTGATTCCGATTGATATCGACGGCGCTTTTGAAACGGTCGTGCAACGTTGTATCGTGGCATTAACGCCGTTTTTATAATCGTTTCGCGCAGATGCCCGGCATCATAAAGTGCGGTATTTTTTGCGCGTTTTTTATTTTCAAACAGCCGGCTGAGAAGTTGAGCAGGGGATAAAGTGCGGTATTTTTTTGCATACTTTTTATTGATTCCATCGGGCGGCGAGGTGTGCCGCTTTTGACCGGTGGCATTGAGGATAACATCAAGGTTTCTTCGCGGAAAGGCGTGCCGGCGCGTTTTCTTTGCTACAAAAACGCCCCTGAAACTGATAAAATTCCGCCTGATTTTTTGACAACGAATTCAGGAATAACAGTGGCATTAATTAGTTTAACCGAGGGATATCTGGCTTTCGGCGATCAGCCCGTATTGGATAAGGCTGAACTGCATATCGAAAGTGGCGAGCGGGTGTGTCTGGTGGGGCGTAACGGCGCGGGCAAATCCACCTTAATGAAAATTCTGGCCGGCGACATTATGCTGGACGACGGCCGTCTGCAACTTGAGCGGGAGCTGGTGGTTTCCCGTCTGGAGCAGGATCCGCCGCGGCATGCGCAGGGCAATGTGTTTGATTATGTGGCTGAGGGCATCGGTCATCTGGCAGATTTATTAAAACAATATCACCAGCTTTCCCGCCGGCTGGAAAAAGACGGCAGTGAGCAGACGCTGAATCAGTTGGCGCGCATTCAAACGGAGCTGGAACATACCGACGGCTGGCGGTTTGAAAATAAAATCAACGACGTGCTGGCAAGACTGACGCTGAATGCGGAAACGCAGTTAGCCGATTTATCCGGCGGTTGGCTGCGCAAAGCGGCGCTGGCCAGAGCGCTGGTGTGCGAGCCGGATGTGTTACTGCTGGATGAACCCACCAACCACTTGGATGTGGACACCATTGAATGGCTGGAAGAATTCCTGTCAGGTTTTGCCGGCAGTATCGTATTTATTTCGCATGATCGTTCCTTTATCCGCAAAATGGCGACCCGGATTGTGGATTTGGATCGCGGCAAGCTGGTGTCTTATCCGGGCGATTATGATCGCTATCTGACGACAAAAGAAGAAAACCTGCGCGTGGAAGCGCTGCAAAACGAGTTGTTCGATAAAAAACTGGCACAGGAAGAAATCTGGATTCGCCAAGGCATCAAAGCGCGCCGTACCCGTAACGAAGGGCGTGTGCGGGCGTTAAAAGCGTTGCGTGAGGAACGCCGTCAGCGCCGCGATGTGCTGGGCAGTGCGAAATTACAGCTGGATAACTCAAGCCGTTCCGGCAAGATAGTGTTTGAGCTGGACGACGTCAGCTATGAAATCGGCGGGAAAACCTTGCTAAGCCATTTCAGCACGACCATTTTACGCGGCGATAAAATCGCCTTGGTCGGGCCGAACGGTTGTGGAAAAACCACCTTGATTAAATTGCTGCTCGGCGACATTCAGCCGACTTCCGGCGCAATTCGCCGCGGCACCAAACTGGAGATTGCTTATTTCGACCAATACCGCGCCGAGCTGGATCCGGAAAAAAGCGTGATGGACAATGTGGCGGACGGTAAGCAGGATATTGAAGTCAACGGCGTGAAACGGCATGTATTGGGCTATTTGCAGGATTTTCTGTTTCCGCCGAAGCGAGCCATGACGCCGGTTAAAGCCTTATCCGGCGGCGAACGCAACCGCCTGCTGCTGGCAAAACTGTTGCTTAAGCCGAATAATCTGCTGATTTTAGACGAACCGACCAATGATCTGGATGTGGAAACCCTGGAATTACTGGAAGATATTCTGACCGATTATCAGGGCACGTTGTTGATCGTCAGCCATGATCGTCAGTTTATCGATAACACTGCGACGGAATGTTATCTGTTTGAAGGCGACGGCGTACTGAATAAATATATCGGCGGTTTTCATGATGCCAAACAGCAGCAGGCCAATTATTTTGCGGCCAAAGCCGCTGCGCAGGCGCCGAAAACCGTTGCCGACAGTGAGAAAAGTGCGGTACAAAATAAAGCGGTTTCCGCCGCCGCGCCGAAAAACCGCTCACCGAAATTATCCTATAAGGAGCAGCGCGAGCTGGAACAGCTGCCGCAGTTGCTGGAAACGTTAGAACAAAACATCAGCGCATTGCAAGCGGAAATCGGCAGCGCCGAGTTTTTCCAGCAGGATCATGCATACACCTCGGCAAAACTGCAGGCACTTGCCGACGCAGAACAGGGGCTGGAAGAAGCGTTTGTGCGCTGGGAGGCGCTGGAAGAAAAAGCCAATGCGGCAAAAAGCTGATAAGCAGGCAGTGTTTTGACGGTGGAAAGTGCGGTGAAAATTCAGTGTTTTTTTACCGCACTTTTTTACCGCACTTTTTTCGCCGGGCAGGTTATTTCTGGGCGCATACCGCGATAAAGTTTAATGGTTTGCGCGGATCGTTAAATACCTTGAACATTTTTTTAAAGGTGGCGCGGTTTTCCGGTTTCAGCGCGTTTTTAATGATTTTCAGACTGCCGAGAAGGCCCTCGTCATACAGCATGCCGCGCGGCGACAGCAGTGTCATTTCACCGTTAAAAGTGTCGATATTGCGAAAACCGCCGTCGGCAAATACTTTTATCCAGTCCGTTTTGCTCAGCGGCGTGACGCTGATATTGATCGCTTCCCGCAGTTGCTGCAAAACGGCTTCGCGGTTTGTGCCGGTCAGCATCACATCGTGGGTCAGCAAAAAACCGCCCGGTTTTAACACCCGATAATATTCGCCCACCGCCTTGATTTTTGCCGGCAGCGGCAACATGGTCAGCATAGCCTCATTGATGACGATATCAAAGCTCGCATCGTCAAAGGGCAATGACAGCGCATTGGCGCGCCGTACATGAATCAGATCCTGCAATCCTTGTGCGGCGATATGGGTTTCGGCTTTGCGCAGCGCCGCTTCATCCAGATCCACCCCTTCAATATGGCAGCCGAAGCGTTTCGCCAGCCCGATGGCGGTTGTGCCCATATTGCAGGCCACTTCCAGCACCTGTTTATCGCGGCTGAAATCGCCGTTGCCAATCAGCCATTCCGTTGCTTTTCGGCCGCCCGGACGCAAACGCGTTTTACCTAAACGGGCAAGAAAATTGTGGCCGACTTCCTCTTTTTTCATGTGATTTCGTCCTCCGGATAAAAATGGTTGACTAAATATATCAGATTTAAAATAAATATGGTAATGATATTCAGTCTTATTTACGGGAGGGGACGAAAACGGGGAACGAGCGGTTGCCGGTGCGCAACCGCCCTGCTTGGATTACACTAAATTACTAATAAAAATCAATAAGATAATTAATGGCACAACAAATTTCACATAATTAAACCAGAGGGTCGTGAAAACGGAATCCGGTGTGGAAGAAAGCTCTTTTCTGGCATCTTCTTTCAGCACGAAACCCACAAAAACGGCGCAACCCAAAGCGGTGAGCAAAAACAGAATATTGCCGCTGACATAATCAAAGGCGTCAAAAATATTTTTACCGAAGAAAGTGACGTTTTGCAGCAGATTATTACTTAAAATCGACGGAATATTGCCGAACAGGAAAATGCCGCCCAGCGTCAGTGCGATGGCCTTGCTGCGGCGCATTCTGAGCTTTTCCTGCAATGCGGTGATAATCACTTCATAAATGGTAATGGAGGTGGTTAGGGCGGCAATCAGCAATAAGCTGAAGAAAATCACGGCGAAAAAGCGCCCCGCCCATAAATGGGAAAAGACGATCGGCAGACTCTGAAAAACCAGCGTGGGGCCGGCATTCGGTTCGATCCCAAAGCTGAACAGGGAAGGAAAAATCATAAAGCCGGCAAGCACGGCGATAATTGTGTTGGTGAAACCGGTGATGACGGCGGTCTGAATCAGATTTTCCTGCTTACTGAGATAGCTGGACAGGGTAACGATCACGCCGAATCCCAAACTTAACGCAAAGAAAACCTGCCCCAGCACCATAATAAACAGCTGCGGTGTGATTTTGGAGAAATCCGGTTTTAAATAATAAATAATGCCTTCCATCGCGCCCGGTAACGTAATGTTACGGATAACCATACCGAGTAAAAAGACAAACAGCAGTGGCATCAGATATTTGACCGAACGTTCGATGCCGCCGATAATGCCTTTGGCCAAAATGATGTAATTGACCGCCACAAAAAGAAAGGTGTAAAGCGTAATGGCCAGCGGACTGTCGGTAATATGCCGATCATAAAAATTTTGCGCGATTTCTTTGCTGATGGTGTGCGAAATATCGAGATTGCCGCTGATCAGATTGACGATATAGCTGATCACCCAGCCGCCGAGCACCATGTAATAGGCCATAATACCGAACGCGCCGAGCAGCCCCATATAGCCGATGATTTTCCAGCCTTTGGCAATGGGCTTGCTTGCCAGTCTGTCGCCGAAAGCGTCGATGGAATTTACCCGCAGACGACGACCGATAACGTTTTCCACCAGAATCATCGGAATACCGATAACCAGCATCGCAATGCAAAACAGTAAGACATAAGCGCCGCCGCCGTTTTCTCCCACCAGATAGGGAAACCGCCAGGTTGCGCCGAAGCCGACGGTCGCCCCGGCAACCGTCATTACATAAGTCAGCCGGCTGGACCAGGTTTGTCTTTCAGTTGTTTTTGTTGTCATAATATTGCCTTAATGGGTTGATAATCATGCCGTTTATGGCGCAGTCGGTCGATTAAATATCGGTTTTGTCTTTATATTCGCACAGATCTTCGATAATGCAGGAGGCGCAACGCGGTTTTCTGGCGATGCAGGTATAGCGGCCGTGCAGAATCAGCCAGTGGTGGACATCCAGTTTAAATTCGTCGGGCACCACTTTCAGCAGTTTCTTTTCCACTTCAAGTACGTTTTTACCCGGCGCGAAGCCGGTGCGGTTAGCGACGCGGAAAATATGGGTATCCACCGCAATGGTCGGATGACCGAAAGCCGTATTTAACACTACGTTGGCCGTTTTGCGTCCGACGCCGGCCAGCGCTTCCAGCGCCTCACGGTTTTCCGGTACTTCGCCGTGATGTTTGTCGATTAAATCTCGGCAGGTTTTGATGATATTTTCCGCCTTGCTGTTATACAGCCCGATCGTTTTGATATAGTCTTTTAATTTCTCCACGCCGAGATCCAAAATAGCCTGCGGCGTGTTGGCGACCGGAAATAATTTGGCGGTGGCTTTGTTGACGCCTTTATCGGTGGCCTGCGCCGACAGAATCACGGCAATCAGCAGCTCGAAAGGCGAGTGATAGCTAAGCTCGGTTGTGGGTTTTGGGGTATGATCCCGTAAACGGGTCAGAATTTCGATGCGTTGTTGTTTATTCATCTGTGCAATTATTTGGTGTTATGATCAATCATGTTTTTTATTGCCAGCATCAGACCTAAGCCGATAAAGGCGCCGGGCGGCAGAATTGCCAGCAAAAAGCTGCTGTCGGCATGGAACAGTTCCACATGCAGAACGCTGGCCCAGCTGCCCAACAGATTTTCGATGCCGTCGAACCATTTGCCGGTGCCGATAATTTCCCGCAGGCTGCCGAGTACGAATAAACTCAGGCTCATGCCTAATCCCATGGAAAAACCGTCAAACAGAGAATACAGGATGCCGTTTTTGGAGGCAAACGCCTCTGCGCGTCCGATCACGATGCAATTGGTGACGATCAGCGGAATAAAAATTCCCAGCGCCTGATACAGCGTATAAGTATAAGCGTTCATCATCAGCTGCACCATCGTCACCGTGGTGGCGATAATCATCACATAAATCGGAATACGGATTTGATTGGGAATATGTTGGCGGAACAGGGCGATGACCGTATTGGTACACATCAGCACCAGCATGGTGGCGAGCCCCAGCCCCAGCGCGTTGGTTGCGGTATTGGAGACCGCCAGCAGCGGGCAAAGCCCGAGCAGCTGCACCAGCGTGGAGTTATTTTTCCAGATACCCTGAATAAAAATGTCCCGCCAAACGGAACGGTTTTGCACCGCACTTTTCGGTGCGTCAAGTGCGGTGGTTTTTGGCGTGGTTTCTGTCATCTCGTTATCCTCGCGTATTTTGTTGTTGCATCCAATCCAGCAACGAAAGCGATGCCCGTTTCACCTGATTGACTACCGCGCGCGGCGTAATGGTGGCGCCGGAGAACTGATCGAATGTACCGCCGTCTTTTTTCACCGCCCAGTCTTTCTGGTTGTCGCGGGAAATATGCCGGTGAGCAAAGGCGAGGATCCAGTTCGACACGCGGGTTTCGATTTTATCACCCAGTCCCGGCGTTTCTTTGTGTTCGATCACGCGCACGCCGAGAATTTCACCCTGCACGGTCATGCCCACCAACAGGCGGATATTGCCCGAATAACCGTCCGGCGCGGTGGTTTCAAAGGCGTATGCGACGGTTTTCCCGTTTTTCTCGGCCTGGCACAGCTTATCGATATACGCGATGCTGCCGTTGATCGGTTGGCAGCTGGCGGCCAAATCATGGTCAAAATCGTTTTGCGGAATCACCTGCTGGAGCAATTTACGCTGCTGTTCTGCGACGGCATGATCGATTTTATCTTTGGTTAAAAAATAAACTCCGCTGGAAAGTGCGGTACAAATCAGCGCGATAAATCCCAGCAGCAAACCGTAACGGACACTGACTTTTACAAGCTGCATTATTGCCCCCTTTTCGCCGAATGACCGGCCACGCGCGGTCGGGTATAGTGATCGATCAGCGGCACGCAGATATTGGCCAGCAAAATCGCGAATGCCACGCCGTCGGGGTAGTTACCGTAAAAACGGATCACACACACCAGACAACCTGCCAGCGCGCCGAAAACCAGTTTGCCTTTCGGTGTAATGGAGGCGGTGACCGGGTCGGTGGCGATAAAAAACGCCCCGAACATCGTCGCACCGCTGACCCATTGCCAGAGCGGATTGGTGCCGAACGGCGCAAACCAGTGGAACAGGCTGAAAATAAAGATGGTGCTTAAAAACGCCAGCGGAATATGCCAGTGAATAATCTTTTTCCAGATCAGGAAAAGACCGCCCGCCAGAAAACATAAATTCACCTGTGTCCAGCCGATGCCTTCGGGCAGACTTTCGCCGCCCAACGGTAAAATGCGCTCGAAAATCGGCGACCATCCCACCTGCGCAAAACTGTCGGCGCCGTGTTTGGCGGCGGTTTTCAGGCTGTCCAGAGGCGTGGCCTGCGTGATGCCGTCAATCGCGGCGGTTAATTGATGCAGGCTGAAACCGTCGGTGCTGAAACCGGTGAAAATCAGCGAATAAGCGTCGGCAAAAGTCGGCGGTTCGTTCAGCAATTGAACCGGCGGCAGCCAGGTCGTCATTTGCAGTGGGAAAGATACCAGCAACACCACATAACCGACCATGGCGGGATTAAATAAATTCTGCCCCAGACCGCCGTAAACATGCTTGCCGATAATCACCGCGCAGCCGACGCCGAGCAGAATTATCCAGTAGGGCGCGTAGGGTGGAATCGCCATCGCCAGAATAAGTGCGGTCAGAATAACGCTGAAATCACCGATATAAAAAAACGCGGGTTTGCGGCGTAACAGCGTAACGCCGAATTCAAGCAGTAAGCCGAACACAATAGCAAGTGCGGCTTGAATCAGCACGCCGAAACCAAAGTAATAGAGTTGTGCGCCCAGTGCCGGCAGCATGGCGACGATAACCCACAACATGATCCGGGCGGTGAGCTTGCCCGAATGGGTATGCGGTGAACTGATCATTTTAAACATATCTTTATCTCTTAATTGTGATTTTGTTGCTGCGCCGCTTTTTTGGCCTTGGCGCGCGCAATGGCGGCGGCGATAGCGGCTTTTTTATCATCAAGTGCGGTGGAATTTTCGCGAGTTTTTTCGATCGCACTATTATGTTCGGTGCGTTTTTCTACCGCACTTTTTCCCGCTGCGCCGTCAGTCGCCGGCTGTGTGCGTGACTGCGGTGGCACTGTTTCAGCCGGCGGTGTCGCGTCGGCATGATTGGCGGCGTTATCGTTTTGCGCTGCTTTTTTGGCCTTGGCGCGCGCAATGGCGGCGGCGATAGCGGCTTTTTTATCATCAAGTGCGGTGGAATTTTCGCG
>NZ_CAXSXF010000003.1:267722-348345 GCF_964241405.1 Necropsobacter rosorum
CGAGTTTTTTCGATCGCACTATTATGTTCGGTGCGTTTTTCTACCGCACTTTTTCCCGCTGCGCCGTCGGTTACCGGCTGTACGGTTGATTGCGGCGGCACTGTTTCAGCCGGCGGTGTCATGTCGGCACGATTGGCGGTGTTATCATTTTGCTGTGCTGCTTTTTTGGCCTTGGCGCGCGCAATGGCGGCGGCGATGGCGGCTTTTTTATCGTCAAGTGCGGTGGAATTTTCGCCGGTTTTTTCGACCGCACTATTATGTTCGGTGCGTTTTTCTACCGCACTTTTTCCTGCTGCGTCGTCAGTTGCCGGCTGTGTGCGTGACTGCGGTGGCACTGTTTCAGCCGGCGGTGTCGCGTCGGCAAGATTGGCGGCGTTATCGTTTTGCGCCGCTTTTTTGGCCTTGGCGCGTGCAATGGCGGCGGCAAGCGCGGCTTTTTTATTATCAAGTGCGGTGGAATTTTCAGTAGTTTTTTCTACCGCACTTTTTTCCGCTGTACCGTCGGTTGTCGGCTGCGCCCTTGACGGTGTTTGTTGCTCCGCCTGCTGACGGGCTAAGCGGCGCGCTTTACGCTGCGCCATAATCTCGCTGTTATCCGGCACCACTTCGCCTTTGGCGTTCACCACAGTTTTAATCTGCGCCTGGGCGGCGTTCTGAGCGGCGGATTGTTTGGCTTTTAGCCGCTCTAATGCGGCTTGTACCGGATCGACGCCTTGCTGCTGCGCCAGTTCGGCACGACGGTTTTCCGCAGCGCGCTGGGCTCTGGCTTTACGCGCCTGTTCCTCTTTTTGCAGACGCGCCTGACGCGCTTCAAACCGCACTTTGGCCTCTTCGGCCTTGTGCGCTTTGTCTTTTATTTCCCACAGTTTGGCCTTTTCCTGACGGAAATATTGAATCAGCGGGATATGACTCGGGCAAACATAGGCGCATACGCCGCATTCAATGCAGTCTTTCAGGGCGTATTGCTCCGATTTTTCATGATCTTCGCTGCGCGCGAACCAGTACAGCTGCTGCGGCATTAAATGTACCGGGCAGGCGTCCGAACAGGCGGAACAGCGGATACAGGACTGTTCCGGCTCCGGCGGTGCATATTCGAAATGATCCGGCGCCAGCAGGCAGTTGGTCACTTTGGTTACCGGCGCGTTTAAATCGGGCAGAATCACGCCCATCATCGGGCCACCCATAAACACCGGGAAACGATCGTCATAATGATAGCCCGCCTGTTGCAGCAGATGGGCGATCGGGGTGCCGAAGCGCACCCATTGGTTGCCTTTGTGCGGGATTTTATCGCCGGTCAGGGTAACCACACGTTCAATCTGCGGCTCATCGTCCATAATCGCCCGTTTGACGGCAAAGGCGGTGCCGACGTTATGCATTAATACGCCGATACGGGAAGAGCGTTGGCCGCTCGGTACTTCCAGCCCAGTCAGCACCTGAATCAGCTGTTTTGACGCGCCGGACGGGTATTTGGTCGGAATCACGCGGATTTCGATGTCGTTCGCACCGTGCAGCGCGCGGGTCAGCGCCGCCACTGCCTGCGGTTTGTTATCTTCAATGGCGAGTACCACGTTTTCCGGGCGCAGAATATAACGCAGGATACGGATACCTTCGATAATTTCCGCCGGATAATCGCGCATCAGGCGATCGTCGCAGGTGATATAGGGTTCGCATTCCGCGCCGTTGATAATCAGCAGTTTAACCTGTTTTTCCGCCGAATGAATTTTGGCCGCGGTCGGAAATGCCGCGCCGCCCAGACCGGCAATGCCGGCGTGGTAAATGGTTTCGATCAGCTGTTCCGGCGTGCGGCTGAGAAAATCTTCGAGCGGCCGGCGTTCACGCCATTGATCCAGCCCGTCGGCCTGAATTTCGATGCACAGTTCGCTTAATCCCGACGGATGGGCGGCGACGTGCGGCGCAATGGCGGTTACCGTACCGGAAGTGGGCGCATGCACCGGTAGGGCGCGCAGCCCTTCGCCCAGCGTCAGCGGCTGACCTTTCAGAACTTTGTCGCCCGGCTTGACCAGAATATTGCCTGCGCTGCCGGCATGTTGTTTCACCGGCACATAATAGGTTTCTGCCAATGGCGCGCGGGTAATCGGCGTTTGGTTCGATTGGGATTTCATTTCCGGCGGATGAATGCCGCCGTCGAACGTCCATAGTTTACCCGAATTGAAACGGGCTAATACATCATTCATCACGCTCTCCCACAATCAGTTTTTTCTGCACCGACGTGGTATCCAGCACGGGAATAACCAGTTTCGGATCAAATTTCCAGCTCCAGTGTTCGATATCCGGTTTTACTTTAATCATGGAAATACAGTCGGTCGGGCAGGGGGCGACACAAAGCTCGCAGCCGGTACAGAGATCGGGAATGACGGTATGCACCGCCCGGTTGGTGCCGATAATGGCGTCAACCGGACAGGCCTGAATACATTTGGTACAGCCGATACACATATTTTCGTCGATAAAGGCAACTTTCGGCGTCGGATCTTCAGCCAGCTCGCTTGCCGGTACTTCCACCCCCAGCAAATCCGCCAGTTTAACCACCAGCGGTTGCCCGCCGGGGACGCATTTGGTGATCACATCGCCGTTAGCAATGGCCTCGGCATAAGGGCGACAACCGGGATAACCGCATTGACCGCATTGACTTTGCGGCAACAGGGCATCGATTTTTTCGACGATAGGATCCGCCTCAACTTTCAGTTTTATTGAGGCGATGCCTAAAATAATACCGAAAATCAACGCCAATACGGCAATGGCGATCAGCACATAATAAAAGGTTGTCATGTTACGCTCTCACCAGACCGGTAAAGCCCATAAAGGCAAGCGACATCAGGCCGGCCGTAATCAATGCGATGGAGGCGCCGCGAAACGGCAACGGCACATCCGCCGCCGCCAGCCGTTCACGCAGGGCGGCGAATAAAACCAGCACCAGCGCAAAGCCGAGCGAGGCGCCGAAACCGTAAATCACCGATTGGGTCAGATTATGCGCTAGATTAATATTCAGCAGCGCCACCCCCAGTACGGCGCAGTTGGTGGTAATCAGCGGCAGGAAAATACCCAGCAGACGGTACAGCACCGGGCTGGTTTTATTGATCACCATTTCGGTAAACTGAACCACTACCGCGATCACCAGAATAAAGACTAATGTGCGCAGAAAATTGCCGTTAAACGGCGTCAGCAAATAGCGATCGGCCAGATAAGAACACAATGACGCCACCGTCAGCACGAACATTGTCGCCAATCCCATGCCGACCGCGGTTTCGATTTTTTTCGATACCCCCATAAACGGACAAAGTCCCAGAAATTTAACCAGAACAAAGTTGTTGATAAGCGCGGTACTGATAATCAATAAAATATAATCTGTCATAGTGTTTTCGCTGATTTGATTAAGCCGTATATTATCTCTGTTTCTGCCGCCCAGGACAATAAAAAG
Source organism: Necropsobacter rosorum (assembly GCF_964241405.1). Lineage (NCBI taxonomy): Bacteria > Pseudomonadati > Pseudomonadota > Gammaproteobacteria > Pasteurellales > Pasteurellaceae > Necropsobacter > Necropsobacter rosorum. Next base: position 271,159 of record NZ_CAXSXF010000003.1, read on the forward strand.
TTTAGCGCGCGGAAATTTAACATAAAACGACCGCACTTTTTATGCCGAAAACGGGGGATATGCCGGCGTTTATGATGACAGGCACTGCGCCAGCGCGGGCTTGATCGCCGGATATTGAAAGCAAAAACCGGCGTGCAGCAGTTTGGTCGGCTGTATTTTCTGGCTGTCCAGCAACAGTTGCGCCCGTTCGCCGAAGACCAGTTTCAGCATGAACGCAGGGACGCTGACAAAGTGCGGTCGGTTTAGCAGCGATCCCAGCGCCTGATTGAATTCGCTGTTGCGTGCCGGATTCGGCGCCGACAGATTGAATGCGCCGCGGCATGACGGATTGTGCAGCAGAAATACAATGGCATTGACCATATCCGGCAGTGCGATCCAGCCCCAATATTGCCGCCCGCTGCCGAGTTTGCCGCCCAAACCTAAGCGATACAGCGGCAGGATCTGCGCCAACGCACCGCCGTTAGGCGCCAGCACGATACCGGTACGCAGCAGGCAGACGCGGGTTTCGGCACCCAGCGCGGCGGCTTCCCATTGCTGACAGAGACGGGCGGGAAAGGTGGTGCCGGGCATGCTGTCTTCGCTGATCACCGCCTCGCCCTGATCGCCATAATAGCCCGCCGCCGAGCCGGAAATAAAACTGTGCGGCGGATGGCTGCTGCGGTTAATTAGTGCGGTCAGTTTTTCGGTTAAATTCACCCGGCTGTAAAGCAGGCGATTTTTCTGCTGTGCCGTCCAGCGGCGCCGGAATATCGGTTCGCCCGCCAGATTAATCACGGCGTCAAAGGCGTTCAGATCGCGGAACTGATCCAGCGTGTCGATAAGCCCGACGCCGGCGGGCAGTTTGGCTTTTGCCTGCGTCGGATTTCGGGTCAGCGCAATGATCTGATGATCACGGATTAAACGGGGAATCAATGCGCGCCCAACCAGACCCGTGGCGCCGGTCAATAAAATTTTCATCGTTCCCTCCCGTCGTATGCGTTACAGTGAATTTTCAAATAGCTGCTGAATGTTGCTGATCAGGCGCTTAATTTCGGTGCCGGATGTCGGGGTGATAAAAATGGTATCGTCGCCGGCAATGGTGCCTAAAATGCCTTCCGCTTTGCCTACCGAATCCAGCAGGCGGGCGATAAGCTGGGCGGCGCCCGGACTGGTTTTTACCACGATCAGCGAGGCGTTGGAGTCGATGTCCAGCACCAGATTTTTAAGCGGGCTGCTGGTATTCGGCACGCTGAGTTCATTGGGCAGGCAATATACCATTTCCATGCGCGTATTGCGGGTGCGCACGGCGCCGAATTTGTTCAGCATGCGTGATATTTTCGATTGATTGATATTGTTGAACCCCTGCTGCTGCAAGGCGGTGACGATTTCGCTTTGCGAGCCGAACCGTTCTTGCGCCAGCAACGCCTTGAATGCAGCGGTTAAATTGTCGCTTTTTTCATTTGTCATCGGAATGCTCCAGATTCTGTCTTTTGCATAGATTTTGCATAAAAATGCAAAATAAGTAAATAAAATTTGTTTATCTGCGCTGTTTTCGGTGTGAAAACGCGCTGATTGGCGGGAAAACCTTGAGTTAGATCTCACTATTGGATTTATCCGTTTGAATTTGCGCAGGAATAAATTTAGAATTCAGAGGTTCAATTTGTAAACTTAATCAACATAAGGAGTTTTAAATGAAAGTAGCAGTATTAGGCGCCGCAGGCGGTATCGGTCAGGCATTGGCATTATTGTTGAAATTACAGTTACCGGCAGGTTCCGAATTATCGTTATATGATATTGCGCCGGTAACTCCGGGGGTGGCGGCGGATGTCAGCCATATTCCGACCGCGGTTAAAGTGCAGGGATTCGCCGGTGAGGATCCGACACCGGCTTTGCAGGGCGCGGATGTGGTGTTGATTTCGGCGGGTGTGGCGCGTAAACCGGGTATGGATCGCTCCGATTTATTCAATATTAACGCCGGCATTGTGCGTAATTTAATTGAAAAAGTGGCGGCGGTGTGTCCGCAGGCCTGTATCGGGATCATTACCAATCCGGTGAATACCACCGTTGCCATTGCGGCGGAAGTGCTGAAAAAAGTCGGCGTGTACGATAAACGCAAATTATTCGGGGTAACGACGCTGGATGTGCTGCGTTCCGAAACCTTTGTATCCGAATTAAAACAGCTGAACGTTTCCCGTACGGCCGTGCCGGTTATCGGCGGTCACTCCGGCGTAACGATTCTGCCGTTGCTGTCGCAGGTGCAGTATGCCGAGTGGAAAGAGGAGGAAATCGCACCGCTAACCAAACGTATTCAAAATGCCGGTACGGAAGTGGTGGAAGCCAAAGCCGGCGGCGGATCGGCGACACTTTCCATGGCGCAGGCGGCAGCCCGTTTCGCCCGCGCACTGGTAAAAGGGTTGAGCGGCGAAACCGTGGTGGAATGCACTTATGTGGAAGGCGACGGCAAATACGCCCGTTTCTTCGCCCAACCGGTTCGCTTGGGTAAAAACGGAGTGGAAGAAATTCTGCCGATCGGCCCGTTAAGTGCGTTTGAACAGCAGGCGCTGGAAGCGATGCTGCCGACCTTACGCGCCGATATCGAGCTGGGTGAGAAATTTGTTAATTCGTAACGCGAATTTATTGTTCAAAAAGGCGGCAATTAAGCCGCTTTTTTTGTTTTTTATGAAAATTTTTAGCTAAAACCGTGAGTTAGTTCACAAATTTGGTAATAACCATTTGCCCTGTGAGGGTTAATTCTGTATCCTACGCCCATCAAAAACAAGTGCTATTAATAAATAGCCGACATATTTTGCTTTCCGAGTAGTGCCTCCGTTAAACGAGGCACTTTTTTTATCTTATTTATACCAGTTGTAATCCGGATTAATCAGATTATCTTCGATTGCTCCCCAAGGTAAAACCAGTGTCACGTCACCATAGGCATAAGCATTTAACGCGTAAGGCGGATAAACGAAATGAATGCCCTCCGGACTGAAATAAAATTCCGGCGAAATGCTGAAATCCTGTTTCGAAATAAACGGCGGCTCCCCGTTCATTACATTGTCAACATAGTCTTTCCATAAGAACTCGAGGAGTTTGGGCTGCCCGCTTTCGGTCACTAAATCATCAAGGCGGATAATGGCTTTTTTATTGATATCGATATTGGTGTAAAACAGATAGTGCATGCCGTGCGCGCCGCCGGTATAGGTAGAGACCGCCTCTTCAAAGCTGACGACATTTTGACGCTGACCGAGATAATTCGCGTTGATGCATAAGTCGAATCCTAAAGCCGGTTCGCGCTTGATTTCATCCATGGCGGTGGTATGAATGGTTTCCAGTCGTTTGATTAAATCCGCTTTGCTCGGATTCTCTAACGCGGATTGGCTTTTTTCATCGGAATTAACAAGATAGCCGTATTGCTTTTTCACCAGCAGCGCATCTAGCCATGGTACGCCGGTTTCCGGCAGATAATCGCAGGTGTTGACCGTTGCCTGCGGAATATCCAGGTCATTTTTCGTTTTGGCATCGAATTCAATTTGCGCCTGTTTGTTGAAAATTTCGCTAATTTTCACCTGTAATGCCGGAAATTGCGCTTTAGCCTGCGCGAGTTCGTTTTGAATGGTCTGTTGATTGGCTTTCAGCTGTGCGACGCTGTGTTCCGACTGTTGCAGTTGCTGCGTTAAGTCGGTGATCTCTTTGTCGTTACAGGCGGAAAGCAGGGCGGTGCTGAGCAGCAGGAGGGGAACGGATTTTTTCATGATGGTTGCCTTATGCGGTTAAAAAAGGGCGGTTTCGCCCTTTTGTTCGGATTACATTTTTTCTACGGTTTTGATACCCAGTAAATCCAATCCTTGTTTTAGGGTTTTTGCGGTTAATAACGCCAGTTTCAAACGGCTGAGTTTTATCTCATCGTCGGCATTGAGGATTGGGCAATGTTCATAAAATGCAGAAAATAATCCCGCCAGTTCATACAGATAAGCGCAGAGAATATGCGGCGTTCCGTCACGACCGACAATTTGCACCGCTTCCTCAAATTGCAATAATTTAATCGCCAGCAAGCGCTCTTTTTCGTCGTCCAGTTTAATTGGCGCCGTTGATAAACTTTCCGCACTGATTGCTGCTTTGTTAAAAATAGAACGGATTCGGGTATAGGCATACTGCATATAAGGCGCGGTGTTGCCTTCAAAACTCAGCATATTATCCCAGTCGAATACATAATCGGTGGTGCGGTTTTTGGATAAATCCGCATATTTCACCGCACCGATACCCACCGCTTCCACTACCGCCGCTTTTTCCTGTGCGGAAAGTGCGGTGCTTTTTTGCGAAATTAATTTATCCGCCCGTTCAAGGGCTTCGTCTAACAGATCCGCTAGCTTCACCGTGCCGCCGCTCCGGGTTTTAAACGGTTTGCCGTCTTTACCCAGCATCATGCCGAAATTTTTGTGTTCCAGCTGGAAGCTGTCCGGCACATAGCCCGCCTTGCGGGTGATAAGCCAGGCCTGCTGCATATGCTGACTTTGGCGGGTGTCGGAAAAGACCAGGGCGCGATCGGCGTGCAGGGTTTCATAACGGTATTTTGCCGCGGCGATATCCGTTGTGGTGTAAAGATAACCGCCGTCTTTTTTCTGGATAATCACGCCCATCGGATCGCCGTCTTTATTTTTGAATTCTTGCAGATAAACCACCCAAGCGCCGTCGTCTTCCACTGCCAGCCCTTGTGCTTTCAGATCCGCCACAATGCCCGGCAGCATCGGATTATACAGACTTTCTCCCATGACGTCTTTTTCCGTCAGGGTAACGTTCAGCCGCGTATAATTGTGCTGATTCTGACGCATGGTAATATCCACCAGCTTTTTCCACATGGTACGGCAATATTCGTCACCGCCCTGTAGTTTGACGACATAACCGCGGGCTTTTTCGGCAAAATCCGGGTCGTTGTCATAATGCTCTTTCGCCGCGCGGTAAAAGGCTTCCAAATCGCTTAGCTGCATTGCGCTGGCATGTTCGTTTTCCATTTTTTCCAGATAGGCGATCAACATACCGAACTGAGTGCCCCAGTCGCCGACATGGTTGGCGCGGATCACCTTATTGCCGAGAAATTCCAGCGTGCGCACCACGGCATCGCCGATAATGGTGGAACGCAGATGGCCGACGTGCATTTCTTTGGCCACGTTCGGGGAGGAATAATCCGCCACTACGGTTTGTTTTTGTGATGTGCGCACGCCGAGTTTTTCATCGTCAAGGGCTTGCTGAAGATTCTCCGCCAGCCAGTGTTTGGCTAAGAAGATATTGATAAAGCCGGGGCCGGCGATTTCGGTTTTTTCCGCCATGCCCTGCAAATCCAGCCGGTCGATAACCTGCTGAGCGAATTCGCGCGGATTTTGTCCCAGTTTTTTTGCTGCCGCCATAATGCCGTTGGCCTGATAATCACCGAATTGCGGTTTTCCCGATTGACGCACTGACGCATCGCATTGCGCATCTGCGCCCGCTTTGAGCATCGCCTGTTTGATTTTGTCCGATAGAATGGATTGAATATTCACTGTGTATGTAACCTGATTTTGAATTGTGAAAGTAATCCGCTATGATACCGTTCTTTCGTGAGCCAGAAAAGATGAAGTGAGAAAAAATGATCAGCCCGAACCAAAATCATCCGCTGTTTTGTCAGACTTTTGTCCATTTATCGGATTTTATTGAATTTGAACGAAAAATCATTGCATTGGCGGCGGCAATGGCACTGCCGTTGCAAGCATACCCGATCGATCATCTGGCGGTGAGAGTAAATCAGCGTAAAGATGCCGAGCAATGGCTGACAGTGCTATTAAAGTGCGGTACAATTTTGAGCGATAATATCGTTAACGGTCGGCCTATTTACTTGATTAAATTGAATAAACCTCTGCGGTTTTGCGATCAAGACGTAGATATTATTGAATTGCCGTTTCCTAAAAATAAACTGTATCCGCAACATGCCTGGGAGCATATTGAAGTGGTGATTCCGTTTTTGTACAAAGAATCGACGGAAGAATGGGTTAAGCGCATTAATGCGTTATTTTTATGGAACAAATTAACCGATTTGAGCGTCAAAGTCAGCGAGCCGAAAGTGGAAGGCGAACGTCTGCCGAATCCTTCTGTCGCAGTGAGCTTTGCGCAGCAATCGGATAATCATACCTGTATTAAGGTTCATCCGTATCATATTAAAAAAATAATTGAGGTTTAACACCAATGAAAAAAGCTGCTTTAGCATTAACCGTTTTATTGAGCCTGGGACTAACTGCCTGTTCATCACATTCCGATGACAACAGCTACAAAGGCGAAGTGGTTTTCAGTGCCTATGAAGGAAGTAATTTAAAACTGACTATTCGCCGTGACAACTGTGAACCTTCGGACGGTAATGCGGAAATGATCGAGTTGGTTTATCCTTATGATTCCAATTTGGTCGTCGGTGCCTGCGTATCGGTTTCCGCGGACGATAACGGTAATCTGAGTATCAAAAATGTGTCGAGATCAAAATCGGCCTCTTGGTTGTCCAGAACCGGTAAACATTAATTTTGTTTAAGGTATTTTTATGAAAAAAATCAGTTTGGCATTTGCATTGTTATTAACGCTGGGATTAGCCGGTTGCGCCAATCAGGACATTTACAGCGGCAGCGTCTATTCCGGTGCGCAGGCAAAAGAAGCGCGTTCTATCAGCTACGGTACCATCGTATCCACCCGCCCGGTGAAAATTCAGGCGGATAATCAAGGCGTTATCGGTACGGTGGGCGGCGGCGTATTAGGCGGTATCGCCGGTTCCGGCGTCGGCGGCGGAACGGGACAAGCCATTGCCACCACGGTCGGCGCCATCGCCGGTGCGGTGATCGGCAGCAAAGTGGAAGAAAAAGCCAGTCAGGTGGATTCGCTGGAATTAGTGATTAAAAAAGACGACGGCAAGGAAATTGTCGTCGTACAAAAATATGAAGCCAATTTGGTTCCGGGCGCACGCGTGCGTATTGTCGGCGGTTCATCGTTGAACGTTTCGGCATTATAATCCCGGATTTCATGACGGATAAAGGCTTTCGGCATTCCCGGAAGCCTTTATTTTTGGCGTGAAATTTTTCCGATAACTACAATTTTTCTGTCAAACCGTGCTAAAATAGCCCGATTTTTTATTTATGTTTTACTATAAGGTTAGTGAATGAAACCCTCAATTATCAGTAAGTTAGATAGTTTAAATGAACGTCATGAAGAACTGGCCGCGCTGTTGGGCGACCCGTCCGTTATCAGCGATCAGGATAAATTCCGCGCCTACTCAAAAGAATATGCCCAATTGGAAGATGTGGTGACCTGTTTTGCCCGCTGGAAACAGCTGAATGAAAATTTGGAAGAGGCGGCGGCGCTACTGGATGATCCGAGCATGCGCGAAATGGCGCAGGAGGAAATCGAAACCTGTAAAACAGAACGGGAACAGGTGGAAAAACAGTTACAGATTTTACTGCTGCCGAAAGATCCGAATGATGAGTATAACTGTTATCTGGAAATCCGTGCGGGAACGGGCGGTGATGAAGCGGGGATTTTCGCCGGCGATTTATTCCGGATGTACAGCCGCTATGCGGAAAGCAAGCGCTGGCGGCTGGAAGTGCTGAGCGAAAATGAAAGCGAGCAGGGCGGATATAAAGAGATCATCGTCAAAATCAGCGGCGATAGCGTTTACGGCCAGCTGAAATTCGAGTCCGGCGGTCATCGGGTACAACGCGTACCGAAAACCGAATCGCAGGGACGTATCCACACGTCTGCCTGTACCGTGGCGGTGATGCCGGAATTACCGGAGAGCGAACTGCCGGAAATCAACCCGGCGGATTTGCGTATCGATACCTATCGTTCATCGGGCGCGGGCGGACAGCATGTGAACACCACGGATTCCGCCGTGCGCATTACCCATATTCCGACCGGTATTGTGGTGGAATGTCAGGATGAACGTTCACAGCATAAAAATAAAGCCAAGGCCATGTCGGTGCTGGCGTCACGAATTGTGCAGGCAGAGCAGGAAAAACAAGCCGCTCAGCAGGCGGACACACGCCGTAACTTACTCGGTTCCGGGGATCGCTCGGATAAAATCCGCACCTATAATTACCCGCAGGGGCGCGTGACCGATCACCGTATCAATCTGACCGTTTATCGTCTGGATGAAGTGATGAACGGCAAAATTGACGAGCTGATTCAACCGATTATCACCGAATATCAGGCGGATCAGCTGGCGGCCTTATCCGAACAGAATTAATCTTTTTATCCTCAGGCTCATTCCACAGACAGAATCGGTTGCAGTGAACAATATTTACCCACAATGTTATCAGCAATGGCAGGAAGCTGCCATTGACTATTTACAACCTTATCAGGCTCAGGATCCTTATGCGAACCCTAAAGCCGATGTTCGCCTGTTATTACAGTTTGTGACAGGGTGTGATCGCGCAACGCTTCTGGCCTTTCCGGAAAGGCTGCTGGATGAAAAACAGATAAGCACATTGTCACAATTATTAGCGCGTCGGGCCAAAGGCGAACCGATGGCGTATATTCTCGGCGAACAGGCATTCTGGTCGTTAAATTTACAGGTGTCCCAACGGACCTTAATTCCGCGTCCGGATACGGAAGTGCTGGTGGAGCAGGCGTTGGCGGCGGCGAAACAGCGCTTAATTTCACCGCACTTTGACGGTGAACTGGCGATTTTGGATCTCGGCACCGGTACCGGTGCTATCGCGCTGGCATTGGCGGCCGAACTGACGCCGCTGACGGAACAGCGCGGCGTCGGTTTAACGGTGTTAGGTGTGGATGTGATTGCCGAAGCGGTGGCATTGGCGGCCGGTAACGCTGAACGCAATCGGGTGAAAAATACGCATTTTATACAAAGCCATTGGTTTGAGGAAATCGGTCGCCGGCATTTTGATCTTATCGTCGCCAACCCACCGTATATTGACGCTCAGGATGAGCATCTGCGTTGCGGCGATGTGCGCTTCGAACCTTTATCGGCGCTGGTTGCCGGACAGCAGGGATATGAAGATCTGCACAAAATTATCCAACAGGCGCCGCAATATCTGAAAACGAACGGCTGGTTATTGTTGGAACACGGCTGGCAGCAGGGAGAAAAAGTGCGGTCGTTTTTTGCCTCGGATCTATGGCAGGCGGTTGCAAGCGTGCGCGATTACGGTGACAATGAACGGGTAACTTTCGGGCGAATAGCCAAAGGATAATTGTGATGAAGTATTATCAAAAAGCCTTGTATGACGAAATGACGTCTTTTTATTTGATCACCTGTGATGACGAAGGGGATGAACTTGCCCGTATCCGCGCTTTAATGGGGGCGCTGGTGCGCAAAGCTCGCAAGGCGATGCCAGCGGAGATGCGCGATAAAGACAAAATTCAGCGCTTATTGCAGCTGGTTTATCAGGATTGGGGCTTTCATTGCGACCCCGAACAGTATTTTCATTCCGACAAGCTGTATTTGCCGCAGGTGCTGACGACACACAGCGGCATGCCGGTGAGTATCGGCGCGATTGTGCTGTATTTGGCGGACAGCCTGAACCTGCCGCTGTATCCGGTGAATTTTCCGACCCAGCTGATTTTGCGCGCCGATATGGAGGACGAAACGCTGTTTATCGACCCTTGGAACGGCAAAATCCTTTCGCGCCGACGGCTGGAGACGCTGTATGAAGGCGCACTCGGTTTCGGTGCGACCCTGACGGCGGAGGTATTGGCACGGGCGGACGGGCAAGTGCTGATTGAGCGTTTCAGACAGCTGGCCAAAAACGCGCTGATTCGCGAGGAACACAATTACGCCGCGCTGCAATATATCGAAACCTTATTACACCGCCATCCGGACGATCCTTATGAAATCCGCGATCGCGGCATTGTGCTGGCGCAAATGGGCTGCTTTAAAGCGGCGGCGGGCGATTTGGAATATTTTATCGAAAAATGTCCGCAGGATCCGACCGCACTTTTGCTGGCGGGACAATTATCGGAACTCAAAAAAGAAACAGAATCTATTCATTAGAGGGAATGTACTATGCAAAATAAAATTGTGCGCGTCGGTGACATCGAGATTGCCAACGATAAACCGTTCGTGTTATTCGGCGGGATGAATGTGCTGGAAAGCCGCGATATGGCGATGGCGGTGTGTGAGAAATACGTCGAAGTAACGACGAAATTAGGCGTGCCTTATATTTTTAAAGCGTCTTTCGATAAAGCCAACCGCTCCTCCATTCATTCTTACCGCGGCCCGGGCATGGACGAAGGGCTGAAGATTTTTCAGGAGCTGAAAGATACCTTCGGCGTAAAAGTGATTACCGACGTGCATGAAATTTATCAGTGTCAGCCGGTGGCGGATGTGGTGGATATTATTCAGCTACCCGCGTTTTTAGCCCGTCAGACCGATTTAGTGGAAGAAATGGCGCGCACCGGCGCGGTGATTAATGTGAAAAAACCACAGTTTTTAAGCCCGGGGCAAATGGGCAATATTGTGGAAAAAATCCGCGAATGCGGCAATGATAATGTGATTTTGTGCGATCGCGGCACCAATTTCGGCTATGACAATCTGGTGGTGGATATGCTCGGTTTCAATGTGATGAGGCAGGTGTCCGACGGATGTCCGGTGATTTTTGATGTGACTCATTCACTGCAATGCCGGGATCCGTTCGGTGCGGCTTCGGGCGGACGTCGCGCACAGGTGACGGAACTGGCGCGCGCCGGTCTGGCGGTGGGGCTGGCGGGTCTATTTCTGGAAGCACATCCTGATCCGAATAATGCCAAATGCGACGGCCCGTCGGCATTGCCGCTGTCGAAACTGGACGCCTTTATCGCACAGATGAAAGCCGTTGACGACCTGGTAAAAGGATTCGAGGAACTTGATACCGCAAATTAAGGTGAAAAGTGCGGTGGATTTTTAATAAGTTTTGTCAAGAGATTGTTAAAATCCGCCGCCTGCGGTATAGTCAAAGGCGGTAAACCGCAACATTTTGATAAAAGGAGAGTTATCTATGAATATCGTTTTTCTTGATAGTACCGCCATCCCGAAACATATCCCGATTCCCCGTCCGAGCTTTGCACATCAATGGATTGAATACGAACACACCTCCGCCGCGCAAACGGTCGAGCGCGCCAAAGACGCCGATATCGTGATCACCAGTAAAGTCGTATTTAACCGCGAAACCCTACAGCAATTACCGAATTTAAAACTGATCGCTTTAACCGCGACCGGCACCAATAATATTGATCTGGCGGCGGCGAAAGCACAGGGCGTGACGGTGAAAAACGTCACCGGTTATTCCTCGGTAACGGTGCCGGAACATGTGCTGGGCTTGATTTTTGCGCTGAAACACAGCCTGATGAACTGGTACCGGGATCAACTCAGCGCCAAATGGGCTGAGTGCAAACAGTTCTGTTATTTTGACTACCCGATCACCGATGTGCGCGGCGCCACGCTGGGGATCGTCGGCAAAGGCAATTTGGGCAGCGAAATCGGGCGTCTGGCCACCGCACTTGGGATGAAAGTGATTTATGCCGAACGTAAAGATGCGATCACGATTCGCGACGGTTATCTGCCTTTTGAAACGGTATTACGCGAAGCGGACATTCTGACCCTGCATTGCCCGTTGACCGAAAGCACGACTAATCTGATTAATGCCGACACCCTCAAGCAGATGAAACCGAGCGCGTATTTAATCAACACCGGGCGCGGGCCTTTGGTGGACGAACGCGCGCTGGTCGAGGCGCTGGAAAACGGCACGATTGCCGCCGCCGCGCTGGATGTCTTGGTGCAGGAACCGCCGGCAAAAGACAATCCGCTGATTCAGGCGGCGACCCGTTTACCGAATCTGATTATTACGCCGCATATTGCCTGGGCATCCGACAGCGCGGTAACCACCTTGGTCAGTAAGGTGACGCAAAACATTGAAGAGTTTGTGGCGACAGGTAAATAAATTATCGCTATAATGGCGTCATCCGTTTCTGATACCGGCACGGACTTGGGTTCGTGCTTTTATTTTTTTAAGATAACCAATAAACCGATATGACTTTTCCTGTCTCCTTATTTATCGCCCTGCGTTATTGGCGAGCCAAAAGTGCGGATCGTTTCGGGCGGCTGGTGACCAATCTTGCCGCCTGTGGCATTATACTCGGTGTGATGGCGCTGATTATTGTACTTTCCGTGATGAACGGTCTGGAAAAACATCAAAAACAACAGGTTCTCGCTACCATTGCGCACGCCATAGTGATGCCCGCTGAAGATCGACTGAACCTTGAAGATACGCCGCCGGCGCTGCCGGATTTCGTATCAAAAGCGGTGCCGATTAATACCACCGGCGTGATTTTGCAGACGGCGAAAGGCGTCAGTGCCGGACAGGCCATCGGTATTCGTGCTTTTTCCGACGACCGCCTACTGGATGAACTGGCGCCGCAGCAGTTTGAACAGCTGCTGCCTGCCGGCGGTTTTAAACTGATTATCGGCTCCGTGCTGGCGCACAAATTGCAGCTGCAAATCGGCGATAAAGTGCGCTTTATGATCACCGAAAACAGCCGCTACACGCCGTTCGGACGGGTGCCGGTACAACGTTTGTTTACGGTCAGCGACATTTATTTTTCCAATGCGGAGAGCGCCGATTACGCCGTGTTCGCCAATTTGAGCGATATCGGCCGTTTAATGCGCATTCAGCCGCAACAGGTGCAAGGCTATCGTCTGTTTCTTGATGATCCGTTCCGAATTACCGAATTATCCGCCTATTTTCCTGCACAACAATGGAAAATCGACGACTGGCGCAGCCAGAAAGGCGAATTTTTTCAGGCGGTCAGAATGGAAAAAAACATGATGGGCTTATTAATCAGCCTGATTATCGTAGTGGCGATATCCAACATTATCACCTCGCTGAGTTTAATGGTGGTGGATAAACAGGGCGAAATTGCGATTTTGCAAACGCAGGGGCTGCGTAAAGCGCAGGTGCGGCGGATTTTTATCGCGCAGGGCTTATTCGTCGGGCTTAGCGGCACCTTGTTCGGGACATTGCTCGGCATGGCGGCGACGTTAAATCTGGATCGCCTGATTAATGTAATCAACCCGCAGGGGATTTTTTTGCCGACGGAAACCGACGGCGTACAGATTGCGCTGGTCGTCGGCTTTTCTTTGCTGCTGTCACTGCTTTCCACGTTATATCCCGCTTACCGCGCGGCACAGGTGGAGCCGGCGCAGGCATTGCGCTATGAATAGTGCGCATATGCACAAAAGTGCGGTGTTTTTTTTATCTTTTTTTATTTAACGCAATAGAATTTAAGCTATGCCAAATCACGAAATGTTATTACATTGTCAACACGTCAGCAAAGATTATCAGGAAGGTGCGATCCGCACTCAGGTCTTAAAAGACGTGAGTTTTTCCATGCAGTCCGGCGAGCTGGTGGCGATTGTCGGCAGTTCCGGTTCGGGTAAAAGCACGTTGCTGCATACCTTGGGCGGGCTGGATCAGCCAAGCGGCGGCGAGGTGTTTATCCGCGGACAGTCTTTACAGCGCGCCAGCGCCGACGAACTGGCGCGGTTGCGCAACCGACAGCTGGGGTTTGTGTATCAGTTCCATCATTTGATGGCGGATTTCAGCGCATTGGAAAATGTGATGATGCCGATGCTGATCGGACGACAGAACAAAACGGAAGCCCGCGATCGGGCGGAAAACATGTTGGCGGCGGTCGGATTGTCGCACCGCGTGACGCATCGTCCTTCGGCGTTATCGGGCGGCGAACGGCAACGGGTGGCGATAGCCCGCGCGCTGGTTAATCACCCGGCGTTGGTGCTGGCCGATGAGCCTACCGGCAATCTGGATCGCAAAACCACGGAAAGCATTTTTGATCTGATCCGACAGTTAAACGAAGAACAGCAGATCGCTTTTTTACTGGTTACCCATGATCTGAATTTAGCCCGCAAACTGTCCCGCTGTCTGCTCATGCAAGACGGCGTACTGAGCGGAGCGCAGGTATGAATACGCCTTTTTTTATCAGCTGGCGCTATCAGCGTACCAAGCAGCAAAACCGTTTGGTTTCGCTGATTTCGCTGTTTTCCGGTATCGGCATTGCGTTGGGCGTGGCGGTGCTGATTGTCGGCCTAAGCGCGATGAACGGTTTTGAGCGGGAGCTGAATAACCGGATTCTGGCGGTGGTGCCGCATGTGGAAATCCGCGCTTATCCGGGGCAGGGCGACAGTGAAACGCTTGATCATTGGCAAAATCTGACCGCACTTTTAGCGCAGGATGCGCAAATCAGCGCCGTGTCGCCGTTTGTCGGATTTACCGCGTTGGTGGAAAACGGCGCCAAGCTGAAAGTGGTTCAGGTGAAAGGGGTGGAAAAAACGGCGCAGGATCAGGTCAGCGCGCTGGGAAAATTTGTGCTGGATGACGGTTGGCAGCGGTTTGAGCAGAACGGCGGTTTGATTCTCGGCGCTGCGATTGCCCGCGAGCTGGCGGTTGAGCCCGGCGATTGGGTGACTCTGCTGGTGTCTTCGCCCGGTAACGGCGAGGATTTCAGCCAACCGGTACGGCATCGGATGCAGGTCAGCGGTATTCTGCGTCTGGACGGGCAGCTTGATCACAGTTATGCGCTGATGCCGCTGGCGCAGGCGCAGACATTTCTGGGCTATCGGTCGGATCAGGTCAGCGGCGTGGAATTAAAAGTTAACGCGCCTTTTGCGGTTCAGCAGCTGGATTATGCCGTATTGCAGCATTATCCGCAGATGCTGAATGTGCAGAACTGGATTGCTAAATTCGGCTATATGTACCGCGATATTCAGCTGATCCGCACCGTCATGTATATTGCCATGGTGCTGGTGATCGGTGTCGCCTGTTTTAATATTGTTTCAACCCTGATTATGGCGGTGAAGGACAAGCAGGGCGACATCGCCATTATGCGCACGCTGGGCGCCGACAACGCATTTATCAAACGGATTTTTATTTGGTACGGCTTGCAGGCCGGGATGAAAGGTTGCCTGAGCGGCATTGTTTTAGGTATAGTACTGGCGCTGAATCTGACGACTTTGATTGAGGGCATTGAATGGCTGCTGGGCAGAAAACTGCTGTCGGACGGGGTGTATTTTGTGGACTTTTTACCGAGCGAACTGCACTGGCAGGATGTGGTTATCGTGCTGATTGCCGCATTAATCCTCAGCCTTATCGCAAGTCTGTACCCTGCCGGCCGTGCCGCGAAGCTACAACCCGCACAAGTTTTGAGCGGTCATTAAGGCAACGATTGAATATTTTTTTAAACTAGTTTACTAGTACAAAAATACATGTTACATTGACACCCATTATTTACGGTGTGATGATTTCTTCCGGAAAGCAAAATAAACGGGCGCTTGCAACGCCCGCTAATAAATTAAGAGAGTGATGTATGACGACAAAAAATAAAAACCATATCCGTATCGCCAATGACGATACCCGAATTGCCAAAATAGAGCAGGTATTACCGCCGATCGCGCTGCTGGAAAAATACCCGGCAAGCGAAACTGCGGTCAAAACCGTAAAAAATGCCCGCCGGCAGGCACACAATATTATCCACGGGCAGGATGATCGCCTGCTGGTGATTATCGGCCCTTGTTCCATTCATGATCCGAAATCCGCGCTGGAATACGCCCGGCGGATTAGAGCGATGCGCGAAAAATATCGCGATACGCTGGAAATTATCATGCGCGTTTATTTTGAAAAGCCGCGTACCACCGTGGGTTGGAAAGGCTTGATTAACGATCCGTATCTGGATCACAGTTATGCGCTGAATGACGGCTTGCGCATCGCCCGCAAACTGCTTTCCGATATTAATGATCTTGAAGTGCCGACCGCAGGGGAATTTTTGGATATGATTACCCCTCAGTATATTGCCGATTTTATGAGCTGGGGAGCAATCGGCGCCAGAACCACCGAATCGCAGGTTCACCGTGAACTGGCATCCGGCCTGTCCTGCGCGGTGGGATTTAAAAACGCCACCAATGGCGGTGTGCGTATTGCGCTGGATGCGATCGGGGCGGCGGAAGCACCGCACTATTTCCTTTCCGTTACCAAATTCGGCCATTCCGCCATTGTGTCCACCAAGGGCAATGAAGACGGCCATATTATTTTGCGCGGCGGCGATAAAGGGCCGAATTACAGCGCCGAGGATGTGCGCATCGTGTGCGATAATATTGCCAAGAGCGGTCGGATTCCGCATGTGATGATCGATTTCAGCCATGCCAATAGCTATAAACAATTCAAAAAGCAATTGGACGTTTGTCAGGAAGTCTGCCGTCAGGTTGCCGGCGGTTCGACCCGGATTTTCGGCGTAATGGTGGAAAGCCATTTGGTCGAAGGCCGTCAGGAGTTGGAGGACGGCAAAGCGTTGGTGTACGGCCAAAGCGTGACCGACGCCTGTATCGGCTGGGAAGACAGCGAGCAGGTCTTGCAGGATTTATCCGATGCCGTGGTGGCACGCCGCCGTGTTACGGGTTAATATGCCGTACTGTGCGCTCAACGGGTTTTGCCTCATAAGCGTAAAAAACGTTTAAAAAAACCACCGCACTTTTGTGCGGATTTTATCTCAAAGCGGGTCAGTTTCCCCGCTTTTTCTGTTTGTTACGGCGGGTACAAATCGCGCCGCCATATCATTTTGCCCTTTATTTTTATCCGCGTTTTTCTGTGCTTTTCGCTTAAACCGCCGTTGGATTTGGTATATCATATACAGCAATTTTTGGTATCGGATAACATAGATTAATATGGCACAACAACACGCTCAGTCCCAACGTACTCAAGCGAGAGATAATCAAGTGGCGCAGGTGAGCATTCCGCCTCATTCCATCGAAGCGGAACAGGCCGTGTTAGGCGGTATTTTATTAAGCAACAGCCACTGGGATGCCGTTGCCGAGCGGATTATCGCAGAGGATTTTTATACCTTCCAGCACCGGCTGATCTTTCAGGAAATGGCCGATCTGGTGCGCCGCAATCAACCGGTGGATTTGCTGACGATTGATGAAGCGCTGAAAAATAAAGGCGTGACCGATGAAGTCGGCGGGTTCGCCTATTTGGCGGAACTTTCCAATAATACACCCAGTGCGGCGAATATTATCGCTTATGCGGATATTGTGCGCGAAAAGGCGATTTTGCGCGAACTTATCGCCGCCGGTAATAAAATCGCAAAAATCAGTTATACGCCGAAAGGGCAGGATGTAAAAGCCATTCTGGACGAGGCGGAACGGGAAGTGTTCGCCATTGCGGAAAAACGCACCACCGCCAGTGAAGGCCCGCAGAATATTATTGATATTCTGGAAGCGACGGTGGATAAAATCGAAACCCTGAGCCTGAATAAAAATCATAACGGGATCACCGGCGTGACCACCGGATTTATTGATTTGGATAAGAAAACCGCCGGTTTGCAGCCTTCCGACCTGATTATCGTGGCGGCGCGCCCGTCGATGGGAAAAACCACCTTTGCGATGAATCTGTGTGAAAACGCCGCACTGGCCAGCGAGAAGCCGGTGCTGGTGTTCAGTCTTGAAATGCCTGCCGAGCAAATTATGATGCGTACTATCGCCTCCCTTTCGCGCGTTGATCAGACCAAAATCCGTACCGGGCAAGGGCTGGATGAAAGCGACTGGTCAAAAATCGGCAGTACGCTCGGCATCTTTAAACAAAAACCGAATCTGTTTATCGACGATTCCTCCGGACTGACACCGACGGAACTGCGCTCCCGCGCCAGACGGGTTTATCGCGAAAATAAAGGGCTGAGCCTGATTATGGTGGATTATTTACAGTTGATGCGTGCGCCGGGATTTGCCGATAACCGCACGTTGGAAATTGCCGAGATTTCCCGCTCGTTGAAAGCGCTGGCGAAAGAACTGGAAGTGCCGGTGATTGCATTGTCGCAGCTGAACCGAACGCTGGAAAACCGCGCGGATAAACGCCCGGTGAACTCGGATTTGCGCGAATCCGGATCCATTGAGCAGGATGCGGATTTGATTATGTTTATTTACCGTGATGAAGTCTATAACGACAATTCCGATGATAAAGGCATTGCCGAGATCATTATCGGTAAACAGCGTAACGGCCCGATCGGCAGAGTGCGGTTAAAATTTCAGGGACAATATTCGCGCTTTGACAATTTAAAAGAACAACCGGAATATATGGATGAGTATTAAGCCTATGATGCACATGAAACCGGCGACGGCAAAAATCAGTTCCGTCGCATTAAAACACAATATCCAGACAATTAAACAAAAAGCACCGCACAGTAAAGTGATCGCCGTGGTGAAAGCCAATGCTTACGGCCATGGTGTGGTGTTTGTTTCCGCTGCGCTGGAGGCCATGGTGGACTGTTTCGGCGTTGCGCGTCTGGAAGAAGCCTTAAGCCTGCGTTCCAACGGTATTATTAAACCGATTCTGTTGCTGGAAGGCTTTTTTTCGGAAAAAGATTTGCCGGTTATCGCAGTCAATAACATTCAAACCATTGTGCATAATCAGGAACAGCTTGATGCCCTGCAACGGGCGCAGGTGCCGAATAAAATCAAAGTGTGGTTGAAAATCGACACCGGCATGCACCGGCTGGGCGTGCGGCTGGATCAGGTGGATGACTTTTACCGGCAGCTGAAACATTGCGCCGCGGTGGACGATAATATCGGCTTTGTCAGCCATTTCAGCCGCGCAGACGAATTGCAGTGCGATTATACCCGTAAACAACTGGCGGATTTTTTACGCATCACGCAGGATAAAAACGGTGAGCGCAGCATTGCCGCTTCCGGCGGGGTGTTATTCTGGCCGGATTCCCATCTGGACTGGATTCGGCCGGGCATTATTATGTACGGCATTTCACCGAATAACACGCCGAGCAGCGAATACGGCTTAACGCCGGTGATGACGCTGACCTCGTCGCTGATCGCGGTGCGTGATCATAAACAGGGCGAGCCGGTAGGCTATGGCGGAAAATGGATCAGCCAACGGGATACCAAAATCGGTGTGATCGCTATCGGTTACGGCGACGGTTATCCGCGTGATATGCCGATGGGAACGCCGGTATATCTTAACGGACGCCGGGTGCCGATTGTGGGTAAAGTTTCCATGGATATGCTGACGGTGGATCTCGGTGCCGACAGCCGGGATCAGGTCGGCGATGAAGTGATTCTGTGGGGCAAGGAACTGCCTATCGAAGAAATTGCGGAAATCAGCGGCGTTTTGAGTTATGAATTAATTACAAAACTCACTCCGCGGGTTTTGACCGAATATATTGATTAAGTGCGCCGGCACACAGGGCGGCGAAGGTAAATAAACCTTCCTCCTGTGATGTCCTCCTCAACTTTAAAATCAATAGAGGAGTTATAGCGCCGATTAATTGATTATATTATTTTCAATAATTAACATGAAAAGGAAATACCATGAAAAATATCAATCCGACGACGACTAAGGCGTGGCAGGCCTTACAGCAGCATAAAGCTGATTTTGCCGCAACCACCATTCAGCAGCTTTTTGCACAGGAACCGGATCGTTTCGCGCAGTATTCATTAACCTTTCACGACGACATGTTAGTGGATTTTTCCAAAAATAATCTTAATCAGCAAACCTTGCGTTTATTGCGCCAGCTAGCCGACGAATGTGCGCTGTCCGAGGCGGTGGAAGCCATGTTCAGCGGCGAGAAAATCAACCGCACCGAAAATCGCGCGGTATTGCACACCGCACTGCGTAATCGTTCCAACACGCCTGTGCTGGTGGACGGCAAAGATGTGATGCCGGAAGTCAACGCCGTACTGGCGAAAATGAAATCATTCTGTGAACGGGTGATTTCCGGCGAATGGAAGGGTTATACCGGCAAAGCGATCACCGATGTGATCAATATCGGCATCGGCGGTTCGGATTTGGGCCCTTATATGGTGACCGAAGCCCTGCGCCCGTATAAAAATCATTTGACCATGCACTTCGTGTCGAATGTGGACGGCACTCATATCGCCGAAACCCTGAAAAAAGTCAATCCGGAAACCACGCTGGTACTGGTGGCGTCCAAAACCTTTACCACGCAGGAAACCATGACCAACGCCATGTCCGCGCGCGACTGGTTCTTAGCCGCCGCGAAAGACCAAGCCCATGTGGCGAAACATTTTGCCGCGTTATCCACGAATGCCGAAGAAGTGGCGAAATTCGGGATCGATACCGCCAATATGTTTGAATTCTGGGATTGGGTCGGCGGCCGTTATTCTTTGTGGTCGGCGATCGGTTTGTCTATTGCGCTGTCCGTCGGATTCGAGCATTTCGAAGCCTTATTAAGCGGGGCGCACGAAATGGATAAACATTTCCGCACCACGCCGATTGAGAAAAACATTCCGGCAACCTTAGCGCTGGTGGGATTATGGAACACCAATTTCCTCGGCGCACAAACCGAAGCGATTTTGCCGTATGATCAGTATCTGCACCGTTTTGCCGCCTATTTCCAGCAAGGCAATATGGAATCCAACGGCAAATATGTAGCGCGTGATGGGAACGCCGTCGATTATCAGACCGGCCCGATTATTTGGGGTGAACCGGGAACCAACGGTCAGCATGCGTTCTATCAGCTGATTCATCAGGGCACCACTTTAATTCCTTGCGATTTTATTGCGCCGGCGCAAAGCCATAATCCGCTGTCCGATCATCACAGTAAACTGCTGTCCAACTTCTTTGCGCAGACCGAGGCGCTGGCGTTCGGTAAAAGCAAGCAGGAAGTGGAAGCGGAGTTTGTCAAAGCGGGTAAAGCGTTAGATGATGTAAAAGATATCGTGCCGTTTAAGGTGTTTACCGGCAATAAACCGACCAACTCGATTTTGCTGCAGAAAATTACGCCGTTCAGTCTGGGAGCGTTAATCGCTATGTATGAGCATAAAATTTTCGTACAGGGCGTGATTTTCAATATTTTCAGTTTCGACCAATGGGGCGTTGAACTGGGTAAACAGCTGGCTAACCGCATTCTGCCGGAACTGGCGGACGACAGCCAAATCAGCAGCCACGACAGTTCCACCAACGGGTTGATCAATCAGTTTAAAGTCTGGCGCTAAAAGTGCGGTCGGTTTTGGCTTAGTTTTTACCCCTGACGCCAATCACAACGGGCATTTCTCCGACGAAATGCCCGTTTTTTATGGAAAATTTGCAGCCGCCGGTTTGGCATTAAACGGATTTAACTTTATACATGCAGAACGCGCTGACCAATAAAATCAACAGCGAAAAATAAAACACCGTGTTGTAATGCCAGAATTGCGTCACCAGCCCGGCGATCGGGCCGCCGATAATCCAGCTGCCTTTTGCCGCATTGCTGAATAGGGTGGTCGCCGCGCCCATTTGTGCCGGCATCAGATCCTGAAAATACACCATGCCGATTGTGGCGACGATACCGATAAACACCGCATTCAGCCCCTGCAAGGCGATAAACTGCCAAGGTTGTACGGCGAATAATAACCCCAGATAAAACAGCATGCCGGCGAAAAGTGCGGTGAATATCAGCTGTTTTTTGGTAAAAAATCGGCTCAGATAACCGGCGAGCAACATAACCGGAATTTCCAGCCCCGCAGCGGTGCCCATTAAAATTCCCGCCAGCTCCTGCGCCAGCTGCAACTGGTGAATCAGATATAACGGCATATTGATAAAATACATACTGTTACACACCAACATCAGCAGACAGGCGCTAAATAAAAAGGCGGTGCTTTTACGATTGGCGCGCGGCGCGTCAGTAATTTCGCGGCTGGACAGCGCTGTGTTGCGGGGGATTTTCGGCAGTAAACAGGCAGTCGCCGCCGCACACAGCAGAAACGCCAGCCCGGCCAGCAGATACATATAACTGAAGCCCCAGTGCAGGGCAATGGCAAAGGATAACGGCGGGCCGATAACCCAAGCAAGGGAAATCTGGGTTCGCATCACGGTGGTGAACATTACGCTTTCCCGTTTCATGCTTTCGCTGTATTCGCGGGCAAAGGCGAACGATTGCGGATTGGCGGCGGAACCTAAGCCTAAAAGGGTGGTTCCCAGTAGTATCAAAATATAATAATTGCGGCAGTAGGCAAAAATCAGGCAGCCGAAAATGGCAATCAGACAACAGGTCATTATGACTTTGCGCCGATCCTGTCGGGTGTCCGAATATTTTGCCACCAGCTGACTTAACAGTATGCCGATAACGGCGTTGACGGAATAAAAGATGCCCACCATTAACGGCGGCGCCTGAATTTCCTGCGATAAAAACAGGCTGAGGGTCGGTTGCTGAAAAGCGGAAGCGATACCGGTCAGAAAGGCGATCAATAAAAACGTAAAGATAACCGTATTGGCCGGTTTTTGTGGTTCGGGTGTCAGCATAAATGCAATCTGTTAAGACGGAAATGACGCTATTTTACACCGTTGTGTCAAAAAAGTGCGGTCAATAATCGGAATATTTTCGCAGCGTGGCAAATCAACAGGCGACCGCAGTCGCCCGTTGAGCTGCTTGCCGGCTTAACCGATCACCGGCGGCAGATAACCCGCCTGGATTAAAAACGGCACGTTCATAATCAGTAAGCCCAGCAATAGCGCGATAAGCAAGCTGAGGTTGCCGCCGATGACGCGATAGCGCAGATCGGGATATAATTTTCGCATGCGCCATGCCAGACCGACCGGCAGCACCAAACCATAAAAGGTGAACATTTGGCCGGCATATCCCAGCGCGGCGACGAAACCGTCCGGATAGAACAGCGCGAATGCCAGCGGCGGGATAAAGGTTAACACGCCCAGACCGAGGCGCCCTGCGCGGATGTTGACGCGTTTTAACAGATCATCCAGACAATCGAATAAAGACAGCGCCACACCGAGGAATGAGGTGATTAATGCCAGCGTGGAAAAGGTGCGCACGGCACCGCTGATCAGCGGGCTTTCCGTTACATGGTAAGTGGCGTTGACCAATCCGTTTAAGGTCGGATCGGTATTAATAATTTGGACGAATTGCGATTGCGGAAACACGCCGTGGGTCGCCATTTGCCATAAAATATAGGCGACTAACGGAATAGCCGTGCCGCCGATAATGGCAATGCGCAGCCGGCGGATATCACCGTCCAGATAACTGTTGATACTCGGAATGATAACGTGGAAGCCGAACGAGGTAAAAAATACCGGGCTGGCGGAAATAATCAGGAAGTCTTTTAACGGCATCGCCATCAGATGCGCTGAACTGACCCGCGGTAGCATCATACTTAATACCAACACGAACGCCACCAGTTTGATCATAAACAGTAAGCGGGTCAGCGCATCCACCGCGCCGGTGCTGATCACAATGAAAACGCCTAATATGACGGTGAACAGCACAATGGAAATCGGCGTGGCATGCTCGCCTAAAAACGGCAGCACGCCGGCTAATAGCGACCCGCCGCCGGTTACATAGGCGGACAGAATGGCGTACATAAAAATAACCAGCGATAAGGTGGCGAGAATGCGTCCCGCCATACCGAAATATTGCTCCGCCAGCGTGGCGATACCGGCATCTTTGCGTTCGGCTTTCTGATAAACCTCAACGAATAACAGTGCGCTGTAAGACAGTAAAATCCACAGCGCGAACAGCAACAGCAAGGTATAAGTAAATCCCATTTCCGCCGAGGTCAGCGGCATTGCCAGCATACCCGCGCCGATGGTGGTGCCGGCAACAAGCAGAGCGCTGCCGAAAGTTTTATTTCGCATAAACGGATTATCCTTATTGAATGTAAAAAAAGTGCGGTCATTCTAGCGTAAATTTCTGGGATTGTAATTATATTTTTACGCTGCGTTTTTATTTATTTACAATTTTGCTATGGCGTTGTATTTACAGGGTTTGTTATCCCGATGCGCTTTTCCCGAAACCCCCTGCGTTTATTGGGTCGGCGAGAGTGCGGAGGCCGGAAAGAAACAGGCGGCGGGGAATTGCAGGATTGTGTTACTCTGCCCCTATTTTTGTGATAAAATCCCCAACCGATTTCTCATGCATAATTAATTTTAGGAAAGACTATGAAAGTATTGGAAGGCGTTGTTGCGGCACCGAACGCAAAGATTGCAGTGGTGATCGCCCGTTTTAACAGTTTTATTAATGAAAGCCTGCTGGAAGGCGCGGTGGATGCGCTGAAACGGGTCGGTCAGGTGAAAGACGAAAATATTACCTTAGTTCGCGCACCGGGCGCTTATGAACTGCCGCTGGTGGCGCGCCGTCTGGCAGAAAGTAAAAAATACGATGCGATTGTGGCGTTGGGAACGGTGATTCGCGGCGGCACGGCGCATTTCGAATATGTGGCGGGCGAAGCGAGCAGCGGTTTAGGTCAGGTGGCGATGCAGGCGGAAATTCCGGTGGCGTTCGGGGTGTTGACCACGGAAAATATCGAACAGGCTATCGAACGCGCCGGTACCAAAGCGGGCAATAAAGGGGCGGAAGCCGCGCTGGTCGCACTGGAAATGGTAAATTTATTGGCACAGATTGAAGCGGCGTAATCTATGAGTGAACAGCTAAAAAAAATCTCGCCGCGCCGCAGAGCAAGAGAATGTGCGGTTCAGGCCTTATATTCCTGGTATGTGTCGCAGAATCCGGCGGAAACCGTTGAATTGGCCTTTGTCACCGATCAGGATATGAAAGGGGTGGATCTGCCGTATTTCCGTAAACTGTTCCGGCAAACCGTGGAGCATATTGATGCCGTCGAAACGACGCTGCGTCCTTATCTGGATCGTGATATCGGCGAGCTGGATCCGATCGAACGCGCCATTCTGCGTTTGGCGGTGTATGAATTACAGTTTGAACCGGACGTGCCGTATAAAGTTGCTATCAATGAAGCGATTGAAGTGGCGAAAGTCTTCGGCGCAGACGACAGTCATAAATATGTGAATGGCGTATTGGATAAAATTGCGCCGGCGTTATCTCGTAAATAATTGATGTCAAGGGGAAAGCTGTATGAGCGAGGGTGAGTTTGATATTATTCAACGGTATTTCACTGCGTCGAAAAGGCTTCCCCGTAAAGACGTTATCGTTTCGGTCGGCGATGATTGCGCCATTACTGAGCACCGCCAGAATCAGCGCATTGCCGTAACCACCGACACCATGGTGGAAAATACCCATTTCCTGCCCGATATCAGCGCCGCCGATCTCGCCTATAAGGCCGCCGCAACGAATTTAAGCGATTTAGCCGCCATGGGCGCCGAACCGGCCTGGTTTTCGTTGGCATTGACCTTGCCCCGTGTTGATCATCAGTGGTTGAGCGAATTCAGCCACAGTTTTTTTACGGTGCTGGATCACTATAATGTGGATTTAATCGGCGGCGATACCACTCAGGGAGCGCTGCACGTCATTACGATCACCGCGCAGGGGATTGTGCCGAAAGGTAAAGCCTTATGCCGTCACAGCGCCAGACCCGGCGACTGGATTTATGTGTCCGGTTCTTTAGGCGACAGTGCCGCAGGGTTGGCTTTATTGCTGCAGGGCAAACATGCGGCAGATGCGTCGCTGAGTGCGGATCAGCAATATCTTATCCGGCGTCATTTGCGCCCGACGCCCCGCGTGTTGCTGGGGTTTGAGCTGGCGGTATCTTCACTGGCAAATGCGGCGATCGACATTTCCGACGGTTTTATTGCCGATTTGGGGCATATTCTGCAGCGTAGCCAATGCGGTGCGGTGATTCACTTGGATAAACTGCCGTTATCCGAACCCTTAATACATGAATTCGGCCGCGCGCAGGCCGAGCAGTTTGCGCTGAGCGGCGGGGAAGATTACGAACTGTGCTTTACCGTTTCCGATCTCAACCGGGCGAAACTGGAACGGGCTTTGATGCACATCGGCGTAGCTTATACCTGTGTGGGGCAAATCCGCTCGCTGGGGGCGCATAATAAAAACCGTATTTATTTTCAGCGTTACGGCAAACCGGCGGATGCGGCAAATACCGCCGGTTTTGAACATTTTCGTTAGGACAGTGCGATGCAAGCGCAAAATGATCCGTTAAAACGGATAAAATTATACCATCCCGTTCATTTCTTTGCGTTGGGATTCGGCTCCGGCTTAATGCGCCCGGCACCGGGAACCTGGGGAACGCTTGCCGGCACGATTGTCGGCGGCTTACTGCTGCAATATTTAACGCTGAATACTTTTCTGATTTTGACCGCACTTTGTTTCGTGGTCGGCTGCTATTTATGCCGCAAAACCTCACAGGATATGGGCGTGCATGATCACGGCGCGATTGTGTGGGATGAGTTTGTCGGGATTTTTATCGTGTTATCCGCCTTGCCTCAGCTTACGCCGTTCTGGTATGTTGCCGCCTTTTTGATCTTTCGTTTTTTCGATATTGTTAAGCCTTATCCTATTCGCTATTTCGATCAAAAACTGGAAAGCGGATTCGGTATCATGATTGACGATGTGTTGGCCGCGCTTTACAGTGTGGTGCTGATTAAAATTATCGCATTTTTTGTATAGGTTCCCTATGTTTACCATCTTGCTGGTCAACCTTGCCGGGTTATTAAGCCCGGGGCCCGATTTTTTCTACGTCAGCCGTAAAGCGGCAAGCGATACCAAAAATAACGCCATTGCCGCCGCTTTCGGCATCAGCCTCGGTATTTTTATCTGGGCGACTATCGTCATTTTCGGCTTATCCCTGATAAGCCGCACGCATAACCTTATTCAGTATATTATTATGTGTTTGGGTGGCAGCTATCTTATCTATTGCGGGATTAAACTGCTGAAAGTGACGGCAAACACCAAGTTGCAGGCCGTCCATCCGCTGCGTGAAGCAAAAAGTGCTATCCGCCGGGAAATCGGTAAGGGACTGATGATTAATCTGAGCAATGCCAAAGCGATTGTGTTTTTCACCAGCGTGTTATCCGGTTTTATGAGCGGTATTGCCGATCCGGCTACCATCATTGCCGTTATTTTGCTGCTGACGCTGGAAACTTTCTTCTATTTCAGCATGATCGCATTTTTATTTTCACGCAATATGGTGCGGCGTTTTTATACCGAATATAATCGTTATATTGATAATTTTGCCGGATTGGTTTTTCTGCTGTTCGGCGGCGAACTGATTTATACCGGCATTAGCGCGATAATTAACACAACATCTTAAACGATAAGGAAAAAACTATGACATTACAAATTGCAGTGGCAGGCGCCGGCGGCCGTATGGGGCGCCAATTGATTCAGGCGATTCAGACCGCAGACGGCGTTTGCCTCGGTGCGGCGTTTGAACGTCCGGGTTCATCATTAATCGGTACCGATGCGGGCGAGCTGGCGGGTGTCGGCGCGTTGGGCGTTAAGGTTTCAGACGATCTGTCCGCACAAAAAGACCATTTTGATGTGTTCATTGATTTTACCCGTCCCGAAGGCACATTGGAGCATCTCCGATTCTGTGTTGCGCACGGGAAAAAAATGATTATCGGCACCACCGGTTTTAATGACGCAGGCAAACAGGACATCCGGCAGGCCGCACAACAAACCGCCATTGTGTTTGCCTCCAATTTCAGTGTCGGCGTCAATCTGGTATTTAAATTGCTGGAAAAAGCGGCGAAAGTAATGGGGGATTATTGTGATATCGAAATTATTGAAGCTCATCACCGTCACAAAGTGGATGCCCCGTCCGGCACGGCATTATCCATGGGCGAACATATCGCCAAAACGCTGGGACGCGATTTAAAAACACAGGGCGTTTTCTGCCGAGACGGAATTATTGGCGAACGCAAACCGGATGAAATCGGGTTTTCAACCATCCGAGCCGGCGATGTGGTCGGCGAACACAGCGTCTGGTTTGCCGATATCGGTGAACGGGTGGAAATTTCCCATAAAGCCTCAAGCCGCATGACCTTTGCCAACGGCGCCATCCGGGCGGCAAAATGGATTGCCGCACAAGACAAGGGATTATTCGACATGACGGACGTGCTGAGTCTGAATAATTTATAGGCTGTAGCGCGACAGTTTTCACACCACATTCACTTTTATAACTTTCCCGACCTCATGATCGCACTGAAAGTGCGGTCATTTTTTTTGCCGTTTTTATAATTCGATTTCCAAATCCTCTTCCACCCGACAGCAGCAGAGCAGGATTTCATCCGGATTTAAAAAGGCAAGGGGCGTTTCTTTATAGGAGACCTTGCCTTTTCGCATCTTCACCCGACAAGACCCGCAATACCCGCTGCGGCATTGATATTCATGACGAACGCCGTGTTGCTCCAGCCGGTTGAGCAGCGGAATGTCATTGTCATGTTCAATAATTCGGTTACTGTGTAATAAATGAATTTTCATTATTTAAGCGTTGAGATAACGTAAAATTGCCCGGAAGAACATTCATTATAATGACCGTTAAATCCAGATAAAATAGGCAAGCCCGCCGATAATGGCAATACAGAATAAATTCAGCATAAACCCAACCTTCGCCATATCCGCTTGTCGCACATAACCAGTGGCGAAAACGATGGCATTCGGTGGTGTGGCAATCGGCAGCATAAATGCGCAGCTTGCGCCGCAGGCAATGATCGCGGCGAGTGCAAGCGGCGGTAAATTCATCGTTTGTGCCACTGAGATGACAATCGGAATAATCAGTGCGGCACTGGCGGTATTCGAGGTGAATTCCGTTAAGAAAATGATAAACGCACTGAGTACAAGACAGAGAATCCATAACGGTTCTTCATTGACGAATTGAACAATCGTATCCGCCATAATTTTACTGGCACCGGAATCTTTCATCACGATACTTAAGGTTAATCCGCCGCCGAATAGCATCAACACGCCCCATTCTACGCGCGCTTGAATTTCTTGCCATTTTGCTACTCCGGTAACACCGATAATCACGACAACGGTTAAGGCGATTATGCTGTCGAAACTGTCAATAGTTTTGGTTAACCCTAACAGATTGGATAACCAAGGGTTGATTAATGCGCTAAAAAGCAATATGACTGCCATAACGGCAAAAATAATGAGGGTCATAATGTTTTTTCGGTTGAATCTGACTTGTTTGATAAACGGCGAGAATTCAATGGAAAAATCCGGACGTAGGATCACCCATAAAACGAATAAGACCGACGGTAGTAATAACAGCATAACAGGAAAACCATAGCCTAGCCATTCAGTAAAGCTAATCGGGAGTTGCGACGCTAAAATCGCGTTCGGCGCACTGCCGACCAGAGTGCCTATTCCGCCTATGCTGGCGCAAAACGCCATTCCTAATAGGACGAAAGTGTAAAGACGTGAGTGTTTTTCCGCATCCACACCTTTTAACATACCGACGGTTAACGGCAGCATCATTGCGGCAACAGCGGTATTGTTAATCCACATGGATAAAAAAGTGGTGACGCCGAATAAATAGGCAACAGAACGCTTAAGGCTGCCTTTGGCCAACTGTATGATGTAATTGGCGATGATTTTATCCAACTGTTGAATCTGCAAAACTGCGGCGATCACGAATCCGCCGAAGAACATATAAATGATTGGTGTGGCAAACGGCGAGAGAGCCTGTTCGGTGTCGATTAAACCCAGGGCAACGGCTAACACCGGTACCATTAACGATGTGACGGTAATGTTGAACGCTTCTGTCAGCCATAGGATTGCGATAAAAGCCAACAGCGCAAGACCACGGTTTTCCTGCGGTGAAAACGGAAGTGTATGGAGCAACGCCAGCAGCAGGACGAAATCGATAGCCAGAATAATAAAACGTTTGTACTGTGAAAAGAATGAGGGTTTAGTTTGCATAATAGATATTCTCCATAGGTTTTCTTCTATCTATTAGCATGATTTGAATTTTACTGAAACAAATTTTTAACAATTTATATAAAAAGTTTTAAATTTATTGGTTATAAGAAGAGCAGAATCACAAAAAGTGCGGTGAAATTTTCAAACATTTTTAAAACGTTTAAAAAAAACACCGTACTTTTTATCAACCGGTCTTACAGATCAAAATCGCCGAAATCGTTGGTATCGACTTTGGAATCAATCTGACCGACGAGGTAGGAGCTGACTTCCACTTCCTGCGGCGCAACCTGTACGTTATCGGAAACCAGCCACGCATTGATCCACGGAATCGGGTTGGAGCGCGCCTGAAACGGCAGCGGAAGACCGACCGCCTGCATGCGGATATTGGTGATGTATTCCACATATTGCACCAGAATATCCTTATTCAGACCGATCATCGAGCCGTCTTTAAACAGATAATCCGCCCAGGCCTTTTCCTGTTCGGCCGCAGCGACGAATAGATCGTAGGCTTCCTGTTTGCATTCTTCGGCGATTTCCGCCATTTCCGGATCGTCCTGACCGGCGGCCATAATATTCAGAATATGCTGTGTGCCGGTTAAATGCAGGGCTTCGTCGCGGGCGATAAATTTAATGATCTTGGCATTGCCTTCCATCAGCTGACGTTCGGCAAAGGCAAATGAACAGGCGAAAGACACATAGAAACGAATCGCTTCCAGCGCATTGACGCTCATTAAACAGAGGTAAAGCTGTTTTTTCAGATTGCGCAGGGTGACGACGCAGTCTTTTCCGTCCACGCGGTATGTGCCTTCGCCGTATAAACCGTATAACTGACTGTCGCGGATCAAATCGTCGTAATAAGCGGAAATATCCTTCGCACGCTTGATGATTTCTTCATTGGTGACGATATCGTCGAATACCACCGAAGGATCATTGACGATATTGCGGATAATGTGGGTATAAGAGCGGGAATGAATCGTTTCTGAAAACGTCCAGGTTTCAATCCAGGTTTCCAGCTCAGGAATGGACACCAGTGGCAGCAATGCCACATTCGGACTGCGCCCCTGAATGGAATCAAGCAGGGTTTGATATTTCAGGTTGCTGATAAATATATGTTTTTCATGTTCCGGCAACGCAGCATAATCAATACGATCCTGCGATACGTCCACCTCCTCCGGACGCCAGAAGAAAGACAGTTGTTTTTCAATAAGTTTCTCAAAAGTCTCATATTTTTGCTGATCATAACGCGCAACATTCACATTCTGACCGAAAAACATCGGCTCTTTTAGTTGATCGTTTTTGGTTTGGGAAAAGGTGGTATATGCCATAAAAAATACCTTTATTTGCAGTTAAGAATGGTTTGTATTTTATCATGAAAATTGCTTTATGTAATAACAAGAGGGAATAGACGGATTTTATGTTGATTAGGTTTTAATTTATGGCTACGAGTGGGTAGCCAGACGAACAGACTGGATTTTCGCCTTCAAGAAATTAAAGTTTCAACTCTCGGCTGCGCGTAGGTAGCCAGCTTTCTCGATTGCGAATCTCGAAAAAGTCGTAGTTGTTTCAACTCTCGGCTACATGTAGGTAGCCGGACCTAAATCAAAGTTAAACGCATCAGCCGGAATAAGTTTCAACTCTCGGCTGCGCGTAGGTAGCCGGCACCACCTGGAAACGCGTATCCGTGCGGAAAAGCTGTTTCAACTCTCGGCTACGCGTAGGTAGCCGGTGTATTAGGTGGCCTGGCACAAAATAAATTTACCGTTTCAACTCTCGGCTACGCGTAGGTAGCCGGTCGCCGTTAGTCGTACCAAATCCCGCACTCGCTTGTTTCAACTCTCGGCTGCGCATAGGTAGCCGGTATACGCCGTAAAATTCGGAGACGCCCACGGCGGCGTTTCAACTCTTGGCTGCGCATAGGTAGCCGGGATAGATTTCACGCTGCGATTATCCGGTATCGACGTTTCAACTCTCGGCTGCGCATAGGTAGCCGGATCCAATTTAAA
Source organism: Necropsobacter rosorum (assembly GCF_964241405.1). Classification (NCBI taxonomy): domain Bacteria; kingdom Pseudomonadati; phylum Pseudomonadota; class Gammaproteobacteria; order Pasteurellales; family Pasteurellaceae; genus Necropsobacter; species Necropsobacter rosorum. Next base: position 302,793 of record NZ_CAXSXF010000003.1, read on the forward strand.
GTCAACGGCTTGCACCGAAAACGTTTCAACTCTCGGCTGCGCATAGGTAGCCGGGATTGAACAAAATTTCCGTCATATAAGTATGCTTGTTTCAACTCTCGGCTGCGCATAGGTAGCCGGCACTTAGTGGGCTGAATAATGTGTTTTAAACAAGGTTTCAACTCTCGGCTGCGCATAGGTAGCCGGGGGATGTACGACCGACAATGGTTTTCGGCACGGTGTTTCAACTCTCGGCTGCGCATAGGTAGCCGGGTCAGCAAATCATACAATTGTGGGTTAGCACGTTGTTTCAACTCTCGGCTACGCGTAGGTAGCCGGAGAGGGATTTTTAACCGCAAGATTTGAAGATGTTGTTTCAACTCTCGGCTACGCGTAGGTAGCCGGATATACACATGGCGCTTGCATTTATAAAGGACGCGTTTCAACTCTCGGCTACGCGTAGGTAGCCGGTACAAGGCGAGAAAGCTCCAACAGCACAAACAGTGTTTCAACTCACAGCTACGCGTAGGTAGCCGGCAGGGCACGCCCCATCATAAACATGGCTTTGCCGTTTCAACTCACAGCTACGCGTAGGTAGCCGGGACGTTGGTCTAACACGCGATTTAACAACCGCTCGTTTCAACTCTCAGCTACGCGTAGGTAGCCGGCAAATAAAAGCTGCCATAATTTAGTCCTTGTTGATGTTTCAACTCTCAGCTACGCGTAGGTAGCCGGCTGAAAAACGCAATATAAAGCCTATACAGGCGTGTTTCAACTCTCAGCTACGCGTAGGTAGCCGGGCAACGGATACTTGTTACCGTTGTATTGAAAAACGTTTCAACTCTCAGCTACGCGTAGGTAGCCGGAAGTGCTTAAGCGCGTAATACTGTTATTAGGTGGTGTTTCAACTCTCAGCTACGCGTAGGTAGCCGGCATTTAGCATTTCTTCTCTTTTAGCATGATTATTATGTTTCAACTCTCAGCTACGCGTAGGTAGCCGGCGGCTGCAAGCGCATTTTCTAATAATTGATACACTGTTTCAACTCTCAGCTACGCGTAGGTAGCCGGATATTTAGCAGATCCGATAGCAATAATTTATTGCCGTTTCAACTCTCAGCTACGCGTAGGTAGCCGGTTTCAGAGGTAGTGCCTGCTGTTTGTAGAGATGAGGTTTCAACTCTCAGCTACGCGTAGGTAGCCGGAATCTATACTCATCTCATTTCACTCAAAGATCCAGTTTCAACTCTCAGCTACGCGTAGGTAGCCGGCCCTATACTGGTGATACATTAGACCTTTGTTATTTAGTTTCAACTCTCAGCTACGCGTAGGTAGCCGGGTGGGTACACCGTGCCACCCTGTTATGGTGAATGGGTTTCAACTCTCAGCTACGCGTAGGTAGCCGGGTACAGTCGCCAAACGCCGACAACCATCCGTCTTTGTTTCAACTCTCAGCTACGCGTAGGTAGCCGGCAACTGCTGCCGAACCACCTCATCTGGCGACAGGCGGTTTCAACTCTCAGCTACGCGTAGGTAGCCGGAAACTTTTCGCCCAGCAAGCTGATATTTTGTAACGTTTCAACTCTCAGCTACGCGTAGGTAGCCGGGCCGGGCGCGGGCAAAAAACCTTCTTGTACATTGTTTCAACTCTCAGCTACGCGTAGGTAGCCGGATATATTAGACTTTTTGGACTTTTAGACCTCGCAAGTTTCAACTCTCAGCTACGCGTAGGTAGCCGGTATAATATACTTACTTTTAAAACAAGAGGAGTTTGTTTCAACTCTCAGCTACGCGTAGGTAGCCGGCAAACGGTTTGAAGCGGGCATTACAAAAATTATCGTGTTTCAACTCTCAGCTACGCGTAGGTAGCCGGCTTATTGATTCTAAAGCGATGTCCACGATGTCCACGTTTCAACTCTCAGCTACGCGTAGGTAGCCGGCTATCGACACTAACCGAGACGCCACCAGCCACTCAAGTTTCAACTCTCAGCTACGCGTAGGTAGCCGGCCCAGTTCATGTGCTGCAGCAATTTGCTCAGGTGTGTTTCAACTCTCGGCTACGCGTAGGTAGCCGGAAGCGTGTATCAATAATTTCGGTATAAGATTGCCAGTTTCAACTCTCGGCTACGCGTAGGTAGCCGGGTTAAAATCAGCACTTGCGTGATGATGTATAGATAGTTTCAACTCTCGGCTACGCATAGGTAGCCGGACAGGGTTATCTGGCTCCGGTGCAAATTCGTATTTGTTTCAACTCACAGCTACGCATAGGTAGCCGGAGGCGATAAATCCCCAAATCAACATAAATACAGCCGTTTCAACTCACAGCTACGCATAGGTAGCCGGACCCTTCGCCATGGGCACAATGAGGTGCGGGCATGAGTTTCAACTCACAGCTACGCATAGGTAGCCGGGTTCGAGAATATCGTCAAATTATACGAATACATTGTTTCAACTCACAGCTACGCATAGGTAGCCGGTTGTATTAGGTGGCCTGGCACAAAATAAATTTACTGTTTCAACTCACAGCTACGCATAGGTAGCCGGCTTTTGTAAATACGGTTTAATCGCTAAAATCACTGTTTCAACTCACAGCTACGCATAGGTAGCCGGTCCACCTGCCGATAAATATAGTTTTTTCCGTTTGTTTCAACTCACAGCTACGCATAGGTAGCCGGATTGCAATGCTGACAATTTTTTACAAATAACCACGTTTCAACTCACAGCTACGCATAGGTAGCCGGTCGGTTCGCTGATGGGACTGCTCGGCGGTTTTGCCGCGTTTCAACTCACAGCTACGCATAGGTAGCCGGGGCGGCATTTATACCTATGCACGCGAAGGATTCGGTTTCAACTCACAGCTACGCATAGGTAGCCGGAGCTCAGTGAGCGGCCGCATTTAATCGGTCAGGTTTCAACTCACAGCTACGCATAGGTAGCCGGTTGTTCGTTGCGGCTGCTAAGCAGAGAAACGAACCAGGTTTCAACTCACAGCTACGCATAGGTAGCCGGTGCCTTTTTGAGAAAGGGCGAGGGGAGTGGTTTGAAAAGCCGGAATTCGCTGATCTTTAACAAAAAGACAAGAAGCAAGTATAACATAGCATTATTTATGTTATACGAATAAGTTAAGTATCTAATTTGTTAAAGAAACATGGAATCGCTAATCTAAGAGGATTTTATGTGAACCAACGGTTAGCGATCAGATAATTAATATATCTTTAAAAATATCCGGAGCGGGTTTGGCGCCGTGATGTTCGACTTTATTCCGCCATTTACTGCCTAAGTGATAGAACCTTAAACTATCTGATTCGGGGTCATAGGTTTCCAACAGTTTCTGTTTTAGTTTTACCCATTGATCAGGTGTTACATCACATTCGAATACGGAGTATTGTGCCCTAACACCATAGTCTAAACAATACTTTGCTATACGACGTAAGCGGCGCTGTCCTTCGGGATCTTCAAATGATATATCATAAGTAATTAACATCAGCATAATTTTATCTCATTAAAAAAGGTGGATATTCCGCCAGATCGCCACGCAGATGCCGCGCTAATAGCATTGCCTGAATATGCGGCAGTAAACCGATTTCAACGTCTTCCTGTAAAAAGGGATGAATAATTTTTTCCTGTTTTTTCATTTGCAAGGTTTGGAATATAAGTTTACGCAGTTCCGGCTTAAGGCTTACGGCACCACTCGCTTCAATCGTAAAATCCCGTGGTTTGACTTGACCGCGATTAATTAAACTCAGCACCATACGATCAATCCACCAGGCCCGAAATTCCTCAAGAATATCTTGCGCCAGACTGTCTCTTCCCGGACGATCCGCGTGCAGAAAACCGACCTGCGGATCCAGACCGACACTTTGCAGAGCACCACTGATGTCTTTACCTACTATGCTATACAAGAAGGACAATAAGGCGTTAATGCCGTCACGCGGCGGGCGGCGGTTACGTCCGTCAAAAGTAAATTCGCTATTTTCAGTAAGTAAGTTCCGGAATACGCCGAAATAACGCGATGCGGCCTCGCCTTCAATACCTCGGATTAATGCCAGATTTTCAGCTTTTTTTAATTGTTGCAAACTGATATTTAAAGCCACAACAGCCGATTGCACGGATTGATGCTCGCCGTGATTGCGCAGCCGTCGCTGTAGCACCCGCTTGCTTGACTGAATCTTCGCCGCAATAATATGCCGCGCGATCGGCACCGGATTTTGTTCCGATAGCCGGTATTGCGCCCGGCGCAGCAATACATTGCCGCTTTGGCGTCCCTGTAAGCGTCCTAAATAACGGCCGTTTTCAGTAAAAAATGCCAGATTGACGTTATTCTCGCCACAAAACCCCATCAAAAACGGCGACACCAGCACATTGCCGAAACAGAAAATATGCCCGATGGAATGCACCGGCAACTGCGCCACCTTTTTGCGTTCCTGTTCCACCACCAGCGTTTCCCGCTCCTTATGCAGATAACTGCCTTGCGTGGTGATATACAGCGTATTTTGCAGCTTGCGCATAGTTGAAAAACTCCCTTGATTTTGACCGCACTTTTGGTTTCTTTAATTTACCAATTTACCGTTTAGACCATCTGAAATGGTTCCGGCAGATTGAGTTAGATAACACACTATCCATGATCTGCGGTTACCTGTTATTTTTCACAACCAACAATAAACCTGCACCAATAGGTAATATAGTCTGCTCAAACCCTATATCGGCATTGATTAAAGCGATAAATTCCTTAATCTGTTCGGCATGCGACAATACATTGTCCACAACCAACACACTTCCGCTGGTTTTCAGACACGTTTTTAAATATGTCCAATACATAGGATAAGCGGGGCGCTCAGCATCCAACAAAATAAAATCGTAGCTACTTGATTACTTTGTAAAAATTTGCCGGCATCGACGCATAATGCGGTAGTGACTTCAGATAATCCCGTTGCAACAAGATGTTTCAGTGCGGTCTGCTGACATTGCGTTTCAATTTCCAAAGTAATTAAATGTCCACCGGTTTGTTCTACAGCATCAGCCAGCCACAATGTGGAATAGCCTCCTGACGTGCCGATTTCCAACAAACTTTTTGCTTGTTTAGCAAGCACCAATAGCGCTAAAAATTCAGCCGATTCAGGTTCAATAACAGCGCCGGCATGCTTACCTGTATCCCAGCTCAATTAAATCATTTAAGAACCAATACCGCCCTAAAACAAAGGACGGTATTGGACTACTTTGCTTACAATTAGCAACTAACAATCAAGGTTTCAACACACAACCGCCCGTAGACGATTGAAGACGCGCCGCTGGTCAATTCATTCAGCTTGGCGGTCTCAATACACAGCCACTCAATGGCAGCTGAAATAAGTTTAAATTATTAAAGTAGTTAACAATCCTCCTTTATTCAAAATGAAAGTATTTTATGGGCTAACAAATGAAAATATATCCGGCATTTTAGAAAGAATCCACAAGGCAACTAAAATAATACCAATGACAATCTTTCTCAGCCCTTTAAAATGCATTAGAAATTCATCGTCTGCTTTCTTTTCTAAATGAATCATCCAGAATTTATCACGTTGATTACCCATACATAATATCCCCATAACACAAGATCATGGTTATTATCTTAGGGCATCAGAATATTAATTTCAAATTTCTTGAAGGTTATTTGCTTATTTATATAACAAACAACCCCTCCACATACCCCACCGACCGATCCCGATCCAACAACTTTGGCTGGCAAACCTCCATCAGCGAGCAGGCTTTGCAGCGTTTGCTGTAGTTGGGCAGCGGGGTTTGTCCGCTTGCCAAGAGTTCGCGTACTTGGGCGATAACGGTCAGCGTCTGCGCTCTAAGGTCATCTGAAAACGCTACCGGTACACGGTGGCGGGTTAGCATATACCACAGTGCGCCTTCGGCGATGGTTTGTCCGGTCATCTCTTCTAAACACAGCGCCTGCGCGCAAAGCTGGATTTCGTCGAACGGATCGGGTTTGGGCTTACCGCGTTTGTATTCCACCGGTTTCAGGCGACCGGTTTTTATCTCCACCTCGACCAAATCCAAAATACCGCTGATGCCTAATTTTTCCGCCGAAACGTGTACGGCGCGCTTGAAACGCATGCCGCCTCTCGTTTCCGGCTCACCCGAATCCACCCGCTCGTGCAGCGAACGTCCCTGCGCGGTGAGATAGTTTTCCGCCCACGCCTGCTCGTTGTGAATCAATGCGCATTGGCGCGGGCAGAAAGCAAAGTGCTGCAAAGCAGAAAGGGGAACGATGAGTTGTTCTCCCTGCTTATCGGTTTGGGCTGCTTGGTCAGGAAAAAGTGCGGTCATTTTTTAGTGTTTTTTTAGAAGCCGTCAATTTCTTGTGGAATCAAGCCTTCAAGGTTGTGTAATGCGTAACTGCCGTCCGTATTCACTTTCAGGCTGCCGTGCACTTTGGCGGAGGAATATTGTCCGGCTTTGCAGTTGTGTTCCCACCAAATCAGTTTCAACACTTGCATGCTGCCTTCGGGGCGGGCGGATGAGGCGTCGCCTTCAAACAGTTTGGTTAGCACGGTTTTGATGGTTTCGGCATCGGCGTCGGAAAAGCCGGTGCGTTCGGCAAGTTGCGGCGACATAGCGCCGAAGGCGACGTAAATGCCGCTGTCGACGCGGTGTTTCATGCCCATGGTGTCGGAACCGCGTTTGCTGCCGTCGCCTTCGCCGCTCACGCTTTTGGTAATTTGCGTGCTGGTGATATTGACCGGTTCGACGCTGAATGCCGACTGGATGGTGACAGGGCCGCGCACAGCAATCGATACGCCTGCGCCGTCGTCACTTTTGCCGAACGCGAATACCTGCCCGAAACTGCGCACGTCCAGCCATTTTTCACAGGCTTTTTTGGCGGTTTCGTCTTTATTGGCTTTTTTGGCGTTAAAGGCTTCCGCGCCTAAACCCACATTTTTGTCTTTGGCGCGGTTGGCGAGGCTGGTCATGCCGTCGGTTTTCTTTTCGTCGGATTGCACGAAAATGCTTGCGCCGCCATCTTGCAGGCGATCGCGGATTTTACGTTTCAGGCAAACATCGGTCATTTCGCCGAAGCCGGCAAAATCGGCACGCGGGCGGTTGCCGTTTAAAGGGTCGCCGTTGGGGTTGGCATTGGTGACTTTAACAATCAGGGCGAAGTCGATTTTTTTGGTTAAGCTCATGTTATTTTCCTTTCACTATTTAGGGTTATTCAGTAGTTTCGGTTTTCTTTTGTTTGGCAGCTTGGCGCTCGGCAATTTGGCGGTTATTTTCCATTTTTTGGCAATGATAACCAAGCAGAAACTCGCCGCTTAATTTGTCGTCGCAAGTAAAGTCGTTATGTTGGAACAGTTCCATAATTTCGCCGATGGCTTGCGAGCCGGTATCTTTTCCACGGTTGCGCAGCCGGTCTTGATAAGGCTTCAGCGCCAATTCTATATTACGCCAAGTGGCGAAGGGGTGTTCGGCAAAGCGCTGCATATAACGTTCTGCGGTAGTGGCGCGTTTTTCTTCCGCCAGATAAAGCGCGTAGGATTCGATATTTTCGGCAATGGCCAGCAATCTGCCGTATAAATAATCGCGCGTGCGGTTTTTAGTATCCAAGCTCATAGAATAAGTCCTCCTTTTTGATAAATCATGATGACGGGCGCGCCAGCCTTTGTATAAAGCGCAGGCGGCGCCGATATTGCGTTGCCATTCCCAATGCTCGCTGCCGTTAGGATTGCAGGCCGTCCGAAAACTTTGTTGCACCAAATCATAAGGCATCGGCACGTTTTTACCGCCGGCAATCACCGGCAGCAAACGGGCGTAGAGTTGCTTTTTCAGGCTATCGCTCAATGCTTGTCCATAAATGGCATGGCCGATGGCGTACGGCGAGGGTGGCACGAACGCCCAAAGGGTGTGTTTGTCTGTTTTTTTGCCGTTCGGTTTTTCAATGCTATGGCGTTGATACCAAGAAAAATCGTCTATCCAGGCATCCAGATTGGCGAAATAATCGGCCGGCAAAAATTCTTGGTAATAGGTCAGTGCCATACGCCCCGGTGTTGCGGAATCCAGCATTAATAATGAGATTTGCTCATGGGCTTTTAATGCTGCCTGATAGCCGTGCAGTTTCTTTTTGATGATGTGGGCGGCGGCTTTTCCGATATTGACCGACCAATCGACATTTTCAGACGGCGTATCAGGTAAAAATTCATCGCAATTTTTGACCGCACTTATATCCAGATTGTCCCAATCAATTTCATCCGACATATCTTTTATCGGTGAAGGAATTTGCTTGCCGCTGACCGCCCAAGCGACGGTGACTTGATCGCCGTTGCGAATACCTTGTCGGGCTATCAGCCAACGTAAGGCGCTATGTGCTTTGGCGGAGACTTCCGCCGATACGCTGGCTGCTTCTTCGGCCGATTCAAAGCGACCGCGAAAGGTGTAACCGGTCGTATCATTGGAAGAAATCAATTTGGCTTTATCACCCGTATGGCGCAGTTTGGCCGGGTGCATGGCGGAAACCGTCGCATCAGTGCCTTGCACCAGACAAAAACCTTTTTGTGTAGCGCTGCTGCCGAGATAGTCTATCCATGACTGTTGCACGCCGCTATCCGTCCAGGTTTCGCTCTGTACATCGCCTGCGATTTCCACACACCAGCACACCAATGCCGAACCGAATTCGATTTCGCCTTTGGTTTTCGGCAAGACGGAAAAAATCAGCGGAGCAGCGCCCTCCGCATCCCATTTGCGCAACACCTTGCCGTTTGAATCCAACTGAAAAACGCCTGTCCGCACCAAATCGGCGACAACCGTACCTTTGCTGATATAATCCAGCACCGCCTGCACTTTCGGGTGTTTGAATGCCGAGTCACACCATGCCTGCAACTGCTTTTGATAACCTTCGAAATAGGCTTTTTTGCCGCCGCCGTAATCGGCATAATCTTTGGCGACATATTGGATTTTGTCTGCCAGCGGGTGCGGTGCTTCGCCGCTGGTGCGATTTTCTGACGATTCGGTGGCCGGCAGCATAATCGCCGTTTTCGGCGGCATTACCCACGCCGTCTGAAATTCGCCTTGTCCGTTTAGTACGATAACAATATGGGCGTTTTGCAGGGTATGACCGACCGGGGTTAACGGCTCGTCATCGCTGTCAAAGATTTGCCCTGATACGGTTTCGTATGTCCGATACAACTTCTGCATCCAACTCATAATTCCAACTCCTCTGCCTCGGTTTCTACCGGCTTCATATTTCGTTTAAACGGTCTGTGAGGCTGCATTTTGCGGATAAAACGGGTTTTCAGACGGCCTGTATTATCGTTTACGCTTGGGAATTCGATTACGCCATGTTGCATATTGGCTTGCCAAAAACGGTTGATCAATTCGTGTTTACCCGTTTCTTCGGGGTAGCCGAAGCTATGGAACATCAAGCCGAAATCGAGATTGTCGATTTCATCGTAAAAGCCTGCTTTGCCGTCCCGGCTTGGGCTGCCGAATTGGCACGGCTCCACATAGCCCTGACAGTCGCGTGTGCCCAGGAAAATATCCTGCCGTCCGCCGCGATCCAGCATTCGACGGGCAATCGCCATATGTTTGCCGAGATTACGGTCATCTTTGAGCTCGTGCCAATATTCGTTCCAAGTAAAATGCGCTTGTACTTGATATTCCACATCTTGCAGAAAGGTGTAAATCGCCAGCGTATTGCCGCCGTTCCAATCCAGCGGTTTGGTGGATTTGCTTTGGGTGCGAATCGGCTTCATGACACGAATTTTATCAATATGCCAGATCAGGGTCGGTTTCCAATAAATGCTCCTCAAAATGCCTTTTATCGCTTCATACGTCGGCACTTGGTAGGTGAATTTTTCACCGCCGATTTTGGTAATGGGGTCGGTAAACAACGCCTGCCGCCCCCAAATACGGAAAGTAATTGTGCTGTTCATAGTGCTCCTTTTATAAGCCATAAAACGTCATTGTGCCGGCGTCATCAACCGACAAGCCGTATTCATCGGTGTAATGCGCATCTTTCAAATAATAAATCCCCGAACCTGCCTGCACTTCATGTACAGCGTGTTCTTTTTCCAGTTGTTGCCATACTTTCGGGAACACGTTCACACTATAGCGCTGTGCTTTTGCCAAAGTGCGGTACATTTTTTTCGGATTCCATTCGCCGCACAACGTAGCAATTAATTCCCTGCCTTCGCCATACGGCACAATCACGGCGCGGGTCGGCGCCTCAATTGTTCGGAAGGCTCGTCCCGCACTTTTGAAAGATTGCATCAACAACGGAAACGGCTTGGTGCGTTCATTGTTTTTATTGGCGTAAGGATTGTTTTCATTATCACTCAACCAATCCAGCAGCGAACCTGTCGTGCTGTTTTTGACGGGATAAACCATCTCACTGCGACGGTTATAAAAATAGTACTGGAAATACTGCTGCATGGCTGCGGGCTGCAAAATATCCTGCCCTGAAAATTCACGCAATACGCGCTCGGCATGGATTTGCCCTTGATGAATATCAGGCAACATCTGTGCCAAACTCGGCTCTTGCAGATTCAATACATACACTTGTCCTTTGCCGTCTTTTTCGCCGTGGCGATTGCAGCGCCCCGCCGCTTGGGCAATGGAATCCAAGCCGCCCAAAGCGCGCATCACGCAAGCCATCGAAAGATCGACGCCGGCCTCGGTTAACTGGGTGCTGATGCAAATCACGGGTTCTTGATTTTTTAAACGCGTTTTAATGGTATCAAAAATAGCTTTGCGGTGCGCCGCACATTGATGGGTGCTGAGATGAAACAACGCTTCGGGCGGCACGTTTTGTTTTTTGCAATATTGGTACAAATCCTGCGCCCATTTTTTTGTATTCACGATAAACAGGCAGCTTGAGGCCGTCTGAAACTGCGCCAATAAAAATGCACCTGCCTCATCCGGCGACCAACCGCCGGCTTTAGGTTGATAGCGGATTTCCACGCGTGATAAGTCATCGAACAGCTTATTCAACTGATCGCCTTTACCCATAATCTCGGCATTTTCCGCCAACTTTAATTCGCCGAATGTCGATTTGGGCAGCTTGTCCAGCAACGGTTGGGTCGCGGTACACAATACCGCGCTGGATTTGCCGAATTTTGTCAGCCAGTTCAGTACATTGCAGAACAAATGCACACATTTTATCGGCAGAGTTTGGATTTCATCAAAAATCAGCACGCTGCGGGTCATCGGGTGAATATGTCGCGCACCGCGTGTGCCGTCGCCGAACCAGGCATCAAGAAACTGCACCATAGTGGTAAACACAATCGGCTTATCCCAGTTTTCGGCAAGCAGCTTGTCCTGCCAGGTTTGTTTTTCGGGCTCAAGGTTGGAGTGGTGTTCCAATACCCAATCCGCGCCGAGAATTTCGCGCACTGTGCCTGCATTTTGGTCGATGATGGAGGTGTAGGGAATGATATAGATAATGCGATCAAGATCGTATTTTTTCGCGTGGTACAAGGCATAGCGCAGACTTGCCAGGGTTTTACCGCCGCCGGTCGGTACCGTCAGGGTATAAATACCTTGAGAATCGACCGCTCTTTTTAAACAGTGGTCTGAAATTCGGCGGCGGATTTGGTCGATCGGGTAACGAATCTCAAAATTACCTAAATAAGCTTCCAGTTTGTTGATTGCCGTTTGCCAATCGGGCTTTGTCGTGAGGCGGCGAATATCTTTTTGATGTTCCTGTTCAAAATCGGCACTGTTGATGCGATCGGCATCAATCAGACAGCTAAACAGAAAACGGGTGAGGCAGCCGAGATAAAATTCTTTGTTTTTCTTGTTGGTTTCTTTGTCGGACAAAATCGGCTTGAACGCATTTAACAGCTCGCGAATCAGGTTTTCTCCCGCCAATGTCTGCGCGGTTTGCCCGACGATTTCATCGGCATTGCGTTCGCATTCCGCTAAATGGGTTAATTCGTCTGCTTTTTCAAAACGTTTTTTCCAAGTGGGATTGCCTTTATCATCTAAACAGTCAATCAGCCCGCCGTGATGGGAGGCAAGACACAGGCCTAACATTTGCCCGCATAATTCGCCGATGCCGTGTTGCTCACCGTATTTTCTCAGTGCACGATACACCCATTGCGCGCCGGCGGTAGCGTGGTCGATTTTTTTGCCGTTGGGTAAAACATAATCATCGGCGTCGGGATCAATACCGGCGGCGCTTGTTATATAATTCAGAAAGTCTGCGGCATATTTACCGAAATCGTGCATCAGACCCAGCAGTTCGCCGCTTGATGCCAGGTCGAGTTTTTCGGCCAGAGCTTTGGCAATGGCGGCGGTTTCTAAAAGGTGGGTTGCTACGGATTGCACAACGCCGTCGGAACGACGGATGTGGGCGATATATTTTGCAGTCAAGGCGCTTGCTCCTTTCGGCCGTTAAATGAACCGTTATATCAACACATTACTACAAAAGATGTGTGAGATAATAGCAAATTTAAAAATATATTCAATGGCGTTTTTTTATTTCGCAAATGCGTTGTTTTTGTTTTAACTGATTAAAATTTATGGACTTTTCTTTCAGTAAAGGGAATGGCGGCAAGAGGTTTTGAGCATGTCGCGGAAAGAGGCGCGCCGTTGCTTATCGTAAAGCAATAATGAGTTTATTATTCCCTGTTTTTATGCGCTTAACCTTATTTAGGGGCAATAAAAAACGGTGGAAACAGTAAAAATTTCCACCGCACTTTTTATGGATTAAATTTTACATGCACCGCCTGCACAGCCGTCGTCCATATCTTCCTGAGCGTCTTCGGCGCCGTCGCGGGTGTTTTGATAGTAGAGCGTTTTTAAGCCGTATTTATACGCGGTTAACAGATCTTTCAGCAGCACTTTCATCGGGACTTTGCCGTCTTCAAAGCGTTTCGGATCGTAATTGGTGTTGGCGGAAATAGCCTGATCGACAAATTTCTGCATAATGCCGACCAGATGCAGATAGCCGTCGTTGCTCGGGATATCCCACAGCAGTTCGTAATTTTCGCCCAGATTTTCATAATCCGGCACCACTTGTTTTAAAATGCCGTCTTTGGAGGCTTTCACGCTGACATGGCCGCGCGGCGGTTCGATGCCGTTGGTGGCGTTAGAAATCTGCGAGGAGGTTTCCGACGGCATTAAGGCCGTCAGGGTGGAGTTACGCAAGCCGAAAGTCTGAATATCTTTGCGCAGGCTTTCCCAATCATAATGCAGCGGTTCCTGCGTTAGGCTGTCGATCTCCTTTTTATAGCTGTCGATAGGCAAAATACCTTTGGCATAAGTGGTCTGGTTAAAATATTCACAGGCGCCGGCTTCTTTTGCCAGATTCATCGAGGCTTTCAGCAGGTAATACTGAATGGCTTCAAAGGTGCGGTGAGTGAGATCGTTGGCGCTGCCGTCGGAATAACGCACGCCGTTTTTAGCCAGATAATACGCATAGTTGATCACGCCGATGCCCAGCGAACGACGTGCTAATGAACTGCGCCGCGCCGCGTTGACCGGGTAATCCTGATAATCCAGCAGCGCGTCTAAAGCGCGAACCGCCAAATCGGCCAGCTCGTCCAATTCATCGAGGTTGTTAATGGCACCGAGGTTAAATGCCGATAACGTACACAGCGCAATTTCGCCTTCTTCATCATTAATGTGTGCCAGCGGTTTGGTCGGCAGGGCGATTTCCAGACATAAATTGGACTGCCGAACCGGCGCCACGGCGGGATCGAACGGGGAGTGGGTATTGCAATGATCCACGTTTTGAATATAAATTCGCCCGGTGGAGGCGCGTTCCTGCATTAATAAGGAAAAAATTTCCACCGCTTTTACCGTGCGTTTGCGGATAGTCGGATCCTGTTCGTATTTAAGATAAAGCTGTTCGAATTTATCCTGATCGGCGAAAAACGCCGCATACAGTCCCGGTACGTCGGAAGGGCTGAACAGGGTGATATCGCCGCCTTTGATCAGACGCTGATACATTAATTTGTTCAGCTGCACGCCGTAATCCATATGACGGACGCGGTTGTCTTCCACGCCGCGATTGTTTTTCAGCACCAGCAGACTTTCCGCCTCAAGATGCCAGATAGGGTAGTACACCGTTGCCGCCCCGCCGCGAACGCCGCCCTGCGAGCAGGATTTCACGGCGGTCTGGAAATATTTATAAAACGGAATGCAGCCGGTATGGAAGGCTTCGCCGCCGCGGATCGGGCTGCCTAAGGCGCGGATAGCACCGGCGTTGATGCCGATGCCGGCACGCTGCGAGACATATTTAACGATCGCCGAAGCCGTGGCGTTAATGGAATCCAGACTGTCGCCGCATTCGATCAGCACGCAGGAGCTGAATTGGCGGGTCGGCGTGCGCACGCCGGACATAATCGGCGTCGGCAGAGAGATTTTAAAGGTGGATGTGGCGTCATAAAAACGGCGCACATAACTTAAACGGGTTTCCGCCGGATATTTTGAAAACAGGCTGGCGGCCACCAGCAAGTATAAAAATTGTGCCGATTCGTAGATTTCGCCGGTGACCCGGTTTTGTACCAGATATTTACCTTCCAGCTGTTTGACCGCTGCGTAAGAGAAGGTCATATCGCGCCAGTGATCGAGAAAACCGTCCATTTCGTCCCATTCTTCGCGGGAATAATCGCTCAGCAGGGCTTCATCATATTTGCCCATGCGCACCAGTTTTTTCACATGATCGTATAAACGCGGCGGATCAAAATGGCCGTAGGCTTTTTTACGCAGATGAAAAACCGCCAGACGGGCGGCAAGATACTGATAATCCGGCGCGTCTTTGCTGATTAAATCCGCCGCGGCTTTGATAATGGTTTCATGAATATCCGAGGTGCGAATGCCTTCGTAAAACTGGATGTGCGAACGCAGTTCGACCTGCGATACGGAAACATTTTCCAATCCTTCCGCCGCCCAAGTGATCACGCGGTGAATTTTGTCTAGGTTAATCGGTTCGAGTTTTCCGTCACGTTTCGTGACCATTAAGGCTTTGTTCATAAGTGATTTCCGGCTTGTTATACTGAGGTTGAAAACACAATATATAGGTACATGAGAAAAATTAGGCTACAAGATAATGTGTTGTCCGTAAAAGTTCAAGCACTAAATTTGAGGGGCAATTGTTGACAGAAAATAACTTACTTATAAATAAGAAAAAATTTGTTAAGCCAAAAATCCGACTGAATAAAATTTTGTATATCGGCGGAATTTACGCTTTTTGACCGAGATCAGAAAAAGTGCGGTCGATTTTTTCGCTAAATTTGACCGCACTTTAGACCATTCGGATTTTAGCTTTCGCTTCCGGCTGAGGCAGTTTGAGGCGGAAGCAAAACACCGGCTGTGCCGGGCGCTTTACTCTTTGTAAATGCTGTTATACAGGCTGCTTTCGAACTGCACCAGCGGCGCCCGTTTGGTTTTGCTTTCCAGATCGCTGCCGGTGGAATAGCCGTTGATAAACTGCACGAACGCCACCCGTTCGCCGCGGGCGTTGGTCATAAAGCCGGCGAGATTATAAACCCCTTTTAAGGCGCCGGTTTTGGCCGTGATATTTTTTACCAGCGGCGCGTTAATCATGGAGCCGCGCCCGCTTAGCGTGCCGTCCGTACCCGCGATGGGAAAGGTTTCCAACAGATGCAGCTGATCCTCATGCCGGGCAATATATTCTAAGGCCTGCAACATGGCCTGCGGGGCGATCAGATTGTGCCGCGATAAGCCGGAACCGTCGGCGATAATGCTGTTGCCGAATTTCACGCCGGCTTTGGATTGCAGAATCTGGCGCATGGCCAGCGAGGCAAGCTGGAACGAGGCCGGGCGTTGGTAATGATGATAGGCGACGGTGCGGAACAGCGCATCGGCGATCTGATTGTCGGATTTTTTCATCATTTTTTTCAGCAGATCCGGCAGCGGTTTGGATAAATGCTGTGCCAGCAGTTTACCCTGCTGCGGTTGGTAAGGCTGCTGTACGCTGCCGTTAAAAGCGATGCCGAGGCGGTTTAACTGGCGCTGAATGGTTGCGGCGGCGTAGGCATCGGGATCCTGTACCGAAAAGCTCAACCCAAAGGGTTTGTTCTGGCGGCTTAAACAGCCTTTGATTTGATAGCGGTTATTATCGTGAACCACCGCATCCAGCTGGCAATAAGGCGCCTCTTCTTTGGTGGCGACGCGAACCTGTCCGAAAACCTGAACGGGAAATTGCGCCGGTACGTTAAATTTAACCAGCTCGCCGGCGGGCTGATTGGCATCCAGTTCGACGTAAAAACAGTTGTTATCCAGATTAACGGCGGCCGGAGGTGAGTTAAAACACAGGGTCAGATCATTCCAAATCCAGCCTAAACCGCGGTCATGACCGACAAATACGGAGGTGTCCAGAATCAGATTGCCGGCAATGCGGTTGATTCCCTGTTTTTTCAGTTCCGCCAGCAAATTATACAGCTGACCGCTGGTTAAATCCGGATCGCCGCTGAATCTGGCGATAAGATCGCCGTTTAATTGGCCGTTTTCGACGCGCCCGTTGGTCAGCAGGCTGGTTTCGAAACGAAAATCGTCACCCAGTGTTAATTTGGCGGCAAGTGCGGTAAAAACTTTTTGCGTACTGGCGGGCAGCATGAAGGTTTGCGGGTTGAATGCGGCGATTTGCTGATCCTGGTTTAAATTTTTCGCCACAAATCCCAGACTTGCGCCTTGCGGTAAACGAGCGGCGATCGAGGCGACATCCACATCGGCGACGGCGCAGGTTGAGAACGCTAAATTTAAGGCTAATAAAGTCGGTTTTAATCGGGATGAAAATCGGGATAATTTGTACATAAACGGCTGTGTTTCGGTTGCTATTTTTTTTCAGACGAACAATAATAGTACCTGAATCAGCGAGAGTAAAACGATTTCTCGTTTATCGTGATATTTTATTAACTACGACAGGATGACGTATTCTGCCGTAGTTTTGTTTTTACTTAAATAAAGGATAGCTTGAGAGTTATGCAACAGATTCCTATGACCGTACGCGGTGCGGAGCAATTAAGACAAGAACTTGATTTTCTTAAGAATGTACGCCGTCCGGAAATTATTAAAGCCATTGCCGAAGCGCGTGAACACGGGGATTTAAAAGAAAATGCGGAATATCATGCCGCCCGTGAGCAGCAGGGCTTTTGCGAAGGCCGCATTCAGGAAATCGAAGGAAAATTATCCAACGGTCAGATTATTGATGTGACCAAAATTCCGAATAACGGTAAAGTGATTTTCGGCGCCACGGTGGTGCTGGTGAATACCGATACGGAAGAGGAAGTGACTTACCGTATTGTCGGCGATGACGAGGCGAACATTAAAGAGGGATTAATTTCCGTCAATTCGCCGATTGCGCGCGGTTTGATCGGTAAAGAACTGGACGATACGGTGAGTATCGTGACGCCCGGCGGTACGGTGGAGTTTGAGATTATTGCCGTGGAGTATAAATAAGCGGCGTATCCGGAAAGGACGCGAAAGATCGCGTCCGTCAGCGGGTTATTTGCGCGGTAGCTGAATTTTCGCTTCTTCGCTCGGGCGATAAAGCACGAGGATATGGCCGATGGTTTGCACCGCCGAAGCCTGTGTTTCACGGATAATCGCATCAATGATTAATTGCTTGGTGTCGCGATCTGCGCCGGCAATTTTTACTTTAATCAATTCATGATGGTTGAGTGCGTTGTCGATTTCGGCAAGCACGCCCTCGGTTAGTCCGTTGCCTCCCAGCATCACCACCGGATTTAAGTGATGAGCCAGACCTTTTAAGAATTGTTTCTGTTTGGTTGATAATGTCATGAATAATGATCCCGATGAATAAAAAAGTGCGGTCGGTTTTTTGATAAAATATCGCAGCCGACGACTTGAACCGGGAAATTTTAACCTTATATTGGAAAAACTACCACAACATTTGAATAATTTATGGGAAAGAAAAAACGTTCGGCGAGTTCGACTCGCTGGCTGAATGAACATTTTAAGGATCCGTTTGTCCAAAAAGCGCATAAACAAAAATTACGTTCGCGCGCCTATTTTAAGCTGGATGAAATTCAGCAGACGGACCGTTTGTTTAAACCGGGCATGACCGTCGTCGATCTCGGTGCCGCGCCCGGCGGTTGGTCGCAGTATGCGGTCAGTCAAATCGGTTCGAACGGGCGGGTGATTGCCTGCGATATTCTGGAGATGGATCCGATTGTCGGCGTGGATTTTCTACAGGGCGATTTTCGCGATGACAATGTCTTAAACGCGCTGCTGGAACGGGTGGGGGAAGCCAAAGTAGATGTGGTCATGTCCGATATGGCGCCCAATTTCAGCGGTATGCCGTCGGTCGATATTCCGCGTGCGATGTATTTGGTCGAATTGGCGCTGGATATGTGCAAACAGGTTCTGGCCCCTAAAGGCGGTTTTGTGGTGAAGGTTTTCCAGGGTGAAGGTTTTGACGACTACTTAAAAGAGATCCGATCTCTGTTCAGTGTTGTGAAAGTGCGTAAGCCTGAAGCGTCCCGCGGGCGTTCCCGTGAGGTGTATATCGTTGCAACGGGTTACAAATATTAGCGATGGATTTGATAACTTCAAATCCGGCGGTGGATGTAGTAAGCTTGTAACAATTTATTAACTCAAAAATAAACGAGGTCAAACCTTGAACGATATGGTAAAAAATCTGGTGCTGTGGATTGTGGTTGCGGTTGTGATGATGACGGCATATCAGGGATTTAACGGCAGTTCCAATGGCAATTTAACCGATTATACGACGTTTATTACCGATGTCGGTAATGATCAGGTGCGTCAGGTGCGTTTTGAAGACAGCGAACTTGCCGTAACCAAGGCCGACGGTTCCAAATATTCGACCGTGATGCCGATTTATGACGATAAATTATTGAATGATTTATTAAATAAGAAAATCAAAGTGGAAGGAACACCGCCGGAAAAACGCGGCTTTTTATCTCAGATTTTGATTTCGTGGTTCCCGATGCTGTTATTGATCGGCGTCTGGTTTTTCTTTATGCGCCAGATGCAGGGAGGCGGCGGTAAAGCCATGAGTTTTGGCAAAAGCCGTGCCAAGATGCTGACCAAAGAACAGATTAAAACCACCTTCGCCGATGTCGCCGGCTGCGATGAAGCCAAAGAAGAAGTGGGCGAAATTGTGGATTTTCTGCGTGATCCGAGTAAATTTCAGAAACTGGGCGGTAAAATTCCGAAAGGGATTTTAATGGTCGGCCCGCCGGGAACCGGGAAAACTTTATTGGCGAAAGCCATTGCCGGGGAGGCGAAGGTGCCGTTTTTTACCATTTCGGGTTCTGATTTCGTGGAAATGTTCGTGGGGGTCGGTGCCTCCCGTGTGCGCGATATGTTCGAACAGGCGAAGAAAAACGCGCCTTGTCTGATTTTTATTGATGAAATTGATGCGGTCGGTCGCCAGCGCGGTGCCGGTCTGGGCGGCGGGCATGACGAACGTGAACAGACGCTGAACCAAATGCTGGTGGAAATGGATGGTTTTGAAGGTAATGAAGGCGTTATCGTGATTGCCGCCACCAACCGTCCGGATGTGCTGGATCCGGCGTTAACCCGTCCGGGACGTTTCGACCGTCAGGTGGTGGTCGGCTTACCGGATGTGCGCGGTCGCGAGCATATTCTTAAAGTGCATATGCGCAAAGTGCCGATTGCGCCTGATGTGGACGCCATGACGCTGGCGCGCGGTACGCCGGGCTATTCCGGTGCGGATCTGGCCAATCTGGTGAATGAAGCCGCCTTGTTTGCCGCGCGTACCAATAAACGCGTGGTGACCATGCTGGAATTTGAGAAAGCGAAAGATAAAATCAATATGGGGCCGGAACGCCGCACCATGATTATGACGGAGAAACAGAAAGAATCCACCGCTTATCATGAAGCCGGGCATGCGATTGTGGGTTATCTGGTGCCGGAGCATGATCCGGTGCATAAAGTGACCATTATCCCGCGCGGTCGCGCCTTGGGGGTAACTTTCTTCCTGCCGGAGGGCGATCAGGTCAGCATCAGCCAGAAACAGCTGGAAAGCAAATTATCCACTTTATATGCGGGACGTCTGGCGGAAGATTTGATTTACGGTGAGGAAAATATTTCCACCGGTGCCTCCAACGACATTAAAGTGGCGACCAATATTGCGCGCAATATGGTGACCCAATGGGGCTTTTCGGAAAAACTGGGGCCGATTCTTTATACCGAAGATGACGGCGAAATATTCCTCGGCCGTTCCATGGCGAAAGCGCAGCATATGTCCGACGAAACCGCGCATGTTATTGATGAAGAAGTGCGCGCGATTGTGGCGCGAAACTATGAACGGGCAAGACGTTTGCTGACGGAAAATATGGATATTTTACATGCGATGAAAGACGCGCTGGTAAAATATGAAACCATTGAAGAGGTTCAGATCAAACAATTGATGAACCGCCAACCGGTCACACCGCCGAACGGCTGGGACGATGCCGGCGTTAAACCGTCAGCGGAAAAGGCCGAGAGTGCGGCGAACGCGACGGATAAGGCTGAGAATACGGAAGAAAGTGCGGTGGAAAATCCGGACAAATCCGATAACGCATAACATTGAGGGACATCTTCGGATGTCCCTTTTGTTTTGCCTGTCAGCATGCCAACGGCGCAGCGGCAAGTGCAACGCGAAAAAGAATTTTTTATTCTTTTTAATATTCCGCTATAATTGACGGAAATTTTTGTACGGGAAATACTCATTGCCGAAACGATGTTTTTTCCGACCGCACTTTTACCGAATAATAGCAATATGAAGTTATACGCCAACCATAAAGTTTTAGATCTCAATGTGCCTCAAATCATGGGGATTTTAAATTTCACCCCCGACTCCTTTTCCGACAGCGGTAAATTTTTCCGTTTAGACAAAGCCTTGCGGCAAGTGGAAAACATGCTGGCACAAGGCGCCGCCATTATTGATATCGGCGGCGAGTCAACCCGGCCGAATGCCGACGAGGTCAGCACCGAACAGGAGCTGGAACGCGTGGTGCCGTTGGTGGAAGCGGTTCGTCAGCGCTTTGATTGCTGGATTTCGGTGGATACCTCCAAAGCACAGGTGATGGCAGAAAGCGCCGCGGCGGGCATGGATATGATTAACGATATTCGTGCCTTAAGCGAGCCGAATGTGCTGGAAACCGCGGTGAAACTGGCTTTGCCGACCTGCATTATGCATATGCAGGGGCAGCCGCGCACCATGCAGGCGGATCCGCATTATACGGATGTGGTGGCGGAAGTGCTGGAATTTCTGCAAAAACGCACCGCACTTTGTTTGCAGGCGGGTATGAAAAAAGAGAATATTATCTGGGATCCGGGCTTCGGCTTCGGTAAAACGGTTCAGCATAATTATCAGTTGTTGCAGCGATTGTCCGTATTTGCGCAAAATTATCCGCTGTTGGCGGGGCTTTCGCGTAAATCGATGATTGGTGCGGTGCTGGACAAACCGGTACAACAACGCGCCGTCGGCAGTGCGGCCGGTGCGCTGATCGCCGTTATCAACGGGGCGCGGATTGTGCGCGTGCATGATGTGGCGGAAACTGCCGACGCATTAAAAATCTGGCTGGCGACGGTACAGGCATAATACGGCGTATTGAACACATACGCTTCACATTATTTAAGCATGAGGAAGGAATAACCATGGCAGAACGTAAATATTTCGGCACCGACGGGGTGCGCGGTAAAGTCGGCACCTCACCGATTACGCCCGATTTCGTCTTAAAATTAGGCTGGGCGGCGGGCAAAGTGCTGGCGACACAAGGTTCCCGCACGGTTTTAATCGGTAAAGATACGCGGATTTCGGGTTATATGCTCGAATCGGCGCTGGAAGCGGGGCTGGCAGCCGCCGGGTTGTCCGCCGCGTTTACCGGGCCGATGCCGACACCGGCCATCGCCTATTTAACCCATACTTTCCGGGCGGAAGCCGGTATTGTCATTTCCGCTTCGCATAATCCTTATTATGATAACGGCATTAAATTTTTCTCAACTGCCGGCACCAAGCTGCCGGACGATGTGGAAGAAGCCATTGAAGCGATGCTGGAACAGCCGATGGACTGTGTGGAATCCGCCGAGCTGGGGCGCGCCAGCCGGATTAAAGACGCGGCCGGGCGTTATATTGAATTTTGTAAAAGCACTTTCCCGGCGCATTTAAGTCTGGAAAATTATAAAATCGTGGTGGATTGTGCCAATGGGGCGACTTATCATATTGCGCCGAATGTCATGCGTGAACTGGGTGCGGAAGTGATTGAAATCGGTACCGATCCGAACGGTGTCAATATCAATGAAAAATGCGGCGCCACAGATATTAAGGCGTTGCAGGATAAAGTGCTGGAAGTGAAAGCGGATGTCGGTCTGGCTTATGACGGCGACGGCGACCGCCTCATCATGGTGGATCATCTGGGTAATAAAGTGGACGGCGATCAGGCGTTGTTTATCATTGCCCGCGAGGCACTGCGCGCCGGTAATTTGAAAGGCGGCGTGGTGGGCACACTGATGAGCAACATGAGCCTTGAACTGGCGTTGAAACAATTGGCAATTCCGTTTATCCGCGCTAATGTGGGTGATCGTTATGTGCTGGAAAAAATGCAGGAGAAAGGCTGGACGCTGGGCGGTGAAAATTCCGGGCATATTATCATTGCGGACAAAAACACTACCGGCGACGGCATTATTGCCTCGTTGGCTGTGCTGAGCGCCATGGTGCAGCATCGTTTATCGTTGAATGAGCTGGCAAGTGCGGTGAAATTATTCCCGCAAGTGTTGATTAATGTGCGTTTTGCCGGTGGTGAAAACCCATTGAACAGCGAGGCGGTCAAAGCCGTTGCCGCCGAAATGGAACAGCGTCTGGCGGGTAAAGGCCGCATTTTGCTGCGTAAATCCGGTACCGAACCATTGATTCGGGTGATGGTGGAATGTGAAGACGGCGAGCTGGCACAGCAATGTGCGGAAAAAATCGCCGATGCGGTACGCGCCAACTGACGTGGCCGCGGATGACGGCAAGCGACGTGAATGCGCTGATAATCCGTTAATAAGGTGATGATTATACGGGCGGTTTGGGGTATCCGCCCGTTGTATTTTTAGTTTTTGGGTATTTGATAGTAAAAAATAATTGGAGAAAAAAAGATTAATGAAAATCATTGTGATGCGCCATGGCGAAGCTGAAACGGTGGCAAGCTCCGATCAGGCACGTTGTTTAACCGCAAGAGGCAAAGCTCAGGCTAATGCGCAGGCACTCTGGCTGAAATCGGTACAGTCTGCGCCGGATAAGGTGCTGGTAAGTCCTTATGTTCGCGCATTGGAAACCTTTGAGCAGCTTGATGCGGTGTTTGAACGGCAGCTGACGGCAAAACAGGAAATCTGGGCGGGAATTACGCCCTACGGTGATGCGGCGACGGTGGCCGATTATCTTGCCGTTCTTGTGCGCGAGGGGGTAAGCGCCGTGCTGCTGGTTTCTCATTTGCCACTGGTCGGTGAAATTGTGGCTCAATTATGTCCTACAAGCCGGGTCAGTTTTTATCCGGCAACCTTAGTTTGCCTTGAATGGGACGGCGAAAGTGCGGGAACCTTATCAGAGATTAAATACCCTGAATAAGACGGTCGGATAAATACAAAAAGCAGCGCCGCAACGCTGCTTTTTCGTATGGTAAGATGTTAATTTAAATATTTGAACACTTTAATAACTTTGCTGACACCCGATACGTTGCGCGCGACATCGGCCGCCGCGTCGGCCTGTTCATGGGTCAGATTGCCCATTAAAAAGACTTCACTGTTTTCCGTAATCACTTTAACATCGCTGGTTTTCACACTGGCATTAACCAGCATTTTGGATTTAACCTGAGTGGTGATCCAGCTGTCTTTGCTGATTTGACCGACGGAAATCGGCTGACCGACCCGGATTTCATTATAAACGTCATTAACGTTTTCAACCCCTTTCGCCAGATTGGTGGCAATTTCTTTCAGGCCTTCATTGGGAACCTGCCCGATCAGTAAAATCCGTCCGCTGTAAGAGACCACGCTGACACGCGCTTCGGCTTTGATTTGTTCGTCTTTTTTGATTGCCGACAGCACTTTTTCTTCCAGCGTTTCATCATCCACCTGCGTGCCGATTGTTCTCGGATCGGTGCCCACTTTGGTTGCCACCGCTGCGGTGCCGGCGACACCTGCCGCGATACAGCCTTGCAGTAAGATCGCGCCGCCTAAAATTACGGCAAGTTTTTTAAGGGTATGAATTTTCATCGTTAAGCTCCTTTGTGTTACTGAATTGGATTTATACTCATTCCGCTACGCATATGAAAACAACGCGTGATCAATCAGTTCGCAAATCACATTGACAATAAATAAATGATGTTCCAGAATGCGGCTTTCCTTTACGGCAGGTGCGGCAATTTCCAGATCATTTTCGGTTAAAAAACCCTGAATATGATCATTTCGCGCACCGGTCAATACTATGACATTGATTTCTTTATTTAGTGCGCAATTAATGGTGTCCAGAACGGTGTCTTCGTTGCCGAAAGGGGAAAAGACCACCAGAATATCACCTTGCCGCGCGATAGCGTTAAATTGACGCTGATACAGACTGTGCGGCGCGCTGTCGGAGATAATTGCGGATCCTATGGCGTTATCCAGACTTAAGAGAACGGAAGGAAAACTCGGCCGTTCCAGTTCGTAGCGGTTCAGTAAATTGGCGACCAGAAACTGCGCATTGGCATAAGAACGGCCATGTCCGCAGACAATAATTTTATTTCCGCGCAGCAGGCAGCTCACCATCGTGTGTACCGCCTGGACAATCGTATCCGGCAGCAGCTTGGAGGCTGAAATATGCGTTTGAATGCTTTCGCTGTAGAGATCTTTAATTTTATCTAACATAGTGCTTATTCTAGGAAATTGGGAATCCATTCAATATCGTCGGCGGTTTTTCCGAACGCGACCAAATCAAAACGACAATCGGTGTCTTCCAGGCTGCAATCCCGTTGCGCCAGCCAGAGACTTGCCGCATCCTGCCATTTTTGCTGTTTTCGCCAATCCACGCTGTCAACTGCGGAGCCGAACATCGCATTTTTGCGCTGGCGCACTTCCACGAACACGATAGTCTGCTGATCACGCATGATCAGATCCAGTTCACCGCATTTGAAATATTGATTGGCGGCAATAAAATGCAGCCCCTTAGACTCTAAGAAAAGGCGGGCCTGTAATTCAAAGCCCGCACCTTGCTGACGTTTGGAGGTAAACATCTTAATTGCTTAATACTGCAATGCCGCCGTTTTGGTATTGGAACCAGGTCATATCACGTTCGACATTACAGTTCGGGCCGGCACTTAAAACACCGGTCAGACCGGTGACGCTGAAGCCCGGTACCTGACGCAATTCATTAAACTGATTGATCAGCAGCCACGCATCGGAACCCATGGCATACAGACGCATTAATGAATAATCACCGTTGGTTAAGGTTTCCACCTGTTTATATTGTTCGGATTCGGTATCTTTAAAGAACGGAATATCGCTGAATTGCAACCCGTTCATCAGCAAACGGTATTCCGGGCCGTTATTGGAAGAATTGCTGCGCGAACTGGCATACAATTTCAGATTACTGCCGGAATTATCAATCACCGTTTTAATTTCGCTTAACTGCTCGCTGGTCGCGACGATATACAATCCCTGTGCGTTTTCGCTTAAACCGGATTGCAAAGCGAAGCTGATATCATCGGCTTTATTGTAAAATTTGATATTCGCATCGGTGGCGGCAAGTTGCTGCCAGCGTACATTAAACGCGGAGGCGGTGCGCTGTCCCAAATCGCTTTGCGGCACGATCACTAACGGGCTGCGGATGCCGTCGTTCCAGATTTTATTGGCGGCGGATTCCGCTTCATCTTCCGGTGCCAGACCGTAATAACACAGCTGACCGACCGCTCTGGCATTGGCGGTGGAATTCAGTGACAGCACGTTTAAGCCCTGAATCGAAGACGGATTGTTTAACACGGCATCCACATTTTGTTTCAGCAACGGACCGACAACGGTAGTGATGCCTTGCTGTTTGACTTGCGCCAGAATGCTGTCGATAGGCGTTGCGATGGTATCGAAAACCTGTACCGGTATCGCCGAATCGCCGCGCGCATGGTCGAACCCTTTTTTAATGGTATTGCCGATTAATTGCGCATCACCGCTTAACGGCAGTAATAAAGCGATTTGATTCAGGCTGGTTTGTTGAAAATTAAACAATCCCTGCAATTCTGTCGGGAATAAATAGGCGGCGGTATGGTTCGGGTAGCTGTTTTTCCAGTTTTGCAGCGCCTGACTTAACTGTGCCGGCTGATTTAAATGATCATTATAGGCTTTCGCCAGCGCCAGCCAGCCGCCTAATGCCGCATTACCGTCTGCCGCGGTATTATTGATGACGCCCTTATTCGTGTTGCGCAACAACGCCCAAGTGCGGTCATTATTAGCCTGTTTTCTTTGCGTATCGGTGACATAGTTGTCAATCTGAATTCTGGCTTTAACCGCGTCGATCGGATCATTGCGGTTTTCTGCGATACGCGCGCTCACTTCATAATAACGGGCTTTCTGGGACGGGCTTAATAACGACAGATTGATAGCTTGCAGCTGGGTTTGGGCGCTTTTGTTTTTGCCTTTAAGTGCGGCGATATTGGCGTCGATAATGGATTTATCCAGCAATTGCTCATCGTTCAGATCTTTCAGCTCGGCTAACAGCGCTTCTGCCTGCGGAATTTTGTTTTCCGTGAGCAACACGCGGGCGGCCAACAGCTTATAAGTCTGTTTATCTTCGTTATCGCTGGTTTGCTCGATTTTATTCATATAAAAATCGGAATTGGCGTTGGCATCATTTTTCAGTACGCCGGTGAAGCTGCTGCCGAATAAGGTGGTACAGCCTGCGAGTAACAGCGTAAATAAAAAAGGCATTAATTGATTTTTAAAATTAATGCGTTGTAATAGAATAGTCATAATTACTCCGTTGTTCAAACAATCTGTACGGATCTTACTTATCTGAATAATTAAAAGCAAATAAAAGAAGTTAAAAAATGAATAATTTAGCCGGAACCCTCTATATTGTCGCCACCCCTATCGGTAATCTGCGGGATATCACGCAACGGGCGCTGGATGTTTTCGCTCAGGCCGATTTAATTGCCGCCGAAGATACCCGGCACAGCGGTTTGCTGCTTGCCCATTATGGGATTAAAAAACCTTTTTTCGCCCTGCATGATCATAACGAGCAGCAAAAAGCGGCGCAGCTGGTGGCGAAATTGCAGCAGGGGATGAGCATTGCGCTGATTTCCGATGCGGGAACACCGCTGATCAGCGATCCGGGCTTTCATTTGGTCAGACAATGCCGTCAGGCCGGCATCAAGGTGGTGCCGCTGCCGGGCGCCTGCGCGGCGATTACCGCATTGTGCGCCTCGGGCATTGCCTCCGATCGTTTCTGTTTTGAGGGATTTCTGCCGGCCAAAAGCAAAGGGCGGCGCGATAAGCTGGAAGTCCTTGCCGATGAGGAACGCACCCTGATTTTTTATGAATCCACCCATCGGATTTTAGATTGTCTGGCGGATATGGAAGCGGTGTTCGGCGCGGATCGTTATGCGGTACTGGCGCGTGAAATCACCAAAAGCTGGGAAACCGTTTCGGGCGATAGGCTGGCAGCGTTGCGCGCCTGGCTGGCGGAGGATCCTAACCGCACCAAAGGTGAAATGGTGTTAATTGTAGAGGGCAAGCCAAAAACGCAAGAGACGGTTTTTTCCGCACAGGCCATCAAGGCATTGACGTTAATTGCCCGTGAGTTGCCGCTGAAAAAGGCGGCGGCGATTGTGGCGGAAGTTTACGGTTATAAGAAAAATGCGTTGTACCAATTTGGTCTGGCGCATTTTGACTAACCCGGCAAAACGGCATGGCGACAGTGATTTATTGCAATAAAACGTTATATAATCCGTCGGCTTTGTGTATAATTGCGCCAGTTTAGAGGAAAGCAAGCGATATGAGTCAGTTTTTTTATATTCATCCGGAAAATCCGCAGCCCCGGCTGATTAATCAGGCGGTGGATATTTTGCGCCGCGGCGGCGTGATTGTGTATCCGACCGATTCCGGCTATGCGTTAGGCTGTATGCTGGGCGATAAACATGCGATGGATCGGATTGTGCAGATCCGCCAGCTGCCGGAAAATCACAACTTTACGCTGGTATGCAGCGATTTGTCCGAGCTGTCGAATTATTCCGTAGTCAGCAACAGCGCCTATCGTTTAATTAAAAATAATACGCCGGGACGCTATACCTTTATTTTAACCGCCACCAAAGAATTACCGCGCCGCTTGATGACATCCAAACGCAAAACCATTGGTCTTCGCGTACCGGATAATCAGATTGCGCTGGATTTATTGAGCGCATTGGGCGAACCGATTTTGTCCTGTTCGCTGATGCTGCCGGGCGAAGAGCATATTACCCAGTCGGATCCGGAGGAAATCCGTGACCGTCTGGAACGTCAGGTGGATCTGATTATCCACGGCGGTTATCTGGGACAGGAGCCGACCACGGTGGTGGATTTAACCGACGATTCTCCGGTGATTATCCGTGAGGGCAGCGGGTCGATAGCACCGTTTATCTGATCGCAATGCCGATTATTTAACCAGACGCTTGGGAAAGCGACAAAGAGGAATTATGAAACCAAACAAAATAAACTCTCGTCCAAACCGACCGCACTTTAGCGCCGATAAAAGTGCGGTCGATTTTAGTGCCGTTTCCACCGCCACGAAAAGTAAAAGCCGGGTGGCAGGGGAAAAACTGCAGAAAGTGCTGGCGCGCGCCGGTCAGGGATCGCGCCGTGAAATCGAAGCCATGATTGCGGCCAACCGCGTCAGCGTGGACGGCAAAATGGCAACGCTGGGCGACCGGATTGATGTGAATTCGGCCGTAAAAGTGCGCATTGACGGGCATCTCGTCAATCTGATGCAGGCTCAGAAAGCCATGTGTCGCGTGCTGATGTATTACAAACCGGAAGGCGAGTTGTGTACCCGTCATGATCCGGAAGGTCGCGCCACTGTGTTTGACCGTCTGCCGCGCTTAACCGGCGCGCGCTGGATCGCAGTGGGGCGGCTGGATATCAATACTTCCGGCTTATTGTTATTCACCACCGACGGCGAACTGGCAAACCGTTTAATGCACCCGAGCCGGGAAGTGGAACGCGAGTATTCCGTGCGCGTATTCGGTCAGGTTGATGACGCCATGCTGGCGCGCTTGAAAAAAGGCGTGCAGCTGGAAGACGGGCCGGCGAATTTCACGCTAATCAAACCGGTCGGCGGACAAGGCATGAATCAATGGTTTGATGTCACTTTAATGGAAGGGCGTAATCGTGAAGTGCGCCGTTTGTGGGAATCGCAGGGCATTCAGGTCAGCCGCCTGATCCGTATCCGCTACGGTAATATTCAGCTGGCGAAATCGCTGCCCCGCGGCGGATGGGAAGAAATGCCGCTCGAGGAGGTGAATTATTTACGCGAATTGGTCGGTTTGCCGCCGGAAACCGACACCAAACTGGCGGTTCATAAAGTGCGACGGCGTCCGAAAACCGGGCAAATCCGCAAAGCGGTAAAACGCTACACGGAATTGAACAAACGCTATAAAAAATCCTAAAAAACATACCGCACTTTGGCACCGAATAACAAAAGTGCGGTTTATTTTGTGAGAATTTTATGAAAATACAACAACTTCGCTATATTGTCGAAATCGTTAACCAGAACCTCAATGTGACCGAAGCCGCCAATACGCTGTTTACCTCGCAGCCGGGCATCAGTAAGCAGGTGCGGCTGCTGGAGGATGAACTGGGGCTGGAGATTTTCGAACGCAACGGCAAACATATTAAAGCCTTAACGCCGGCGGGGAAAAAAATTGTGTCGATTGCACGCGAGCTGTTGGTGAAAACGCAAAGCATCAAAGCGGTCGCCAATGAGTACACGCAGCCCAATCACGGTGTACTGCGGATCGCCACCACCAATACACAGGCGCGTTATATGCTGCCTGCGGTAGTGGAACGCTTTTCTAAGCAGTATCCCGATGTCAGCCTGCATATTCATCAGGGATCGCCGATGCAGATTTATGACGCGCTGTTGTCCGGCGAAGTGGATCTGGCCATTACGACGGAAGCGCAGTATCTGTTCGACGATGTGGTATTGCTGCCGTGCTATTTCTGGAACCGCTCGGTGATCGTCAAGCCCGATCATCCGCTGGCGAACTGCAAAAACCTGACGATTGAAGAACTGGGCAAATACCCGTTGGTGACTTACACATTCGGGTTTACCGGCGTTTCGGATCTGGATTATTCTTTCAACAGTGCCGGCATTTTGCCGAATATTGTGTTTACCGCAACCGATGCGGATGTAATTAAAACCTATGTGCGGCTGGGACTGGGGGTGGGGATTATGGCCTCAATGGCGCACACGGCGGCGGATACCGATTTGCTGGCAATCGACGCCAGCCATTTGTTCCGCTCCAGCATGACCCAGATAGCATTTAAGCACAGCGTCTTTTTGCGTAATTATATGTATGATTTTATTAATTATTTTTCACTGCACTTAACCCGTCCGATGGTGGAGAAGGCAGAGCGTTTGCATGATAATAATGCGGTTAAGAAATTATTTGATAATGTCGAGCTGGAAGTGCGCTGACATTCGTTTCAGATAGGAATGACCCGCCGTTTCGTGTTGAGCGAGACGGCGGTTTTTTATCAGCGGAATAGGCCTGTATGCAGCGGCTTAATTGATGCCGATCCAATTCGGCAGCGCCAGCGAAATTGCCGGAATATAGGTAATGGCCAGTAAGAAACTGAGCAGAATAAGCAGCCACGGCATCGCGGCGCGGACGACATCCGTCAACGGCATTTTCGATACGGCGGAAGCCACGAATAAATTCAGCCCGATTGGCGGAGTAATCAGCCCGATTTCCATGTTGACCACCATAATGATCCCTAAATGAATCGGATCAATTCCCAGCTGGAGGGCGATCGGAAACAAAATCGGCGCAAGAATCAGAATAATGGCCGAAGGTTCCATAAAGGCGCCGGCGATCAGCAGGATAATATTCACCACGATTAAGAATGTCCATGGCTGTAACTCCCAGCGAATGACATGTTCGGTAATCAGCTGCGGGATTTGTTCGGTGGTTAAGACATGGGCGAACAGCATCGCATTGGCGATAATAAACATCAGCATGACGCTGAGTTTCGCCGATTCCAGCAATACTTTCGGGCAATCGCGCAGTCTGACATCTTTATAAATAAATACCGCGACGAAAAATGAATACACCGCGGCAACGGCCGCCGCTTCTGTCGGGGTAAAGATACCGCTGTAAATTCCGCCGAGAATAATCACCATCAGCAGCAGTCCCCAGCTCGCTTTGCGTGCGGCGGCGCACCATTGACGCACACTGGCGCGGGGTTGCGCCGGCAGTTTTTTAACCCGTGCGACAAGGTAAATGGCAAGCATTAATACCACGCCGAGCAGCGTACCCGGTATTACGCCGGCCATAAATAAACGCCCTACGGAGGTTTCTGTCGCCGCGGCGTAAACCACCATCACGACGGAGGGCGGAATTAAGATCCCTAGAGTTCCCGCATTACAGATAATTCCGGTACCGAAGCCGACCGGATAACCGGAACGCACCATACCGGCGATGGCGATCGAACCGACGGCCGCCACGGTAGCCGGACTTGAGCCGGAAAGTGCGGCGAACAACATGCAGGACATGACGGCGGCAATCGCCAGACCGCCGCGAATATGTCCGACGGTGGCGTTGGCGAAATCAATCAGCCGTTTTGCAACGCCGCCTGTGGTCATAAATGCCCCGGCAAGTAAAAAGAACGGAATGGCTAACAGCGTATAATGTTCCGAGGTTTCAAACAGTTTAATCGCCAGCGAGCTGAGCGAATCCTGACTGAACAATAAAATGGTTATCGCACCGGATAATCCCAGCGAGATAGCGATTGGAACACCGATAAACATCAAGACGAATAACAGCAAAAATAGCACCAGAATCGTCATTTTGCCTCCTTGCGGCTGAGTTTCAGCGCATCTTCACTTTCATCGGCCAGCCCCAGATTGTGTTGCTTGCCGCGCAGAATGCGAATCAGAATTTCAATAAAACGGATTGCTATCAGCGCAAAGCCAAGCGGCATAATCAGCCCGGTTTGCCAGAGTTTAATATTGAAATGATGTAAATCGTCGGCACCCACGCCGGTCAGATACATGGCGTGAATCCATTCATAACTTGCCGCGCTGATTAACACGCCATAGACCAGACAACATAGTGCGGCGATAATTCCGACCGTTTTCTGGCCTGCGCGGGATAAATGTTTAACCACAATATCGACACCGATATGGCCTGCGGTACGCACGCCGTATGAGGCGCCGAAAAAAATCAGCCAGCCGAAACAGACTTTCGTCACCGCAATGCTCCAGGTCATTTCCTGAGCGGCCAGCATAATCCATTCGCCGACCGGTTCGGCAAATGACGCTGTCAGCGGGAAACGGTCTGCCAAATCAAAGAACACATTGTAAAGATTGTTGAAGATGACATAAAAAAATGTCACCAATGTCATCACCATTAATAAAATCGCGATAAAACATTCCTCAAAACGCTCCCATAACCACTTTAGAGAAGCCATTTTTTACTCCTGCAACGAGATGATAAAAAGTGCGGCACGAAACTGCCGCATTTTAATGAGCGGCGATAAAGCCGTTACGGATTGTTGGAGGCTGCCGCCGCCTGAATCAGATCCGCGCCGATAGCGTCTTCAAACTGTTTCCAGACCGGTTTAACCGCATCGCGCCATTGACTGCGCTGTTCCGCTGTCAGCGTAATGATCTGACTGGAACCGGAATCAATAATTTTCTGTTTATCGGCAAGATTCAGCGCATGAGATTGCTTGTTCACCTCAGCAGAAACTTCATCCAGAATGGCGATCAATTCAGCGCGGATGGCTTCAGGCACGCTGTGCCAGAAATCCGTGTTGACGATCACCATGTAAGACAACAATCCGTGATTCGATTCCGTAATATATTTCTGTACCTCGTTGATTTTCTGAGAAAAAATATTGGAATAAGGATTTTCCGCGCCATTGACCACACCGGTTTGCAGTCCTTGATACATTTCACCGAATGCCATTTTACGCGGTACGGCTTTCAACGCTTTGAACTGTGCATCCAACACTTCGGAGTTCTGCACGCGGAATTTTAAACCGCGCGCATCTTTCGGCAGTCTTAATTCCTTATTGGCGGAGAGCTGTTTCAGATCGTTGTTCCAGTAAGCCAGACCGGTAATGCCTTTGTCTTCCATGGATTTCAGCAGGGATTTTCCCGCATCGCTTTGTTCAAAGCGCTCCACCGCCTTAATATCATCAAACAGAAACGGCAAATCGAACAGTTGAATCTTCGGCGTGTATTTATCAAATTTTGCCAGAGACGGGGCAAGCATTTGTACATTATTTAACAGCAGCGCCTCCATTTCCTTACCGTCGCCATACAGGGAAGAGTTGGGATAGACTTCCACTTTCACCTTGCCCGCCAGACGCTGTTCCACCAGCTTCTGAAACAGTAATGCGCCCTGACCTTTCGGGGTTTCGTTAGCGACAACATGGGAAAATTTAATAATGATAGGATCATTGGCCCACGCCGATAATGAAAAAGCGGCACTGAGCGCAAAGGTGGTGATCGTTTTTATTAGTTTTTTGTATAACATTGTGTTTACCTCACTCGATAGGGTTATGAATCGACCGATTCGTTAGCTAATTTGCCCTGTTTTTTACAAAAGTAAACATTTTATTAACAAAATTTTGACAAAGATCGCAAAAAATTTCACTCCCTGCGGTTCGCCGTGCTGAAATAAAAGAGTGAGTTTTCAGTGGAAATATGATAAAAATAAGCTCTCTTTTTTTCATGTATTTTATAGGAAATCACTATGTCAGAGTTACAGAACATCATTGAGGCGGCATTTGAGCGCCGCGCTGAAATTTCGCCGAAAACCGTCGACGCCCAAACCCGCGCGGCAATTGAACAGGTTATTGAGGGGTTGGATCGCGGTCAATACCGGGTGGCGGAAAAAATCGACGGTGAATGGGTAACTCACCAATGGCTGAAAAAAGCCGTACTGTTGTCGTTCCGGATTAACGATAATCAGCTGATCGACGGCGCGGAAACCAAGTATTACGATAAAGTGCGGTTGAAATTTGCCGATTATGATGAAGCCCGTTTCCAGCAGGAAGGATTCCGTGTGGTGCCGTCCGCGACCGTGCGTAAAGGAGCGTATATCGCCAAAAATGCGGTATTAATGCCGTCTTATGTGAATATCGGCGCTTATGTCGGCGAAGGCACGATGGTCGATACCTGGGCGACCGTGGGATCTTGCGCGCAGATCGGCAAAAATGTACATTTGTCCGGCGGCGTGGGAATCGGCGGTGTGCTGGAACCGTTACAAGCCAACCCGACCATTATCGGCGATAACTGTTTTATCGGTGCGCGCTCAGAAGTGGTTGAAGGTGTGATTGTGGAAGACGGCTGTGTGATTTCCATGGGCGTGTTTATCGGCCAGTCCACCAAAATCTATGACCGCGAAACCGGCGAAATCCATTACGGCCGCGTACCGGCAGGCTCCGTCGTGGTTTCCGGCAGCCTGCCTTCCAAAGACGGCAAATACAGTTTGTATTGTGCGGTTATTGTGAAAAAAGTGGATGCCAAAACATTAGGCAAAGTCGGCATCAACGAACTGCTGCGTGCCATCGACGAATAACCGGATTGGTTGGAATAAACCGAATATAAAAAGGGTTGGTGAGTGCCGACCTTTTTCTTATTATAGTTAGACAACGTCTGGCTATAATAGAACGGCGAGGAATAAAATACCCGAAAGGGGAATAACTTCAGCCGACTTTGGACGGTTTTTGAGCCTCTTGGCACCCTATATGGGTAAATATTAATTTCGAAAATTAACGGGAATGTCGTTATGACAAACTTATCTATTTTAAATCAATCAATTCGCACCTTAGACAATATCTATTCCTTAAATGATCTTCACTTGGCGAGTGGAAATGATCCAAAATATCGTCCAAATCTATTTGCTCGTAATGAACAAACTAAGGAATTAGCAAAAGAAATTGAAAATGGGTGAAACACAAAAACGATCTTCGCTATTAAAACTATTCGTGGAGGTAAAGATATTTCGGTTCAAGGAACTTGGGCTTGTGAAGAATTAGTACTAAGTTACGCCATGTGGATTAGCCCAAAATTTCATTTAGTTGTGCTACGGGCATTCTTAGCTATGCACAAACAGCAAACTCAACTGCAGCAGCTTGCCTTGCCGGAGCCTGAGAAAAAATATTCCTGCGAACTGACCGAAAAACAATGGCTACGTTTCGCTTCAATGTGGTATGCGCTTTACAATAATTTAGAATTATTGAGTAAAATTCACAAACCGCTTGAAATGCTCGGCTCACACTACGGTATCACCGCTTACACTCACGCAACAGAATATCAAACCGTGCTAGGCGTAATGAAACGCATGCTTGAGCCAATGTTGGCAGAGTTTAACGTCGATCCACGTGAAGAAGCTCATTACTACCACGCGCTTAAAACCCTACGCGAATATCAACCGAAAGGACTTGCTAAAGGCGTAGTTATCTAAACCCTAATCAAAACCGACCGCACTTTTATTGTTTTTTGCGGTGATATTTTGTACATTAGAAGTATAAATTGGACATTAAAAGGGTATGGCGATGAAAAATAGTTCTAAGATTTACTTAGCTGATGTGATTATGAAAATGGTTTACCTTTTTATTGCAATTTTGGTTATTTCAGCTATTTTAGCTAAACTTGCACCGTGTGATCCGTTAGCTTTTCCTTGGCATATTGTCGGCTTTTCTTGCGGTTTAATTTTGTTTGGTTTATTTATGGCATATCGTGAACATAAAATAAAAAAGCAAGAGAAAGAATATCTGGACAATTTGCTTGAAAAAGTCGAAAAGGAATTAGACATTAAATTACGTTAAATCGAATTAACTTAAAAAGCTCGCTTCGGCGGGCTTTTTTATTATAGCTAGACAACGTCTAGCTATAAAAACCACACGCTATGCGTATGGAATCAAAAAGCTTAAGCGGTGAGTAAAATAAAAATCCTCCTATAATGAATAAGGCTGACAACCAAAATTCAACATATGGGAGGAGAGGTCATGGTAAGTCATTCCAATGACGATTCAAGTCTATCACATACCAGATGGAACTGTAAGTATCATAGAGTCTTCATACCGAAATACAGAAGAAAAGCGATTTATGGGAAATGACGAGTAGATATAGGCGGAATCTTAAGGCAGTTATGTAACTACAAAGATGTAGAATAGCAAAGTCGTAGAGGAATACGTCAGGAATCAGGAAAAGGAAGATATGATTTCGGATAATTTATCGAAGAAAGAATATGTGAACTCCTTTAAGGGGTAAGCCATAGTGTTATTGTGCAGTTGTCAGTTTTTTCACATGCCCCTTGAGGGGCCTGTGAAGTCCTAGGCCTTTATAGGGTAGCCTAAAAACCGCACGTTTCATGTGTGGATTGTTATTGGGAGGAGGATCATGTCAGGAAGTTTATGGCGTTTAGCAATTCAACTGGAATTAGATCAAGTTAAGTTTCAGGATGCATTAACTAAGGCACAGAATAATGCCCGTAGATTTTCAGAAAGAACCGCGCAATATTTAAATAATATTGATAAAGCGATGGTATTGCTCACTGTATCAAAAAACTGACCAACAACCTCATTGAAACGGCGTAGTGTGTTGCGATATTCGACGGCGTTATCTTTTGATTCAACGGCAAATTTGGAACCGATAGCCGTAAGCGGGCTGTAAAGCCCATGAAGTAAATTATTGTTACGTCTGAATGCGAAACATGCTCAAGCGACAGTTTGTAGTTCATATTCCGTTAATGTGACAGTATAGGTCTTTTCAGGTTCTGGTAAAGCAATCTGCTGCTGAACTTGATATTTCCCTGTTTTGCGAATTTGGGGTAATACCTCAGAGATTACCCAACGTTTTACTCTTTTCGCACTCTCTAATTTAGAACTAAGAATTAACGAATACATTCCGCTTTCATTAACAAATAAAACTTGAGCACGTTTATTGACCGTGTTCACGATCTCACGTTCCGTTAGGTCGTCAGGATCGACGTGATCTTTAATTGCTTTATAAGGGTTTTAATACTTCAATAGCTCAGCTAATTAAGCAGCTCTAAAAAATATTTCGTTATTTTCAACAATTGTTTGAACAGGAGTATTTTCAAAATTGAAGATAGTTAAGCTTGTCATAGCTTTGTTTCCTTTTGAGAGAAATCCCGATAAATCGGGCGGTAGAGAGTTCAAAACTCGCAAAGCATCGAGCGGAGTTATTCCCTTTCGGTGTTGTATTCCTCGCACTCTCGACCATTGGTTTAGATTGTTATTTTTTGCATCGTAAAAGTTGTGAGAAAGAGAAAAGAGATCACAAATTTTGGATACACAAAAATTACGCTGACGGGATGAATAACCGTGCTTTGTAAGGTTTTTGAGACCTCGAAAATGGTCCTATGCTTAACAGGTTGGGGTGTCAAGCGTAGGGATAAATTTTACATATCTTGTGCTGCATGGAAATACAGTTCACGGTGAATCGCGTTGGCAATAAATCTGTCTCGGTTTTTGTAAATGTTGCCCATAGCTTCAATACGGCGATCCATGCGTTTAAGCAAAAACTCAGGTAGGCTAATTTCAAATTTCTGCTTTTCACCAAGGTATGGTGTGATGTCAATATCGACTAATAGCCAAGTATCAAAATCCGCGTATTCAGGATCGTTGCGGTAATGGGTTACGCCTAAATCTTTGAGTGAAGTAATATCTAAATTATCTTCTGCCATCATCTCAAGATTGCTCGTAATCGCTTCTGTAATCATAGGTAGAAGCTGATCGACTTCATCAGCTGCACTAAAACAACCGTAGTTTCGTTCACAAAGCGCAGGAACAATCATGCCGTAGGCTTGGTTTTCATTGTTAGGTGTTTCTACACCAACGGTAAAAATCATAATGTATCCTTGTAATTTAAGGTGAGATTAAACGCTTGATCCAACGCTTGCGCAAGGCGATCTAATTTATCAATACCACTTTTGTACCATGGATTAAGCAAGCGTTGCATTTCGGCAGGGCTAAAGCCCGCCAATTTGCCGAGTTCAGTTTTACTTAATTTCCGCTTAATTCTTTCATTATGAATTAACACCTTGGCTTCAACAAGCGTAGGCATTAAAACAAGTATTTCACCTTGCTGTGGCGCATTGGGTTCAGGGAAAATTTCTTCATCTTTGAACGCAAATTCCACTGCGCCAATTAGGCTAGATTCAAGTTCAGTCATTGTTTCAGTTTCTGTGTCACCTTGGGCGATGATTGAGCTATTTTCACTCAACTGCACTCTGCCGACATAATAGGTTTTGTCGTTTTCTTCAAATTGCTCAAGGGTTGCAGGGTAATAACGCATTGTGTTCTCCGTATTGAGATTAAGTGTTCAAACAAGCCCCCATTTTAGGGGCTTGGATTAAATTTCTAACTGTTTTTTGATTTTGCTGATGGTTGCTTCTGCAATATCTTTTGAGCTTCTTGTCAGTTGTGTATTTTTGCCATTTCGGTATAAGCGGTAATGCTTTGTGCCTTGTTGGATTTCTACACCTTGGCCTTGCAAGTATTTCAGAAATTGTCTTGGCTTCACTCAATCTCTTTTGTTTTAGATGAATTTATTATATACGTTAAAGTAAATTTTATTAAAAGATAATTTAACCCCAAATCATTCAGATTTTGGGGTTTTTATAGCTAGACGTTAGCTATAATAGAAAAGCCCTGAAATAACAGGGCTTAAGGCTATTTTTGAAATGATATGTTATCTCATGAAAAGCAGGGTTTTTATTCCCACTCAATCGTCGCTGGGGGTTTTCCTGAGACGTCGTACACCACACGGGAGATGCCGTTGACTTCGTTGATGATACGATTGGAGATTTTGCCGAGCAGGTCGTAAGGTAAATGCGCCCAATGTGCGGTCATAAAATCAATCGTTTCGACGGCGCGCAGGGAGACGACCCAGTCGTATTTGCGGCCGTCGCCCATAACGCCGACCGATTTGACCGGCAGGAAGACGGTAAATGCCTGACTGACTTTATCATACCAGCCGGAATTGTACAGTTCTTCAATAAAGATCGCATCGGCGCGGCGCAATAAATCGCAGTATTCTTTTTTGATCTCGCCTAGCACGCGCACGCCTAAACCCGGCCCCGGGAACGGGTGACGGTTGAGCATTTCTGCAGGTAAGCCGAGCGCCAGCCCGATTTTGCGGACTTCGTCTTTAAACAATTCGCGCAACGGTTCGACCAGACCGAGTTTCATGTAATCCGGTAAGCCGCCGACATTATGGTGTGATTTAATTACATGTGCCTTGCCGGTTTTGCTGGCGGCAGATTCGATCACGTCAGGATAAATCGTGCCTTGCGCCAGCCATTTTACGCGGGTTTGTTTGTGCGCTTCTTCATCAAAAACATCGACGAATACTTTGCCGATCATTTTACGTTTGGCTTCCGGATCGGCAATGCCGTTCAAGGCGGTAAGAAAGCGATCTTCGGCATTGACGCGGATAATGTTTAAACCGAATTTATCGCCGAACATTTGCATGACCTGATCCGCCTCGTTTAAACGCAGCAAGCCGTTATCCACGAACACGCAATGCAGGTTTTTGCCGATGGCACGATGCAGCAGCAGCGCGGTAACGGAGGAGTCCACACCGCCGGAGAGGCCTAAGATCACTTCGTCGTCGCCGACTTGCGCTTTGATGCGCGAAACCGCGTCTTCAATGATATTTTCCGCAGTCCATTTGGTTTCGCAGCCGCAGATAGCAACGACGAAATTGGTTAATAATGCCAGACCGCTTTTCGTGTGGGTCACTTCCGGGTGAAATTGCACGCCGTAAAAGCGTCGGGTTTCATCGGACATCGCGGCAATCGGACAGGTCGGTGTAGTGCCGGTGACATTAAAGTGCGGTGGTAATTGGGTGACTTTATCGCCGTGACTCATCCAAACGTCTAATTTTGGCGCTGACGCGGTCAAATCATCATTTAATGTTGCAAATAAGCTGTCGGTGGCTTTTAAATCCACTGACGCGTAGCCGAATTCGCGATGATTGGAATTTTCAGT
The DNA here is from genome assembly GCF_964241405.1 of Necropsobacter rosorum. Taxonomy (NCBI): domain Bacteria; kingdom Pseudomonadati; phylum Pseudomonadota; class Gammaproteobacteria; order Pasteurellales; family Pasteurellaceae; genus Necropsobacter; species Necropsobacter rosorum. The sequence continues at coordinate 342,939 of NZ_CAXSXF010000003.1, forward strand.
CAAACCGCCCAGTTGCATCGCCATGGTTTGCATGCCGTAGCAGATGCCTAACACCGGTACGCCGGCGCGGAAAACATAGTCCGGCGCACGCGGGCTGTTTTCTTCCGTAGTACTTTCCGGGCCGCCGGAAAGAATGATCCCTGTCGGGTTAAAGTCACGGATCTGTTCTTCCGTCACATCCCATGCCCAAAGTTCGCAATAGACCCCGATTTCGCGCACACGGCGCGCAATCAGCTGCGTATATTGTGAACCGAAGTCTAAAATTAAAATTTTGTGGTTATGAATGTTTGTCATTTTTTCTCTTTTACGTTCAATTAAAATTAGGGTTTAATCGACATTTGAATATAAGTGCCGCCATTGCCATCATTAATATATTGAATTGGAAATGCTTTAGTATGACCGCAACCTGACGCGGTCCAAGTTTCTTTTGTGCCTAACACCGCCGTTTTATCCGCATTTAACGCAACCTCATCAATTTGGGTATGAATAGTGGAAGGACGACAATGATAAATAGCGTCAAAATAAAGATTAATATTCTTTTCTGTATCAATTTTTAGCAACCAATCTGCCGTTGTCTCACCGCTATAAGTCGGCCCAAAAATCGCACAACCTGTTAATCCTAACGTTAAAAAGAAAGCTAATTTTTTCATTGCTATTTTTCCTCTTTTTGTTGTCTTTAAGCATCTATTTTAATGGGTAATCACAGTCAGGATGCCTGTTCATACTAATTTAGTGCCAGACAACGGTTAATCGGCGGTTAATCGGCTGTACATTCTACCATTATTAATGAGAAAAGTGCGGTCAGTTTTTGAGGCGTTTTTATAAAAACTTAGGCGCCGCTTTGTGCGCCCAAGATGATTAGCCCATACGGTAGTTCGGCGCTTCTTTGGTGATGGTGACATCATGCACATGGCTTTCTTTGATGCCGGCACCGCTGATGCGAACGAATTGCGCTTTGGTGCGCAGGTCGTCGATTGTCGCACAGCCGGTCAGCCCCATACAGGAACGCAGACCGCCCATTTGCTGATGAATGATTTCCTTTAAAAAGCCTTTGTAAGGAATGCGTCCTTCGATACCTTCCGGCACTAATTTATCCGCCGCGTTATCCGATTGGAAATAACGATCGGAGGAGCCTTTCGACATCGCCCCGAGCGATCCCATACCGCGGTAGGATTTAAATGCGCGGCCTTGATATAGCTCGATTTCGCCCGGCGCTTCTTCGGTGCCGGCGAACATCGAACCTACCATTACACAGGCGGCGCCGGCGGCTAACGCTTTAGCGATATCGCCCGAATAGCGGATACCGCCGTCGGCAATCACCGGAATGCCGCGATCTTTTAAGGCTTCCGCCGCATCGGAAATGGCGGTGATTTGCGGCACGCCCACGCCGGTTACGATACGGGTGGTACAAATGGAACCCGGGCCGATACCGATTTTCACCGCACTTGCGCCGGCGTCGGCCAGTGCGAGTGCGCCTTCTGCGGTTGCCACATTACCGGCGATAATCGGTAAATCGGGATATTTGGCGCGGGTTTCGCGGACGCGTTGCAACACGCCTTCGGAATGACCGTGCGATGAATCGATCAGCAACACATCCACACCGGCTTTGACTAAAGCGTCAATACGTTCTTCGTTCCCGGCGCCGGCACCGACCGCCGCACCGACCCGCAAACGGCCGAATTCATCTTTACAGGCGTTCGGTTTGCTTTCCGCTTTCTGATAATCCTTTAAGGTAATCATGCCTTTGAGTTTGAAACTGTCATCAATCACCAACACTTTTTCAACACGGTGAGAATGCATCAAATGGAAAATTTCCTCACGGCTGGCGCCTTCTTTTACCGTTACCAGACGGTCTTTCGGCGTCATCAGATCGGCGACGGTTTTGGTCGAATCTTTCACAAAACGGGTATCGCGACCGGTAATAATGCCCACCAGATTGCCGTGCGCATCCACTACCGGGTAACCGGCAAAGCCGTTTTTCTTGACTAATTCAGCGAGTTCGCCCAAGGTTAAATCCGGTGAAACTGTCACCGGTTCAGAGACAATACCGCTTTCGAATTTTTTGACTTTCCGCACGCGATCGGCCTGACGTTCGATACTCATATTTTTATGAATAAACCCGATACCGCCTTCCTGCGCCAGCGAAATGGCCAGTTTGGTTTCGGTGACGGTATCCATCGCCGCCGATAACATCGGAATGTTTAAACGAATGGTTTTGGTCAGTTGAGTGGATAGATTGGCGGTATTAGGCAACACCGTAGAATGCGCGGGAACCAGAAGAACGTCATCAAAGGTCAAAGCCTCTTTTATTACTCGTAACATGGCAATATTCTCTCTTTAAGAAGGGTTGAAATTCAAAGGATGTAAAAAATATTGCGCTGGGATTATACAGATTCCGCAATCGTTTGGGAATGAATTTTTTATAAATATTTTATCTTTTAAAAAAATTATGTTAGAAAGGGCACGACAATTTTTAGCGGAGACGATTATGTATACATTATTGTCGTTGCTGGCGGACGGCAACGTCTATTCTTTTCAAAAACTGACCGCACTTTTGGATAAAGATGAAAACGCGCTGCGGGCGGATATTGACGCCTTACAGGCGCAGGGATTAACCTTGCGATGTGATGATGCCAATGTTCACTTACAACCGCAAACGGCGCTGCTTGATGCCGAACGTCTGGGGCGGGAGTTGGCGCCTTATCATGTTATGATTCGGCCGGTGGTTGATTCCACCAATCAGTTTTTATTGACCCGTTTAGCCGATTTACAGAAAGGGGATTTATGTCTGGCCGAATATCAAACGGCGGGGCGCGGGCGACGCGGGCGGCAGTGGCGTTCGCCGTTTGCCGGACAGGTGATCCTGAGTTTTTACTGGACGCTGGCGCCTGCGGTGTCCTTAAACGGTTTGAGTTTGCTGATCGGTATTGCCATTGCGGATACCTTGAAGGCGCTGGGCGCTGCCGATATTACCTTAAAATGGCCGAATGATGTGTTGCTGCAGGGGTGCAAACTGGCCGGTATTCTAATTGAAATTGCCAGCGGAAAAAACGGGCTGACCAATTTGATTGTCGGGATCGGCATCAATGTTTCGCTTCCGGCGCAGGATAATCACATTGATCAACCTTGGGCGCAGCTGGTTGAAGTGTTGCCGCAGGTCGATCGCAATACATTGATCATCCGGCTGGTGAATACGCTTTACGCTTATTTGGCGATTTTTCAGCAACAAGGCATCGGCTTTTTTCGTCAGCGCTGGCTGGAGTTGGATCACTTTTTGGGCGAGCCGGTGAATCTGATCAGTGAAAAGCAGGTGATCTCAGGCATTGAGCAAGGGATCGACGATAACGGCTATTTGCTGTTATCCCTCGAGCAGGGCAAAAAACTGCTACGTTTTAATGCCGGCGAAGTGTCGTTGCGCAAGGCATAAGGCAAAATGTCATGAAAGTGCGGTCAAAAAAATAAAAATTTTGACCGCACTTTGGATTGGGGGAGTAACAAATTACTTGATAACGTTTTGTACCAGCGCAGAGATATCCGCGCCGAACTGTTCGTTGCGCGCCATATTTTCAATCTCCTCATAACGATAGTGATCGCCGTTATAAACGACCACGATGCTGGTATCGCCGGGTTGCAGAAAAGTCTGCTCGCCGAATGGCGTGTAGCGCGTGGCGCCGATACTGATAACCGCCGAAGTAGGGTAGCCAGCCTGCGCCATCAGCGGTGCAATAGAATTCATCGGACCTTGATCGGGCTGATGGTTCATTTTATCTATAATCCAATTCAGTAATTTTTGGTGAAAATAGCTATAACCTAAAGCGGGGCTGTCGATACCGTAAGCGTTCAATACGCCGTCACGTTTATGAAAACAGGCGATGCGGTAGCGGTCGATTTCACTGCCGGGGGCAAAACCGGAAAGCGGAATCAAGGTGGCGGAGATTCCTTTGGTCTTTTCGCCCCAGTTTTTCTTTTCGCAGATTTTATTTGCATTCGGGCGACGAATCGAACAGTCATTATAGGCAGCGAAATAGCGCGGCAAAAGTGCGGTCACTTTGTTATCCGAATAGTTGATATCGCAGATTAAAGCGATTTCAGGCTCAATCTGTAAATTATCGGCTCCTTGACCCGGAAAGGTGATGGTGTCGGTGCTGAGCGGATAAACCGAAAGAAAACCGGCGTTTTCAGCAGGCACATAAAACGGGAAAATCGCTTTGGGCTGAATGGCTTCTTCGGTTTCCACCTGTAAAAAATCCGCCGCCTCGCCCGCCTGCTCTAAATGCCCGGCAAAGTTACCGGCTACGCCCAAACCAATTGCGTGTTTAAATTCTGTCATCGATTTATCCTTGTTATTTGTGTTTGCAAAAGAATGACCGCACTTTAATCTGAAATCGCTCATAACACAAGCCGGGCGATGATTTTCTAGGCAAACAAAGTTAATTTTGAAATTTTTTGCAAAAAGGTGTTGCAAAGCCGGCTGAAATCCCTATAATACGCCACACACAACGACGCGACGTTGTAAATAATATGAATTTTGACTCGCGTCGTTCTTTTTTGCTCTTTAACAATTTATCAGACAATCTGTGTGGGCACTTGTTGATTGACTTTGTTGAAAAATATTTTTTAATTTTGAAGTCTTGATAAGTGCTTAACTTGAAATTCATTTTGTATTGTAGGGACGCAATGCTTGCGTCCGCAAACAAAATTAAAGCTAAGTGATTTATTGAGCGATTGAACTTTGAATTGAAGAGTTTGATCATGGCTCAGATTGAACGCTGGCGGCAGGCTTAACACATGCAAGTCGAACGGTAGCGGATGAAAGCTTGCTTTTATTCGCGAGAGTGGCGGACGGGTGAGTAATGCTTGGGAATCTGGCCTATGGAGGGGGATAACAACGGGAAACTGTTGCTAATACCGCGTAGTATCGGGAGATGAAAGGGGGCGTAAGCTTCTGCCATGGGATGAGCCCAAGTGGGATTAGGTAGTTGGTGAGGTAAAGGCTCACCAAGCCTGCGATCTCTAGCTGGTCTGAGAGGATGGCCAGCCACACTGGAACTGAGACACGGTCCAGACTCCTACGGGAGGCAGCAGTGGGGAATATTGCGCAATGGGGGGAACCCTGACGCAGCCATGCCGCGTGAATGAAGAAGGCCTTCGGGTTGTAAAGTTCTTTCGGTGATGAGGAAGGTAACATTGCTAATACCAATGTTAATTGACGTTAATTACAGAAGAAGCACCGGCTAACTCCGTGCCAGCAGCCGCGGTAATACGGAGGGTGCGAGCGTTAATCGGAATAACTGGGCGTAAAGGGCACGCAGGCGGGCTTTTAAGTGAGATGTGAAATCCCCGGGCTTAACCTGGGAATAGCATTTCAGACTGGGAGTCTAGAGTACTTTAGGGAGGGGTAGAATTC
>NZ_CAXSXF010000004.1:0-187020 GCF_964241405.1 Necropsobacter rosorum
AAAAAGAACGACGCGAGTCAAAATTCATATTATTTACAACGTCGCGTCGTTGTGTGTGGCGTATTATAGGGATTTCACTCACCATTGCAAGCGGTTTTTGGAAAAATTCTTATTTTTTTAATTAAGCGGCGGTTTTTTATACGCCGATGCGATACGGACTGTTATCGCTCATCATGTTCCAATAAACGCAGCTCCGTAAATCCCCACAACGAAAGGGCTTGCCGGAATGTGGCTTCATATTGAAAACTCCGGGTACAAAAAATTAAATTCTGGGTTTCGCTGATTGGTCTGACGGTGGTATGAATATCCAACAGTTTTTTGACTCTCAACGCAATGGCTTTGCCCGGATCGATAAAATATTTCACTTGCGGCAGGCAGATTTGAATTTCGTCTTTAATGAGCGGAAAGTGAGTACAGCCCAGAATCACCGTATCTAAATCCGCCAGCTCCCGCCAGATTTTCAACTCCGCATTCACCGCCAGTAAATCCACCGATGCGCCGCGCAATTTTTGTTCCGCAATTTCGGCCAAGACCGTGCTGCCCAGTTTTTCAACCCGACAATGCGCTGCATAATGCTCTATTAATTCATTAACATACTGACGCTTTACGGTGCCTTTGGTCGCCAGCAGACCGATATGCTTACTGACGGATATTTCAGCGGCGGGCTTAATAGCCGGCACCGTACCGACAATGGGAATGGCAAAGTGGCTTCTTAATGTGGGCAACACGACCGTACTCGCCGTATTGCAGGCGATGACGATAAGATCCAGAGGATACTGCCGGTCGATTTTTTGACAGATAGCCAGCGTGCGTTCGATAATCACCTCTTCAGGCTTCTCGGAATAAGGAAACCCAGCATTATCAAAACAATAGAGATACTGACAATCCGGTAACAGATGTTTGACTTCTTTATAGACGCTAAATCCGCCGACACCGGAATCAAAAAACAGAATAGTAGGTTTCAGGCTCATCATACTCTTTAAATCCCAAAAACGTTTCAATTTATTACCGCACTTTTCATCCGTATATTATCAGGCATTGGAGTAAATCGCCCGATTATTCAACCAGCGCCGAATCAGCTGATCCGCAATAGCCGGATGACGTTTCATCAGCTCGCGGGCATAATGCTGAACCTGCGGGATCATTTTCCGATCTCGCATTAAATTCGCCACTTTAAACTCCGCAATGCCCGTTTGTTTCGTGCCCAGTACTTCGCCCGGCCCCCGAATCGCCAGATCCTGCTCTGAAATATAAAACCCGTCCTGACTTTCGCGCAGAACTTGCAGGCGTTTTTGCGAAATTTTGCCCAGCGGCGGTTTATACATCAGCACGCAAAAGGAAGCCGTACTGCCGCGGCCGACCCGCCCACGCAGCTGATGCAACTGAGACAATCCCAGCCGCTCGGCATTTTCAATAATCATCAGACTGGCATTCGGTACATCCACCCCCACTTCAATCACCGTGGTGGCCACCAGCAAATCTAATTCAGCCTGCTTAAACCGCTGCATAACGGCCTGCTTTTCCGCCGCTTTCATCCGGCCGTGCACAAGTCCGATCCGTAAGTGCGGTAAACTTTTCCGCAGATCCTCCGCCGTGGCTTCCGCCGCCTGCGCCTCCAGCGCTTCGCTTTCATCAATCAGCGTACACACCCAGTAAGCCTGACGCTTTTCGTTAACGCAGGCATGGTGCACGCGGGCAACAATTTCCGCACGGCGTTCTTCGGACACCGCAATGGTCGTCACCGGCGTACGCCCCGGCGGCAGCTGGTCAATAACGGAAGTATCCAGATCCGCATAGACGGTCATCGCCAACGTGCGGGGAATCGGGGTTGCGGTCATAATTAACTGGTGCGGATAAAAGCCGGTTCGTTCGCCTTTTTCGCGCAGCATTAAACGTTGATGCACGCCGAACCGGTGCTGTTCGTCAATGATTACCAGCGCCAAATCGGCAAAGCTGACATCCTGCTGAAATAACGCATGAGTGCCGACAATCATGCTGACTGTGCCGCAGCCGATTTGAGCTAACGCTTCCTGACGGGCTTTGCCTTTCACTTTGCCGGCCAGCCAGCCGACTTCAATCCCTAACGGCTCAAACCAATTGCGGAAGTTCGCAGCGTGTTGTTCGGCCAGAATCTCGGTCGGCGCCATCAGCGCAACCTGTTTACCGTTGTCAATCGCCAGCAGCGCCGCCATTGCGGCGACCAGCGTTTTGCCGGAGCCGACATCGCCCTGCACCAAACGCATCATCGGATAATCCTTGCCCAAATCCTGTTCGATTTCCGCACCGACGCGGCGTTGCGCATCGGTCGGCCGAAACGATAATCGGGCTAAAAACCGCTCGGTTAAATCCGTTTGCCGCGGCAGCGGTCTCGCCGAAAACTGTTGCATTCCCGACCGCACTTTCTGCATAGCCAAATTGTGTGCCAGCAATTCTTCAAAAATCAAGCGCTGTTGCGCGGGATGTTTGCCTTCTTCCAGCAGCGATAAGGTAATATCCGGCGGCGGGCGGTGCAAAAGGCGAAGCGCCTCTTTCAAGCTGAAAGGATACGGATTAAACCCGTCGGGCAGAATTTCCGTCACCTGAATGGTATCCAGTAATGCCAGCGCCTGATCCGTTAATTTGCGCAAGGTGGGCTGTTTTAACCCTTCCGTCGTGGAATAAATCGGCGTGAGCGTTTCCTCCAGCACAAGCGGTGCCTTATCGCGCACGATCCGATATTCGGGATGATGAATTTCCGCCATAAAACGCCCGCGTTTTACTTCGCCGAAAGCCTGCACTCTGGCGCCGGGCTGGAAACTGTTACGCATCGCCGCATTAAAATTAAAAAAGCGCAAGGTGATTTTCGCACTGCCGTCAGACAGCGTGACCACTAAAATCGGGCGGCGGCCAAATTGTACCGTACAGGTTTGCACCATTCCCTCAATGGTGGCATAGCGGTCAGGGCGTAAATCCGCAATGGGAGTAATACGGGTGCGATCCTCATAGCGAATCGGAAGGTGAAAAAGCAGATCCTGAAGATTATCAATCCCGATACGGCTTAGCTTTTCGGCTATAGCAGCTCCCACGCCGGACAAGGAGGTCAGCGGCACGGCATCCAGTATCCGGGTATCCATTTAGCTGTTAGTGTTGCGTGCTATACTCACAAAGCCCGGAATGGTTTTAATGCGGCGGATAATGCTGGCCAGATGATGAGTATTTTTGGTGGTTAATAACACCACGATTTGGTACAGACGCCCGTCCTGCTCTTCTGTCCAAATACTGTGGATATTGCTGTTCAGTGCGGAAATGGCCGAGGTCAGATTCGGCAACGCGCCCTGCTGATTAATCATTTCAATGCGTAATTCCGCCTCAAATTCCATCTTGTTATCGCTTTGTTCCCATGTCACCGGCGTATAATGTTCGGGATTGTCCTTACGCTTTTTCAGGTTCATACAGCATTCATGGTGAATAACCAATCCCTTACCGGGGCTGGCATAAGCCACGATCGGATCACCGGGAACCGGATGGCAGCATTGTGCAAATGTGGTCAGCAGTCCTTCGCTGCTTTTGATTTCCAGCAGATTGTTATTATTCGTCAGTTCACCGTCGGTGTCGATTTCTATCGCCTCTCCCAATAAACGGTAGGCAATCACCGCACTCATTTGATTGCCCAGCCCGATTTCGGTCAGCAGCGCGTCGAAATTATCCAATTTTAGTTCCGCCAGTAATTCGTTAATCCGCAGCGGGTCAATATCGCTTAGTTTTTTCGGCAGCAACGCGTTGATTAACTGTCGTCTGCCCAGCACGACGGCGGTATCGGCGCGTAAATCTTTCAGAGCGTGGCGAATATTGGTGCGCGCCTTTGCCGTCACCACAAAATTCAGCCAGCCGGCATTCGGCTGCGCGGTGGCCGAGGTGATAATTTCAATGGTCTGCCCCGATTGCAATGCCTGTGATAACGGATAAGGCTTGCGATCCACATTTGCCGCCACGCAAGAGCTGCCGATATCGGAATGCACGGCATAAGCGAAATCCACCGGGGTGGCGCCGACCGGCAATTCCACAATACGCCCTTTCGGCGTAAATACATAAATTTCTTTCGGGAAAAATTCCGATTTAACGCTTTCGATAAATTCAAAGGAATTGCCCACGCTTTGCTGCAATTCGATCAGGCTCTGCAACCAGCGCTGCGCGCGGATCTGTGCGGTGGTACTGTCGTTTTTGCCGCCCTGTTTATAGGCCCAATGGGCGGCCACCCCCATTTCCGCCATTTGATCCATTTCTTCGGTACGAATCTGGACTTCCACCGGCACGCCGTGCGGCCCGATCATGGAGGTATGCAAGGATTGATAACCGTTTGCTTTCGGCACTGCAATATAATCTTTTACTCTGCCGGGACGCGGTTTATACAAACCGTGCATTTGCCCTAGCACGCGGTAGCAGGTGTCCACATCTTTGACTATTGCGCGGAACGCATAAATATCCATAATGGAATGGAACTGCTGATCTTTCAGGCGCATTTTCTGATAAATCGCATAAAGGTGTTTTTCCCGTCCGAAAACCCGTGCCTCAATGCCCATATCATCCAGCCGACCTTTGATTTCATCGGCAATCCGTTGGATCATATCCTTACGGTTTCCGCGCGCAATCTGAATAACCTTTTGCAGCACCGCATAACGCTGCGGATACATGGCTTCGAAGCCCAGATCTTCCAGTTCATTTTTAATATGTTCGATACCGAGACGGTGCGCGAGAGGGGCGTAAATTTCAAGGGTTTCTTTGGCAATGCGGCGGCGTTTATCCGGCCGCAGCGCACTGAGCGTGCGCATATTATGCGTGCGGTCGGCCAGTTTTATCAGCACCACGCGAATATCGCGCGTCATGGCCAGAATCATCTTGCGGAAATTTTCCGCCTCCGCTTCTTTGCGGGTGCGGAATTTCAGTTTGTCCAGTTTGGACACGCCCTCGACAATCTCGGCGACACTGGTGCCGAATTCAGCTTTCAGCTGTTGTTCCGTATATGGCGTATCCTCAATTACATCATGCAGCAAAGCGGCCATTACCGCCTCGTGATCCAGTCGCATTTCGGCGATAATCGACGCCACCGCCACCGGATGCGTAATGTAAGGCTCGCCGCTTGAGCGTGTTTGTCCTTCGTGCGCATCTCTGGCGATAATAAATGCACGTTTTACCCATTCAATCTGCTCTGCCGGCAAATAGCCCTGAATGATTCGCTCTAAACTTTCAAATAAATACAAAGGACACCTGACTTTTCATTAAGATCCAACAATAATTGTCTGATAAATTAAAGAAAAACTGACCGCACTTTTCGCCTTATTCGGACAGCAAAGAAACCGCGTGCAGTTCCGCCGACTCCTGTTCCAATGCCTCATGACGGTCTTGCGCATTCATAATCTCGTTGTTGATCAGACCTTTTTCGATCTCACGCAATGCAATGACCGTCGGTTTATCGTTATCTTCCGGCACCAACGGTTCACGCACATGCAGTTGCAATTGTCTTGCACGGCGCGCCGCGGTTAAAATCAAATCAAAACGGTTGCCGATTTTCTCAACCGCATCCTGCACTGTTACACGAGCCATAAATTACTCCACCAATAGTTAATCTGTAAAAATAAAAAAGGGTGATTATGATACTAAAACGCCGCTTATTTTGCCAGTAATTGATGCAGCAAGGCGCTATTTTGTGTCCGCTGATAATCAAGGGTCAGCCGTTCTGCGCGCAGAATATGGCCCAAATCGTCCAGCGCCCGCTCAAAGTTCTCATTAATAATGACATAATCATATTCATGGTAATGGGACATTTCATCCACCGCCTGCGCCATGCGCGCCGCGATCACCGTCTCGCTGTCCTGCCCGCGCCCGATTAAACGGCGTTCCAGCTCCTGTATGGACGGCGGCAGGATAAAAATACTTTTGACCGCCGGCAGCTTTGCCCGGATTTGCTGCGCGCCCTGCCAGTCGATATCAAGAAACACATCGATACCGCGCGCCAGATTTTGCTCAATCGCCGGCAACGATGTGCCGTAATAATTATCGCCGAACACTTTGGCGTATTCTAAAAATAAATCCTGTTCGATCAGCGCTTCAAATTCAGGCACCGAAACGAAATGATAATGCACCCCGTCGATCTCACCCGGACGCGGGTTGCGGGTAGTATGTGATACCGACACCATCATGCCGGTGTCGTTATCCCGCGCCAGCAGCGCCGAAATTAAAGAGGATTTGCCCGCCCCGCTCGGCGCCGAAATAATATACAGATTGCCCTTACTCATCATACTCATCCTTTTCAACTAGCAATAATGCCGCTCATTATGCCGTTAAATCAGTAAAAAATCAGCAAAAGTGCGGTGCTTTTTTAGCAAATTTATAACAAATCGCATTTTATTTTTGAATCACTTAGCCGAACCCGGAATAATTTTGACATAGATCACAAAAAGGTTATCTGTTATAGTTTTCCACCGAGTGCGGTTTCATCACCAAAAGAAACCGTGCTATAATCTGCAACCGACGGATAGCGGGGTCAGGCTTCACGGCATCCTGCGAAACGTAAGAATTTGTTTAACTTAAATTATAGGTGAAAATCTTATGGCAATTAAAATTGGTATCAATGGTTTCGGCCGTATCGGTCGTATCGTATTCCGTGCTGCGCAAGCCCGCGACGACATCGAAGTTGTAGGTATCAACGACTTAATCGACGTAGAATACATGGCTTACATGTTAAAATACGATTCTACCCACGGCCGTTTCGATGGCACCGTTGAAGTGAAAGACGGTCATCTGGTGGTAAACGGTAAGTCTATCCGCGTTACTTCCGAACGTGATCCGGCCAACCTGAAATGGAACGAAATCGGTGTGGATATTGCCGTTGAAGCAACCGGTTTATTCTTAACTGACGAAACCGCGCGCAAACATATCACTGCCGGTGCGAAAAAAGTGGTTTTAACCGGCCCGTCTAAAGATGCTACACCAATGTTCGTTAACGGTGTTAACTTTGATGCGTATAAAGGTCAGGATATCGTCTCCAACGCATCTTGTACCACAAACTGCTTAGCGCCTTTAGCGAAAGTCATTCACGAAAAATTCGGTATTAAAGACGGCTTAATGACAACCGTTCACGCAACAACCGCAACGCAAAAAACCGTTGACGGCCCGTCTGCCAAAGACTGGCGCGGTGGTCGTGGCGCATCACAAAACATCATCCCGTCTTCCACCGGTGCGGCGAAAGCGGTCGGTAAAGTATTACCGGCATTAAACGGCAAATTAACCGGTATGGCGTTCCGTGTACCAACCACTAACGTTTCTGTAGTTGACTTAACCGTTAACCTTGAAAAACCGGCGACTTACGCTGAAATCTGTGCGGAAATCAAACGCGCTTCCGAAAACGAATTAAAAGGCGTGTTAGGCTACACTGAAGACGCCGTCGTTTCGACCGACTTCAACGGCTGCGCATTAACTTCCGTCTTCGATGCGGCGGCAGGTATCGCATTAACCGACAGCTTCGTTAAACTAGTTTCCTGGTACGACAACGAAACCGGTTATTCCAACAAAGTATTAGACTTAGTCGCACATATCTACAATTATAAAGGTTAATAAAAACCGTTGAATATCCAACCGCCCTTTTCGGGCGGTTTTTTTATCCTCAACGCAATAGGTTTAGCCTGTCATCCCGTCATTTCGTGGTATTGCGGCAATACCGTTTTTTTAAGAAAACGTGAACAGCTGTATTGTATTGAAAAATGTTAGCGACCTCACAAAATCTATCATTTCCTTACTTTTTTTAATTTTTCTACTGGCATTTTACATTGTTAGCCATTATATTAGCGCACAACTGTTCGCTTAAATCATTAAGATGGTCAATACCGAATAAAATTATTGTCAAAGGAAGCAAAGAAAACATGGCGCAACTTGATTTTCACTTCATTAACCGCATTCATCATCAGGCAGAAACCTTAGCAAATCGAACCGCACTTCGTTATCATGAACATAACGGCTGGAAAGCAATTAGCTGGTCGGCATTCCGGCAGCAAATCGACGAACTGTCGCGGGCCTTGCTGGCCAATCATATCGGCATACAGGATAAAATCGGGATATTCGCGCACAATATGCCGCGCTGGACGATCGCCGATATCGGCGCCTTGCAGATTCGCGCGGTCAGCGTACCGATTTACGCCACCAATACCGCTCAGCAGGCCAAATTTATTATCAATGACGCGGATATTAAAATTTTATTCGTCGGCGATCAGGAACAATATACCCACGCGCTGGACATTGCCGAACAATGCCCTCAGTTGCAGCGCATTGTCGCCATGAAAGACAGCATCGACTTGCAGGATCACGCTATCGCCTGTTACTGGCGGGATTTTATTGCCGACGGCTCTCAACGCAATCAGCCCGAACTGGCCTCCCGTCTGGCAAATAAACAGATGAGCGACCTATTTACCCTGATTTACACCTCCGGCACCACCGGCGAGCCGAAAGGCGTGATGCTGGATTATGCCAACCTCGCCCATCAGCTACAGGCGCATGATAATGCTCTGCAAAACATAGACACAACGGATATTTCACTGTCGTTTTTACCGTTTTCCCATATTTTCGAACGGGCATGGGTCGCCTATGTGCTGCATCGCGGTGCGGTGAACTGCTATATCGAAGACACCAATCAGGTGCGTTCCGCATTAACGGAAATCCGCCCGACACTAATGTGCGCAGTGCCGCGTTTTTATGAAAAGATCTACACCGCGATCCACGATAAAGTTCAGCAGGCACCTTTTTTCCGCCGTCTGATTTTCACTTGGGCGATGAATATCGGTCATCGCTGTTTTCAGCTAAAAAGCCGGAAACAAGCGATTCCGTTTCTGCTGCACCAACAATTTCGGCTGGCCGATAAGCTGGTGCTGAGCAAACTGCGTAATCTGCTGGGCGGGCGCATTCGTATGATGCCGTGCGGCGGTGCCAAACTGGAACCGTCTATCGGCCTGTTTTTCCAAAGTATCGGCATCAATATCAAACTGGGCTACGGCATGACGGAAACCACGGCAACGGTTTCCTGCTGGCAGGATGCGCATATCGAACCGAATTCCATCGGCGAACCGATGCCCGGTTGTGAAGTGAAAATCGGCGCCGATAACGAAATTCTGGTGCGCGGCGGCATGGTGATGCGGGGCTATTACAAAAAACCGACCGAAACCGCTAACGCCTTCACAGCCGACGGCTTTCTGAAAACCGGTGATGCCGGTCAGTTTGATGCGCAGGGCAATCTGTACATTACCGATCGCATTAAGGAATTAATGAAAACCTCCAACGGTAAATATATCGCGCCGCAGTATATTGAAGGTAAAATCGGCAAGGATAAATTTATTGAGCAAATCGCCGTGATCGCCGATGCGAAAAAATATGTATCGGCATTGATCGTGCCGTGTTTCGCCTCGCTGGAAGAATATGCCAAACAACTGAATATCAAATATCAGGATCGTATTGAACTGGTGAAACATTCCGCTATTATTCAGCTGTTTGAAAAGCGCATTAACGAGCTGCAAAAAGAGCTGCCGAGCTTTGAGCAAGTGAAAAAATTCACCCTGCTGCCGCAGGCATTCACCACCGCCATGAACGAAATCACGCCGACGCTGAAACTGCGGCGCAAAGTCATTTTGCAGCGTTATAAAGAACAAATTGAAGCCATGTATAAATCCTAGTCTCGAAAGTGCGGTGAAAATCACCGCACTTTTTTGTATATTTTTTCATCGCTGATGCAAAAACTATGATCGAAATCACAAAACACAAATTTTAATTGAGAATAATTCTCACAAACAATCCGAGATTTCCCTAATAAAACCAATTACTAACCCCCGTTTTGCCGAAAAAAACAGCGAAAAACCACAATATATAGTGATTGAAATTAAAATAATATCTATATATAGTGTATCGCACGATTCACAGGCAGAACACGCAGAGGAAGTTTTATGGGAACATTTTTTGTCATTAAGCGTGACGGTTCACGCATCGGATTCGAAATCCAGCGCATCATTAACGCGATAAAAAAAGCGGCCTTAGCCGTCGGCATTAACGACGACCGCTACTGTTACAGCATCGGTCAGCAGGTATGCGATGAAATTTTCGCCCATCATCAGCAGGAAATCGACATCAGCCGGATTCAGCAAATCGTTGAAAATCATCTGATGTCAAGCCAATATCCGCAAATTGCCCGCGCCTATATCGAATACCGCCACGACCGCGATCTGGCGCGGGAAAAGCGCAGCAATCTCACCAAAGAAATCGAAGGGCTGATTGAGCAGAGCAATGTCGAACTGCTCAATGAAAATGCCAATAAAGACGCCAAAGTCATTCCGACTCAACGGGATTTGCTGGCCGGTATCGTCGCCAAACATTACGCCAAGCGTTATATTCTGCCGCGTGATGTGGTCGCCGCCCACGAAAAAGGGGAAATTCATTATCATGATCTGGATTATGCGCCATTCTTCCCGATGTTCAACTGCATGCTGGTGGATTTAAAAGGCATGCTGACCAGCGGGTTTAAAATGGGCAATGCGGAAATCGAACCGCCGAAATCCATCGGTACCGCAACCGCCGTGACGGCACAAATTATCGCGCAGGTTGCCAGCCATATTTACGGCGGCACCACCATCAACCGGATTGACGAAGTGCTGGCGCCTTATGTTCAGCTCAGCTACGAAAAACACTTAAAAACCGCCGCACTTTGGCACATTCCGCAGGCGGAGGCTTATGCCAAAGCATTAATTGAAAAAGAATGCTTTGACGCCTTCCAGTCTCTGGAATATGAGGTCAACACGCTGCATACCTCAAATGGTCAGACACCGTTCGTTACCCTCGGTTTCGGGCTGGGTACCAGCTGGCAGGAACGCCTGATTCAGCAATCCATTCTGCGCAACCGTATCCGCGGCTTAGGCAAAAACCATAAAACGCCGGTATTCCCGAAACTGGTGTTTACCATTAAAAACGGCGTAAATCACCGTCCGGATGATCCGAATTACGATATCAAACAGCTGGCGCTGGAATGCGCTTCAAAACGCATGTATCCGGACATTTTAAACTATGATCAGGTCGTCAAAGTCACCGGTTCTTTCAAAGCGCCGATGGGCTGCCGCAGTTTCCTCGGCGCTTACGCAGAAAACGGCGAATATATGCACGACGGGCGCAATAATCTGGGCGTGGTCAGCCTTAATCTGCCGCGCATTGCGTTAGAAGCCGACGGCGATGAGCAGCGTTTCTACGCGATACTGGAACAGCGTTTAGCGCTGGCGAAAAAAGCGCTGATGACCCGCATTGCGCGGCTGGAAAATACCAAAGCCCGGGTCGCACCGATTTTGTATATGGAAGGCGCTTGCGGCGTGCGTCTGAAAGCCGACGACAATGTGGCGCAAATTTTCAAAAACGGACGCGCCTCAATTTCACTGGGCTATATCGGCATTCACGAAACCATCAATGCGCTTTATCATCGCCATATTTATGATGATGAACAGCTGCGTCAAAAAGGGCTGCAAATCGTCGAACGCCTGAGCGAAGCGACCAAACAATGGCGCGCCGAAACCGGTTATGCGTTCAGTTTATATTCCACCCCGAGCGAAAACCTGTGCGATCGTTTCTGCCGGCTGGATACCCGCCAATTCGGCATTATCGACGGTGTTACGGACAAGGGATATTACACCAACAGTTATCACTTGGATGTGGAGAAAAAAGTCAACCCTTACGACAAACTGGATTTTGAAATGCCTTATCCGGCATTGGCCAGCGGCGGGTTTATCTGTTACGGCGAATACCCGAATATCCAGCATAATCTGAAAGCGCTGGAAGATGTATGGGATTACAGCTATGAGCGCGTGCCTTATTACGGCACCAATACGCCGATCGACGAATGCTACGAATGCGGGTTTACCGGCGAATTCGAGTGTACCAGCAAAGGCTTTACCTGCCCGAAATGCGGCAATCACGACAGTGAAAAAGTCTCGGTCACCCGCCGGGTATGCGGTTATCTGGGCAGCCCGGATGCCAGACCGTTTAACGCCGGCAAACAGGAAGAAGTCAAACGCCGGGTTAAACATATGTAATGCGCCGTCGCGTTGAACCGAGCAGCAGAAAAACGAAACGAGCGCCGTTTTTCTGCCGCCTTGCGGATAACAAGGCCGGCTTTGACACAACAGGCATGATTATGGCGTCACGCACTCTCTCTTTATATGCTACGGGTACGGCTTGAGACGGATTTGCCACACTAGACCGAAAAAATGAAAAAAATTCACCGCACTTTAAACCTGACAGAAACGCTATTCGGCGATTTCTGATCACTGACACGAAAAACAATGAATTATTTACAATATTACCCCGTCGATATCGTCAACGGTGAAGGCACGCGCTGCACCTTGTTCGTCAGCGGTTGCACGCACCGCTGTAAAGGCTGTTACAACCAAAAAAGCTGGTCTTTTTCCGCCGGGGTATTGTTTGATCAGGCGATGGAAGATCAAATCATCAACGATTTACAGGACACCCGCATTAAGCGCCAGGGGCTCAGCCTGTCCGGCGGTGATCCGCTGCATCCGAACAATATTCCGCCCCTGCTAAAACTGGTGCAACGCGTAAAACGCGAATGTCCGGGTAAAGATATTTGGCTGTGGACGGGTTATAAACTGGACGAACTCAATGCACAACAGAAAACCATGCTGCCGTATATCGACGTGCTGATCGACGGCAAATTCATTCAGGCGCAGGCCGATCCGGCGCTGATCTGGCGCGGTTCCGCCAATCAGGTGATCCATCGCTTTAGCGCGGACAGCATCCAATCAGGCGAATAATGCCAGACTGTTTTGCCACAGTGCCTGCGCAATAATATCAGCCGATTCGGAACGCAGTCGGCAAAGCGCATCGAAAGTATCGACAATCCGCTCCGGACGGTTAGGCCGGCCCTGAAAGCCGAATACCGGCATATCGGGGCTGTCGGTTTCCAACAGCAAAGCATCAAGCGGTAATTTTGCGATCGTCCGGCGGGTTTTATTGGCGCGCTGATAAGTAATCACGCCGCCGACACCGATCCGATAACCGAGATCGACAAACCGTTTCGCCTGCGCATAACTGCCGGCAAAACCGTGCACCACACCGCATTTCGGTAAATCCGCCCGTTTTAAAAAGACAGACAACTGATCATGCGCTTTTCGTGAATGCAGACTGACCGGCAGCGCATATCGTTTGGCAAGGCTTAATTGGGCGGCGAAAAAATCCTGCTGTTTTTGCCATAACGCTGGCGTCAATAATTCCGCTTTTCCCCGCTCCAGCCCGATTTCCGCCACCGCCGTACAGGCCGGCGCACGCTGTGCCAACCGTTGCTCCAGACAGGTCAGATCCGCTTCGGTATGCTGCGCAATATACAGCGGATGCAACCCCAGCCCGTAATACAGCCGTTCGGGATAAAATGCGGTCATTTTTGCCAGCGTTTCAAAATCCTGCGCCATCACCGCAACTATCAGTATTTTCTGCACGCCCGCCTGCGCCGCATTGTCCATCAAACGGGACAACGGCTCGCCGCTCATGCGCAGCAAATAATCCAAATGGGTGTGTGTATCAAAAAACGGCATCATCAGTCAAACAAGGTTTTCCAGTCCGGCGCAAAGTGGGCATCAAAACACATTTTCACCTGCGCGGCATTATTCTTTTCCGTACACAGCGGCGGCAAGGCGTGCAACGAAAAATAGCCGCGGTCGATAGTCTCGTTATTCGGCCGGAATTCGCCGCCAAGTGCGGTACAATAAACAAACGTTTTGCACACTTTGTGCGCCATTTTCGGCAGATTATGCTTATCCCGATCCAAAATGGCGATAATAAACTCCGCCGACACATCCAAGCCCGCTTCTTCCTTGACTTCCTTAAGCGTATTTTCTTTAATCGACAGATCCACATCCACCCAGCCGCCGGGCAACGACCACAAACCGTTTTCTTCCTGTACCAGTAAAATCTTATCCTGTTGGAAAATCGCCGCTCGCGTGTCCAGTTTCGGGGTTTGAAAACCGGTTTCATTACAAAACAGGTCATTCACTTTCTGCGCCGAAAGCCCGGATTTATAACGAATCATTTCGGCGCTGATTTCACGAATACGCTGAAAACGCTCAATGTCGAATTTATTCGGTGAATAATACAGACCGGCCTGTGCCAGACTTTGCAGTTCCACCGCCCATTGCAGCCAACGCTCATCCTGTTGCATATACCCTCCCAATAAAAAAGCGGGCTTTCAGCCCGCCGAACCGATTAGTCTTCCAGGGTGACGGATTCGATCACCACATCATCCTGCGGTACATCCTGGTGGAAACCCTGATTGCCGGTTTTTACGCCTTTAATTTTATCCACTACGTCCATGCCGTCAACCACTTCGCCGAACACCGCATAGCCCCATTCCTGCACCACGGTTTTGCCGAACATATCTTTGGCGCGGTAATCTAAAAAGGTATTATCCGCCACATTAATAAAAAACTGCGCGGTGGCGGAATGCGGATCGGAAGTGCGCGCCATGGCGATGGTGCCGCGCTTGTTGCTTAAACCGTTGCTCGCTTCGTTTTGAATCGGCGCGTCGGTGGCTTTTTCGCGCATGCCCGCTTCCATACCGCCGCCCTGAATCATAAACCCGTCAATTACGCGGTGAAAAATCGTGTTATTATAAAACCCTTTTTTGCAGTAATTTTCAAAATTCGCCGCGGTCAACGGGGCTTTTTCATGATTTAATTTAATGCGGATATTGCCGAAGTTGGTATGTAATGTAATCATTTTCTTATTCCTGTCAAATATAAAGGGGTTTATTATTCCATAAAAGGCCAATAAGTGCTATAAATTACGCCTTAAAGTGCGGTCGGTTTTATCCGCATTTTTATGATATTTTCACGAGAACAACCTAATGCTAAAAATTTTTAATACCTTAACCCGAGAAAAAGAAATTTTTAAACCTATCCGCGACAACCATGTGGGGATGTATGTGTGCGGCGTCACCGTTTATGATTTATGTCATATCGGACACGGACGCACGTTTGTTTGTTTCGATGTGATCGCACGTTACCTGCGTTATCTGGGCTATCACCTGACTTATGTGCGCAATATTACCGATGTGGATGACAAAATCATCAAACGCGCGCTGGAAAACCACGAAACCTGCGAGCAATTGGTGGATCGTATGGTGGTCGAAATGTATCGGGATTTTGATGCGCTGAATATTCTGCGTCCGGATTCGGAGCCGCGCGCCACTCATCATATTGCGGAAATTATTGACCTGGTGGACACCTTAATTCGCCGCGGGCATGCCTATGTGGCGCAAAACGGCGATGTGATGTTCGATGTGGAAAGTTTCCGCCAATACGGCAGACTGTCCCGTCAGGATCTATCCCAGCTACAGGCCGGCGCGCGGGTGGAAATTTCCGCAATCAAGAAAAATCCGATGGATTTCGTGTTATGGAAAATGTCCAAACCGCACGAACCGAGCTGGCAATCGCCGTGGGGCGCGGGGCGTCCGGGCTGGCATATTGAATGTTCGGCGATGAACTGCAAGCAGCTGGGCGCACATTTCGATATTCACGGCGGCGGTTCGGATTTAATGTTCCCGCACCATGAAAACGAAATCGCCCAATCCTGCTGTGCGCACGACGGCAAGTACGTCAATTACTGGATCCATTCCGGTATGATTATGGTGGACAAAGAAAAGATGTCCAAATCGCTGGGTAATTTCTTTACCATTCGCGATGTGCTGCAACATTATGATGCGGAAAGCGTGCGCTACTTCCTGTTAACCGCCCATTACCGCAGCCAGCTGAATTACAGCGAAGAGAATCTGAATCTGGCCCATGGTGCGCTGGAGCGCTTATACACGGCGCTGCGCGGCACCGACCGAAGCGCGGTTGCCTGCGGCGGTGAGAATTTTATCGCCGCCTTTAAAGAGGCTATGGACGACGATTTCAACACGCCGAACGCCATTTCCGTCTTATTTGAGATGGCGCGTGAAATTAATAAACTGAAAACTCACGATATGGCGCAAGCCGACGGCCTGGCCGCCCGTATGCGCGAACTGGCCGACGTGCTGGGGCTGCTGACACAGGATCCTGAGCATTTTCTGCAATCCGGCTCTGATGTCGACGATGTGGCGAAAATCGATGCGCTGATTAAACAGCGTAATGACGCCCGCGCGATAAAAGACTGGGCGGCGGCGGATGCGGCGCGTAACCAACTGAGCGCGATGGGCATCATCCTGGAAGACGGCCCGAACGGCACAGTCTGGCGGAAACAGTAACCTCAAACGGCACGTCTTCTCGTGCCGTTTGCATTTTCTCGCCTATTTTTGCATGCTATCGGTCATCAGCGCAAACCATGCCTGCATGCGCCGGTTCATTTCCCGAATCTGCGCCTCATCCGGCGGCGTGCGGGCAAATACCCGCTGCCAGTAGCGATCCGGCGGCGCATAATCACTGCCGGCGATAAGACCGTCCAGTTTCTGGGCGCAGGCTTCTAGATCCACCGCACTTTCCGCTTTAAACGCGCTGGTTTTATCGATGCGCAATATATTCAGATAACTGTTAATCGCAGTCGTTATCACCGGCAGCGGTTGGCATTGACCGCGCAGATAATCTTCCACATAGACGGTCAATTGCTCAAGTGCGGTGGTTTTTTCCACTGTTTTGAAGGTCACCTTTTCTTTTTTAGCGTAATAAACCGCCGGCGCCGCATTATCCTGCACCGCACATTGCAGCAGATAATAAATCCAGTTTTCGATTACATCCTGATCTCTGATCGCACTACCGACCCGCCAGCGCACGCGTTGCAGCATGCCGTTTTGCTGTGCGTATAAATGATCCAAATCGCCGTATAAACGGACATTTCCGTGCCGACAGTGAATATACAATTCTACCGATTGGCTGTGATAATCGCGCGTCAGGTAATCGGCCACACTGTCTTTTAGCTCCCGAATATCCCGTTGCAGTTGTTTTTCATACACCTGCGCAAAACTGCCGCGCGGCATGATGCCTTTGATCATCAGCGCGGCAAAAAACGCCTCTTGCGCCGCTTCATCGCAATAAAGCAATTGCTCATTGATATAATACTGATCCAGATTATTCAGGCTGAAATTTTCACTGTCCGCAATCAACGGATTGTCATACTCGAAACTCACCCCCAACCGTTGTTGCAGAAAAAATTTCAGCGGATGGCGGACAAATGCGATCAGATCGGGCAAGGCGATTTCACTCACCGGCTCCGGCGCCAGCGGCTGAATAAAATCCGGGATATCGGCATGCGGCGGGCGTTTTGCCAACGGCAACCATTTGCGCGCAAAAGTGCGGTCGTTACCGCGAAAGTTTTGTTCGCTGAAAGCGGTCATACTGTGTTGTTTTACCAGCAATGCGCGCCACGCCTGCGGGGTTTTCTCCGCCGTCTCAGGAGCTTCAGCAGTCAGGTTTTCCGTCACATAATCCAATAACTGGCTGACCAGTACGGAGGGCTCTTTCGGTTGATCGTCCACCACCGAACGCCCGACATAGCTGATATAAAGATAACGCTGCGCCGATAATAACGCTTCTAAAAACAGGTAACGATCATCATCCCGGCGGAAACGATCACCTTTCTGATGATGATACTGCATTAAATCAAAACTGTTCGGCGCATGCTGGCGCGGATAATCCCCCTCGTTCATACCGAGCAGACACACCACCTTAAACGGAATGGAACGCATCGGCAACAGGGTACAGAAATTAACCTTTCCGCCCAGAAATCTAAGGCTGTTCGGACTGTCCTGCAAATACCCGCTCAGCACCTCGGCAACCACGTCGGCACCGAGCGGATCATCAAATTTTGCCGCCTGCAGCTGTTCGGTGAAGTGCTGAATACGTTCTTTCAGATACCATAGCGTTTCGCCATTTTGCTCGTCTGCGGCAAAAAATGCGTCGGTCAGCGCCAGCAAATGCTGATGCCATTGTAAGACATGATGCGTTTCCGCCAGCACCTGCCTCCATTGGTACAAACTGTCGATAAACTCCGCCAGATAACCCGCCAGCCGCCCGTTCAGCCCATAGCAATTATCCAGCCCCAGACTATCCTGCCAGATACCGTTTTCTTCCCGCATGGCATAACCGAGCAGCATGCGCTCCAGCCCGGCCAGCCAAGCGTTGTAGTTATGCTGCGCACTATCCGTATATTTATCCAGACCGAAACGAATGCCCGCTTCGGCCACCCAATGATGGATCAGCGCCAAATCCTCCGTTTCAATGTGAAAACGCGCACGCACGGCGGGAATATCCAGCAAAGCCAGCACTTCTTCCGCACCGAACTGGCTTTCTTTGACATTCAGCAGACTGATAAAACCGGACACTAACACATCGTTTTCTGCTAACTTATTATCGGAAATGGAAAAAGGGATATAATCCGCTTCCTGACCGAACACGGCGCGGATATACGGCGTATAGTGATCAATATCGGCCACCATCACCACAATATCCTTCGGCGTAAGGCTTGCATCCTGCATAAACAGATGCAGCAAATAATCATGCAACGCCTCCACTTCCCGCATGGCGCTGTAACAGGCATGAAAACTCAGAGAATGATCCTGCGCCGAATAATGCAACGGCTGCCCTCCGTTCGGCTCTAAATTCAGGATACGCGCCTGAATCTGCGCCAACAGATTCGTTTCCGCCGGTTCCGCATAGGCACTGATTTCATTGCACTGCAACTCGGTGAGCAAATATAAAAAATCGCGTCCCAGTTTTCCCCACGAAGACAGCAAAGGATGGCCGATCTGTAAGATCTCATTATCGTAAGTATATTCGACGGCATGATTTGCCAGCAGGCAAGCCTGCTGTGCCGAAAGCAGCGGCCGGGTATGCTTATCCGCATAGGCGGTGCGGTGGCGCATTTGTAATTTCTGCCAATAGGACGGATCGATAATATCGCCCCAATATTCCCGACAGCCGTTATTAAAAAATAAATGCACGTCACAATAGGCGCTGATCCCATGCAGCGTATCCAGATAGGTTTTCGGCAGCGCAGAAATTCCAAACACAAAAATCCGTGCCGGCAGTTTCTGCGGTGCGCCCTGCGCTAATAAAGTCAAAAAGCGCTGATGTAAGCGTGCGCGATGCCAGAGTTGATCCGAACCGTTTTCCGTGCTGATTTCGTCCGTCAAGGCGCGCCATAATGTACCCTGCCACTGCACATGTCGGGTGATTTGGGCAAATAACGGTGCATTACCGTCTTTGAGCTGTTGTGCGATCTGTCTGCCGACGGCTGGATCATCGCCCTGCTCCCATGCGGTTATCCACTCCGGACGATACACTAAATACTGGTCGAATAAATCGGCAATCTTATGTGCCAGCTGATACAGTTTTTGCTGCTCCGCCTGCGCGGAAGAGGCCAGATAATTGCGCAACGGCTGAAAATCCGGGCGGGATAAATAGGCGGGAATCAACCGCATCAGCCGCCAGGTCATACTTTCCTTTTCAAACTGGCTTTGCGGTGCGACATCCGGCAAATTCTCCGCATATTGACGCCAGATAAAGGTTGCCGGCATCGGAAACTGTAAATTCGCGGCAATGCCCTGTTTTTCCGCAATCTGCCATTGCAGCCATTGCGCCATCCCCGGACTTTGTACCAGAATCGTTTCCGCCTGCAAAGGATCATTTAACGGCTGTCGCTGCATTAAATGAATGAGAATCTCTTTCTGAATATCCAGTTGATTGGAATAATAAACGGTAAACACGCCTGTTCCTTTTTATAACACGATTTCGCCCGCAGGATAACGCACGCTCACTTGCGCCGGCGAACAACTAATGCGGAACGTTAGCTGATTTTGCTCAACGCGTGGCTGGCAGGCTAGGCCTAAAAATAACCGTTGCCGCTGATTTTCTGCAATCTGTATCGCCTGATAACGTTGATAAATATTTACCGCACTTTGGCGCTGCGTGGCAATCCATTGATTAACGGACAGAAAAATACCACTAAACAAGGTTAAAGTCACTAACAGCGAAAGCAAATTCATGCCCTTGTAATTCACCGTACTATTGAGGTTCAACATCATACCAGCTTTTCTCCGCCAGCCGCCATCGGCTGTATTGTCTAAGGATATTAGTCACTGTCGTTTTATTATAGGTAATCTGCACCTGTTCATCTTTATAGAAATTGCCGCCCGTAATCAGCGTACCGCTGATTTTTCCTTTGCCCGTAATAGTGAGATCGCCCTGCGCAACAATCACCGCATTAATATTGCCGTTCAGCGCCCATTCGGTTTGCTGCGGGCCGAACCAATAAAGCGCATCTTGGTTTGCCCGCGGCAAGGACTGCGGCGGCGGGCTGAGCTCGGCGGCAAATAAGGGGATCAGGTTCTCTGTGAGATATTGCCCGAACGCGGCGGGATTCAGCGCCTTTTTTGGCGCTTGTTGAAACAATGACAGCCGCTCACACCAGACAAAATGAAAAGTGCGGTCGTTTTTTGCCGGATTTTCAAAGCGGATACGCCGGGTTTTATCATCGTTGTCCAACGGCAGATTGTAGCATTCGGCATGTGCCTGCTGATGAGCGATATGCTGCAAGGCAATATGTTCCTGCACATAAATCTTACGCTGCGCCAATAACGCGGAATGCAGCCGTAACATCTCATCATCAAATAGCATAAACATCACCAAAAACGCGCTAAGCAGCATCAGCAGCGTTAATGTCATGATGCCGCGATACGGCATTAGTCCGCCTCCTGATTAATAAGCGGCACGATAATGCCGGTTGCATAATGAATCGTCGGCCGCTGCTTTAACCTTCCCGTCAGCTGCACTTCCACCGCTTTCCCGGCAATCAGCCAGTTAAACCACAAATGGGTAATCTCAATTTCGGTATCGTCCAGCAGATCCACCCAACCGCCGCTGTTACAGGCAGGCTGTTGTATATAACTGCGGCACTGCGCCTGACCGCAATCTTGCTGTACCGTATTTTTATAGGTCAGACGGGTTTCCAGCATTTTATCGTGCAGACGATAACCGAACAGTTCGCGTTCAATTTCGCGGGCGCTGTTTCGCCCCTCTGCCATACAAAGGCCGGATTTATAACTGCTGCCGATACAGCCCGTCGCATCCAAATCATAGAAAAACAGGATACAACTGTTTTGCCTTTCGCCGTCTGCCTGCGCAATGACGACACTGCGGCCGCGCTCATCCTGCTCGAATAACGTCAGATTATTGCGCACTAATTTTTCCGATACGGCGCGGAATCCGGCGCGGCGCAAATCTTTGCCGATAAGCTGCACCGCACGCTGCAATTCGCTTTGCAAATGCAGGTGTAATAAAACCTCCTGATTTTGCCGCCGGGTTTGCGCGTAAAACTGAATAATCACCAGCAGTAGCAATGAAGACAGCGAAAGGGACAATATCAGCCCCGTCAGGCTATGTCCGCGATATAAACATGCCATATTTTATGTCTCATCATTCACACAGGCGCTGAGAGCCTGATTGTTTTTCAGCTTCAGGCTGCCAATATTAAAAAACGAAAATAGGGTTCGGCGCTCTCCGGCCTGCAGCACCATACAGGCGGTTGAGATAGTATTACGAATGCCGTTTAAACGGGTGATTTCTTTCGGGTAATAGGATTTGCTGATCAACATGGTTTTACCGGCATAAGACGGATAATAAAATTGAGCCGAAAGCTGTGACGAACAGCTCTGTGGTGAGAAACAATCGCAAATCTGTTCGTTTTTAATCTGCGCAGTGATACACCAACGATGTTGCAACTGATCCCGATTGGCAATCAGCAGCCAAATCTCATTGGAATTTTCAACCCGAGCCTGAATATAGCGCAAAAACAAATACAGTTTACGCTGTTCTTTTTCCAATATCGCCTGATCGCTGCCTTGCTGCCAGACAGGCAAGGCCAATAACATCATGCTGCTGATAATCAGCAATACGGTCAACATTTCCAATAACGTAAAGCCTTTCGCCATGGGGTTGTTTTTCCTCTTCAAAAACCCAGTGTTTTAAGACCGCACTTTAACGGCGAAAACATCCTTTGACGATAAAATCAACACATTTCCGGAATGCAGATCGCAAAAATAAAAAAATTGGATAGAAAAAGATTAGAAACAAAAAATAGTTTTAGCTAACAATATAAGCAGGAAAGTTGGTGGGTCGTGAAGGATTCGAACCTTCGACCAACGGATTAAGAGTCCGCTGCTCTACCACTAAGCTAACGACCCGTAAATATATTTCAGGGAATGTTATGTTAAAGTGGTGGGTCGTGAAGGATTCGAACCTTCGACCAACGGATTAAAAGTCCGCTGCTCTACCGACTGAGCTAACGACCCGCAAACATATTTAAGGAATACTACCGTTAATTGGTGGGTCGTGAAGGATTCGAACCTTCGACCAACGGATTAAAAGTCCGCTGCTCTACCGACTGAGCTAACGACCCGCAAACATATTTAAGGAATACTACCGTTAATTGGTGGGTCGTGAAGGATTCGAACCTTCGACCAACGGATTAAAAGTCCGCTGCTCTACCGACTGAGCTAACGACCCGTAAATATATTTAAGGAGTGTTACGTTGAAGTGGTGGGTCGTGAAGGATTCGAACCTTCGACCAACGGATTAAAAGTCCGCTGCTCTACCGACTGAGCTAACGACCCACGAACATATCATCGCGTAACGGAGGCTTATAATACTGGTTTTATTTTAATAATCAATAAAAATCTTTAATTTTTTATTCGTTTGAATGAATACTCACCATATATTCTAAGAAACCGGCGATTTTTGCGCATATAAAAACCGGGTCGGTTCGGACCCGGTTTTCATACTAAAAAAGGAATGCGTAAAAATTAGTATGCTAACACTGCACGACGGTTTTTCGCATAAGCCGCTTCGTCATGACCTAACTCAGCCGGTTTTTCTTCACCGTAAGAAACTGTTGAAACCTGACCAGCTTGAACACCTTTAGCTGATAAGAAGTTTTTAACAGCATCTGCACGACGTTGACCTAATGCAATGTTGTATTCCGGTGTACCGCGTTCGTCAGTATTACCTTCAACTAACACTTTAGATGCAGGAGTTGCATTTAAGTATGCAGCGTGAGCATCCAAGATTTGTTCGTATTCGCCTTCGATGTTGTATTTATCGAAACCGAAATAAACGGTGTTGTAACGTTGCTGTAAATCCTGAACGGAGTAACCGCCGAATGTTTGAGCATTTGCATCAGCGCCAGCGCCTGCGCTTTCATTTTTTGATGAACTACAAGCTGCTAATACTGCTACAGAGCCAGCTACTACTAATAATTTTGCAAAGTTTTTCATTAACTTTTCTCCTAGTTTTTACTCAAATATGGTGACCAAGCTGGAAATTTAACTTGTCCATCACTTCCTGGTAGACGGGCTTTGAATCGACCGTCAGCAGAAACCAATTGTAGCACCTTTCCTAAGCCTTGTGTAGAGCTATAAATAATCATAATTCCGTTCGGCGAAATGCTCGGACTTTCATCCAGAAAAGTAGAACTTAACATCTCGGTTGAGCCTGTCGCTAAGTCTTTTTTCACAATATGATCACCTGAAATCATAATTAACGTACTACCGTCGGCGGAAATTTGCCCGCTATAACTGCGGCCGCCCGAGCTGACCAATGAAGCGCCACCACCTGACGCACTCATACGGTAAACCTGCGGCGATCCGCTTCTGTCGGAAGTGAACACGATTGACTGTCCGTCCGGAGACCAGCCCGGCTCGGTATTATTACCGGCACCGCTCGTCAACTGAGAAACCTGTCCACTGCCTAAATTCATCACATAAATATTTAATACGCCGTCTTTAGAAGAGGCAAACGCCAGTCTTGAACCGTCCGGCGAAAATGCCGGTGCGCCGTTATGTCCTTCAAAAGAAGCCGCCACTTTGCGTGCGCCGGAACGCAGATCATGCACCACCAGCTGCGCTTTTTTCTTTTCGAATGAGACATAAGCCAGTTTGCTGCCGTCCGGCGACCATGCCGGTGACATCAACGGCTGGGAACTTTGCGTTACGATAAACTGATTATGTCCGTCATAGTCCGCCACGCGTACCTGATAAGGCTGAGAACCGCCGTTTTTCTGCACGACATAAGCGATCTTGGTTCTGAATGCGCCGCGAATCGCGGTGAGTTTTTCGAACACTTCATCACTGACCGTATGCGCCCCTAATCGGATCGCATTAGCCGGCACGGCATACTGGTTCTGACTTAACACGGTTCCTGCCGTTCCCGATGCGCCGATGGTATCGACCAGCTGATAAGCAATGCTATAACCGTTTCCGTTCGGGGTTACCTGACCGACGACAATGGCATCAATACCTAAAGATGACCACGCCTCCGGCGTCACTTCGGAGGCCGCACTCGGTTGCTGCGGCATGCGGCTTACCGGAATGGGATTAAATTTACCGCTGTTGCGTAAATCCGCAGAAATAATATCGGCAATATCTGCCGGTGCGGAGCCGGAACCGTTCCATTTAAACGGAACGACGGCTATAGGACGCGCACTGTCAACGCCCTCATCAATCACAATACGGACTTCATCATCGGCAAACGCTGGATTCGCCAATAACAGAAACAGCATTGCCAATAAACTCATTATACGTTTCATGTCGTTTTCCTCAGGTTAAACTTACTTTCCTAAAACCATACCAGTTATTTAATATCAAAATCAATAATCGGGGCTTTATATTTACTATAGATCGCATCGGACGGCGCCGCCGGCACTTTTTTGGTTCTGGCCACCGCACTTAATGCCGCAGTGCAGATATCATCCGGCCCGGAGACTTTCTGATAACCGGAAATCGTGCCGTCGCGCTCCAGCTGGATTTTAATCCGGCAAACTTTACCGGCAAATCCCGGATCTTTTAAGAAACGACGCTGAATTTCTTTTTTAATCACACCGGCATACTGATCACCGACTTTACCGCCGTCGCCGCTGCCTAATCCGGCACCGCGCCCCTGACTGCCCTGCCGGTTGGCATTACCGCCCACCGAGGCACTGCCGCCGCCGATATCGCCGCCGTTCAGGAAATCATCCAATGCGGCCTGCTCAGAGTGGCGTTTTGCAGTGGCCGCATCGGCTTTCGCCTTGGCCTCGGCCTTCGCTTTTGCTTCGGCATCCGCTTTCGCCTTAGCCGCCGCTTTGGCGTCTGCTTCGGCTTTTGCCTTGGCTTGTGCATCAGCTTTGGCTTTTGCCTTCGCTTCGGCTTCCGCTTTTGCTTTGGCGGCTTTTTCCGCTTTCGCTTTTGCCTCCGCTTCAGCTTTCTGCGCCGCTTCCGCCGCCGCTTTGGCTTTAGCTTCTTCTTCCGCTTGTTTTGCCGCAGCCGCCAACCGTTTGGCTTCCGCCTCAGCTTTCAGTTTCGCCGCTTCAGCCGCTTGTTTTGCTTTGGCTTCTTCAGCATCTTTCTGCTTTTGCAGCGCCTCTAATCTGGCTTTTTCTTCCTGCTGTTTTTTCTGTTGTTCGGCAAGCTGTTTCTGGCGTTCCTGCTCTTTTTGCAGCGCTTGCTGTTTCTGATACTCCAGCTGTTTTTGGCGCTCCAGTTCCTGTTGGCGCTGTTGTTCTTCAAGCTGTTTCTGCTTATCCTGTTGTTCGTCTATGGGTTCCGGTTGTTTCGCTTTATCCGTATCGCCTTTTTTCTGTTGCTGCAAGCGCCCCCACTCCTGCGCGGCGGATCCGGTATCCACCATAACGGCGCCGATTACCTCGCCCTCACCTTCGCCGCCGCCCATAATCTCGACATTGTGATAGAAAGAACCTAATATCAACAAACCAAACAAGATAATGTGCAGTATGATAGAAACGATAACTGCATCGATACCTTTATTCTGTCGATTATTGCGCACAATTATACCTACTTAGTTAAATCGGGTTAGTCATTAATCCGACGGATTTAATGCCTGCAAGATGAAGCAGGTTCAGCGCTTTGATGACTTCCTCATAAGGCACATCTTTCGCCCCGCCCACTAAAAACATCGTGTTGTTATCTTTGTCATATTCCTGTTTAGTCAGTTGAGTGACCATTTCTTCCGTCAGCCCCTCACTGCGCTCTCCGCCCACGGAAAGCGTATATTGACCAATTCCCGATACTTCCAGAATCACCGGCACTTTATCTTCATTCGATACGTTCTGACTGTCAACGGCATCCGGCAGTTCAACCTGTACGCTCTGGCTGATAATCGGCGCGGTTGCCATAAAAATCAGCACCAGAACTAATAATACATCTAAAAAAGGCACGATATTAATTTCGGATTTAATATCGCGACGTCTGCGACGATAAGACATAATTGCCTCTAAAAAAACGTTTCTAAAACCGACCGCACTTTGGCGCGGTCAACATGGAACCTGAATTAATTGTGGTGATTCCGACCGAACACCTGACGATGCAAAATGGTGGTAAATTCATCAATGAAATTACCGTAATTCTGTTCGAGCTTATTAACGCGTAAACTCAGGCGGTTATAGGCCATCACTGCCGGAATGGCGGCGAACAAACCGATTGCGGTGGCAATCAGCGCTTCGGCAATCCCCGGGGCGACCATTTGCAGGGTTGCCTGCTTGGCGCCACTTAAGCCCATAAACGCATGCATAATCCCCCATACCGTACCGAACAGACCGATATACGGGCTGATTGAGGCGACGGTGGCCAAAAACGGAACGCGGGTTTCCAAATCTTCCACTTCGCGGTTCATCGCCAGATTCATTGCGCGCGAACTGCCCTGAATAATGGATTCCGGCGAATCGGGATTCGCCTGTTTTAAGCGGGAGAATTCTTTAAAACCGACATAAAAAATCTGTTCGCTGCCGGATAAACCGTCACGGCGGTTGGATAATCCTTCATACAGTTTGTGCAGATCTTCACCCGACCAGAAACGGTCTTCAAAGGCGGAGGATTCTTTCAGCGCCTTGGTCAATACACGGCTGCGCTGAATAATGATCGCCCAAGAGGCAATTGAAAACGAGACTAAAATTAAAATTACAATTTGAACAACAATACTTGCTTTTAGAAACAGTTCTAAAAAGTTCAATTCAGTAGTCATTAGATAACTCCGAGAAATTAATATACCTAAACGTCAGTGAATCCGAAACGCAGACTTGATCTCAACAGGAATAGCCGTCGGTTTCATTTTACCCAGATCAACACAAGCCACTTTTACCGTGGCTTTGCATAAAATCACATCCTCTCTTCTTAATAATTGTGTAAACAAAATCGTCGCACCTTTCACCTCGGTGACATCGGTGTCCACCCTCAGCAAATCATCCAGCCTTGCCGGCAAACAATAATCAATCTGCATTGATTTGACCACAAATGCGATATTCCGTTCATGTAATAATGTCTGCTGGGAGAAGTTCAACCCGCGTAAATATTCCGTCCGCGCGCGTTCAAAAAAATGCAGATAACGCGCATGATACACCACGCCGCCGGCGTCGGTATCTTCGTAGTACACCCGTACCGGGAACGAAAATATCTTCATTTCAGCATTCAACCTTCAGATAATCAACACTATTTTTTATAAGGAAGAAAATTTGCGTATTTTAGAGCGACTGGCTCGGATTAGCAAGCGATAAAGTGCGGTCGGAAATAATTATTTTTTATAAAAATTAAACAATTTTTATCATCGGCCGACGGCTGAAACCCAAATGTTCGGCACGCTGATGCGGGCGGCAAATGAAAATGAAAGAGCGGGCAATATCACCCGCTCTGAGAGATTATATCAGGTTATTAAACAGCGCAATCAGTGCGATTACATAGCCGCACAGCGGGAAAAACACGCATTTCCATACCACGGAACGGATTTCAAATCCGATGCCGTGAATCCATAAAATCATGGTTGTCCAGATTAACGCCATGACCCAAAACGGTGACGCCACTCTCAGCTGAGAGGCAAACTCATTGATATTAAAGAAAAAGAATAGCGTAACTATCACCGCAAGTATAAAGGAAAGGGCTCGCCAGGAGCCCTTATTTAGCTGTTGATACAGTGCATTGATCATTGACTTACTCGTCAAATTTACCTGTTTTTTCAATACCGATCGTAATCACGGCACTGATCATAACGGCGAACAAAACACCCACTACCCACAAAACATAAAACATAATTTATCTCCTTAGTATAATGAGTTTTTGTTTTCTTCAATGAAATCACTGTCAAGACGACCGAACATCTTCATATATGCCCAAATCGTATAAGCCAGTAAAATCACCACGAACACCAGTGCCAAGCCGAGCATCAGCGTCAGCGTCAATTCGCTTGAAGTCGCATCCCACATCAGTAAACTCATTTCAGGATGTGTGATTGACGGCATCACGAACGGGAACATTGAAATACCGCAGGTCAGAATAATACCGGCCATAGTTAATGATGAGAACAGGAATGCCAGTCCGCAACGATTAGCCTTCGAAGCCAGAATATTCAGCAATGCGCCGCCTATAGCCAATGCCGGGAAGATAAACAGTATCGGTGCGGCTTTATAATTATCGAACCATGCTCCGGTCTGAGTGATGACTTCTTTGCCGAGCGGTGAAGACGGTGCGTTGTGATCAAGCACGCTGGTCACCACAAAACCGTCTTTGAAATACAGCCAAATCCCCGCCAGCACGAATGTGATTAAGGTGGCGAATGCGCCGACCTGTGTCACCACACGGGCGCGCTCACGCAATTCAGATGTGGTTTTCATCTGTAACCATGCGCCGCCATGTGTCGTTAACATAGCTAAGCTAATCACGCCGCAAAGCAAAGCGAACGGATTTAATAACGCAAAGAAGGAACCGGTGTAAGTCACCTGCATTAAGTCGTTGAATTCAAAGGGTACGCCCTGTAATAAATTACCGAATGCCACGCCGAATACCAACGACGGCACAAAACCGCCTAAGAATAAACCCCAATCCCATGCCTTACGCCATGTCGGATTGTTGATTTTTGCACGGTATTCAAAGCCGACCGGGCGGAAGAATAAGGCGGCAAGCACCAGAATCATCGCAATATAGAACCCGGAAAAAGAGGTGGCATAGACGATCGGCCAGGCTGCAAACATTGCGCCGCCGGCGGTTAATAACCAGACTTGGTTACCGTCCCAGTGTGGTGCAATCGAGTTGATCATAATGCGTTTTTCCACTTCTTTTTTACCCGCAAAAGGCAATAAAGTGATGACGCCCATATCAAATCCATCAGTTACTGCAAATCCAATAAGCAATACACCGACTAAAATCCACCAAACAAAACGTAGAAATTCATAATCAATCATATGCGCTCCTGCTTATTTAGATGATTGTTCAAAATAGTAACGGCCGGTTTTTAACGAACTTGGGCCAAGGCGACCATATTTGAACATTAAGTACATTTCGACGACAAGGAATACGGTGTACAAGGCACAAATTAAGCCGATAGAGAACCACAGATCGCCCGTCGTTAAATGCGATGCGGCCACGCCGACCGGCAACACGTCATAAATCGCCCATGGCTGACGGCCATATTCCGCCAAGAACCAACCGCTTTCAATCGCAATCCACGGCAACGGCATCCCCCATAATAACGCTTTCAGTAACAGCGGACTGCGTCCCACGGTTTTACGCACATTTTGTACGAATGCCGCAAGCATCAGGAGTAAAATCAAACCGCCGGCAGCCATCATGACACGGAATGACCAGAAAGTCGGCCCGACGTTCGGAATGGTATCGGCTGCGGCCGCTTTGATTTGCTCGTCGGTAGCATCAACAACATTGTCCGTATAGCGTTTAAGCAATAAACCGAAACCGAGATCATTTTTAACCGCACTAAACTGTGCTTTTGAAGCTTCGCTGACCTGACCTTGCGCTTTTTTCTCCGCTTTTAACTGCTGTAATAAGCCGTAAGCCATCATTCCGTTGCGTACACGCTCTTCATTGCGGGCTTGTAAATCAACTAAACCTGCGAACTGTTTATCTATAGAACGGGTGACAATTAACCCCGCCGCATAAGGAATCTGAATGGCGAAATCGTTTTTCCGTTCCGCTTGGTTTGGAATAACCAGCATGTTCCATGCCGCAGGCGCCGGCTGAGTATGCCATTCGCCTTCCATCGCCGCCAGTTTCACCGGCTGAGTCTGACCGATTTCATAACCGGACTCATCACCCATGATCAGCACAGAAATAACCGAGATGATGCCGAAGACGGAAGCGACAGAAAAAGAACGTTTGGCAAAGCCGATATCGCGTCCTTTTAAAATATAGTATGCGCTGATCCCCAATACGAAGAACGCACCGGATACATAACCGGCCGATAAGGTGTGTAAGAATTTACTTTGTGCCACCGGATTTAACCACAACTCCATAAAGCTGGTCATTTCCATACGCATGGTTTCAAAGTTAAACTCAGAACCGATCGGATTTTGCATCCAGCCGTTCGCAACTAAAATCCACATTGCGGATAAGTTTGAACCGAAAGCCACACAATATGTCGTTAACAAATGTTTGCCTTTTGATAAACGATCCCAGCCAAAGAAGAACAACCCGACGAAAGTTGACTCTAAGAAAAATGCTAACAATGCTTCAATCGCCAGCGGTGCGCCGAAGATATCACCGACATAATGAGAATAATATGACCAGTTGGTACCGAACTGGAATTCCATTGTAATACCAGTGGTCACCCCCAGAGCAAAGTTAATACCAAATAACTTACCCCAGAATTTTGTCATATCTTTATACACTTCTTTGCCTGTCGCTACATAAAGCGTTTCCATTATCACCAGAATAAAGGATAATCCCAGCGTTAACGGCACAAACAAAAAGTGATATAACGCAGTTAATGCAAACTGCAATCTAGAGAGTTCAACAACGTCTAACATCTCAACTCCTTGTAAATGCTACAAGTTCTTCACAAATGATTACCATGTAATCACCCCATACGCTTAAAAGAATGTTCCCTAAGCAAGCTCCATTGAATTACCTTTATAATTATTACTACAACATAAAATTCACACTATTTTTACAGCCAGTAATTAATTATTCTCATAGGTACCCCAAGACAGGGATGTATTCTACTACTAAAGATAAGGATAAAAAACCGTAAAAATGCAATACTGATCACATTTTTGTATTTAAATCAAAAATAATAATAAATAGGTATAATTCTATCTATTGATATAAGTCAAATTACATATTTTATTAACATTTTTACAACATTTATTGTGTACATGATCACAAGACGGAATAAAAAATCAACCAGTACTAGACATCGCGCGGATATTCTGATAACTTTCGTTGCGTTTGATTTTTAGTATTTAAAAATTAATAAAGGGGTTTTAATGAAAACAACAATAAAATTCGTGCTGACGGCTTTTTTTGCAGCCGCAACCTTGACCGGTGTTTCCGTCTCAGCACAAGCTCAGCCGACAGAAAAACAAACAGAAATTCAGGCATTACCGCAGCAATGTGAAAAGTTATTCAAAGAAACGGAAAATCTGATTGCCGAAGCGGAAAAACAACCGGGAACCCACACGCAGTTACGCAAAATCAAAAGCAAACTGAATCAAAGCAAACAGCAAATCCTTGAAATGGAACTGGCGACTCAAATCAGAAGCTGTGATATCGGATTGGCAAAACTCACTTCAAAACAGCAATAATATCATCCGCACTAAAAAGGCTTGTTATAATATAAAACAAGCCTTTCGTTTATCTGAAGCCATATCGGCCTATTCATCCAGCACGACTTTTCCGATATAGCCCAGATTACGGTGGCGCTGCGCATAATCAATGCCGTAACCCACCACAAACTCATCGGGAATAGAAAACCCGACCCAATCCACCGGCACTTCCACCTCGCGCCGCGAAGGTTTATCCAGCAGCGTACAGATTGCCAATGATGCCGGCTCGCGCAGCTTTAAAATCTCACGCACTTTTTGTAGCGTATAGCCCGTATCAATAATGTCTTCCACAATTAAAACATGTTCATGTTTAATATCACCGTCCAGATCCTTGCTGATCTTCACATCATGATTGCTGGTCATCCCGGAGCCGTAACTGGCGGTCGTCATAAATTCAATTTCCACCGGCAGCTGCATTTCACGCACCAAATCCGCCATAAACATAAAAGAGCCGCGCAGCAGACCGACGATAATCACTTTCTCCGCCCGTTTATGTTGATAGAATTGGGTGATCTCACGCCCCAATTCCTGAATCCGGGTTTGTACCTCTTGCTGCGGAATTAAAATGTCAACATGGTGTTTCTTCATACATATACCTTTATCAGTAAGTTATCTTTGCGCTGCGAATAAGTGCCGCGTATTGTAGCAAAAAAAAAAGCTGAAGTATAAACTCCAGCTTTTCAAATACCCTAACGAATTTACTTTCTACTCTACTTTTGTTTGGAGTATCTTAAAAACGACCTCTACCCAATCATTTTTAATCGCAATACTTAACAAACGCGGTCATTGTAGCAAAATCGATTTTAATGTCAATAAGAATTATTCTCATTTATAAAATTTAATTGCCCGATACTTTCATCGCCTCCAGCAATACCGAGCCGGTCTGAATGTTAGATCGCGTTTCAATATCATCGGCGACCGCCACGATATTACGCAGCATATCCGTCAATTGACCGGCAATGGTAATTTCCGCCACCGGATACTGAATCTCACCGTTTTCTACCCAAAAGCCGCCGGCTCCGCGGGAGTAATCGCCGGTCACCGGATTCACGCCCTGTCCCATTAACTCCGTCACCAGCAAACCGCGCCCCATGCGGCGTAAAAGTGCGGTCAATCCTCCGCTTAAATTCGGTTTAACCAGCCAGTTGTGAATCCCACCGGCATGGCCGGTAGTTTGCATCCCCAGTTTTCTTGCGCTGTAACTGGTTAATAAATAGGTTTGCAGAATACCGCGAGCAATAATCTCGCGCGCAACCGTTCTGACCCCTTCGCTGTCAAACGGGGAAGATGCCAGCTGACCGATTAAATGCGGCCGCTCACTGAGCTGAAACCAATCCGGTAAAATTTGGCTGCCCAACCGATCGAGCAAAAAACTGGCTTTACGGTACAAACTGCCGCCGCTGATCGCCGCCGCCAAATGACCGAATAAGCCGGTCGCCACATCATTTAAAAATATCACCGGCACGGTCTGCGTTGCGATTTTTTGTGGCTGCAGACGCGCCAACGTTTTCTGCGCGCACCGTGCGCCTACCCAATCGGGGGTTTCCAGCTTCCGCATATCCCGCGCCACCGTATATTCATAATCCCGCTCCAGTTGATCTTCATGCCCGGCGATCATCGAACAGGACAAAGAATAACGGCTCGACAGATAACTTTGCAGCATCCCGTAGCTGTTGCCATAAACCCGGACACCGGTGTGAGAATTAAACGCCGCGCCCTCACTGTTTACGATCCGCTTATCATAATCCAGCGCGGCCTGTTCTGTTTGCAGCGCCAGCTCTACCGCACGCGCCACATCAATATCCGCATGATGATAAAGCGCCAAATCCGGCGCCTCAAATGCCATTAATTCCCGTTCCGCCAGACCGGCACACGCATCGGCGGACGTATATCGTGCGATAGCCAGCGCCGCTTCCACCGCACGTTTAATCGCATCACGGCTTAAATCCGAGGTTGAGGCATTGCCTTTTTGCTGACCCAAATACACCGAAATGCCCAGCGCACCATCATTGTTAAACTCGACGTTTTCAATTTCCTGCAAACGGGCGGAAACAGATAATCCGCTGACTTTCGTTACCGACACTTCCGCGCCGGCACCGGCCTTTTGCGCTGCATCCAGCGCATAGACGACCGCCTCGCGCAGCGCCTGTTCCTGCTGCTTTAAAAGTGCGGTCGGATTTTGTTGATTTTCCATACTAAAACCTTGGTATTAAACATGTTGCGCATTTTAGCTTATTTTACGTCATCTCGCTAATACGGACGAAATTATGCTAAACTAACCGCGTTTTTAGTTTAATGCAGGATGTAATTATGTCAAAACGCAAAAAAGACGTCTTTGATTGGGAAGCAGAACAGGAAGAGATAATCTGGGTCAGCAAAAGCGAAATCAAGCGGGATGCCGAAGCGTTAAAAAAGCTGGGCGAAAAACTGGTGAATTTAACTCAGACCAATTTAACTAAAATCCCGCTGGACGATAGCCTGTCGGAGGCGATAGATCTTGCCCGCCGTTTACAGAAAGAAGCCAAACGCCGGCAGCTGCAATATATCGGGAAACTGTTGCGCAATACTGATGTTGCCCCGATTCAGGACGCGCTGGATAAAATCGAAAACCGGCATAATCATCAACAGGCCATGCTGCATAACTTGGAACAGCTGCGCGATGAATTGATTGCCAAAGGCGACGACGCACTGACACGGCTGCTCGCCGATTACCCGCAGGCGGATCGCCAGCATTTACGTCATCTGCTGCGCGCGGCACAGAAAGAAAACGAACAGCACAAAGCGCCGAAAGCCTACCGGGAAATTTATCAGTATTTAAAAACATTAATCTTAACGGAATAAAAAAACAGGGTGAGCATCAACGTTCACCCTGTTTTTTCTTAGTTTAGCGATTTACCCGGCGCCTGCATAAAGCGGAAAAAGTCGCTGTCCGGTTTTAAAATCATCATATTATCCGGTTTGGCAAAGCTGTTTTCATAGGCTTTCATACTGCGCACGAAGCTGTAAAACTCCGACTCCCCGCTAAACGCCTCGGCATACAGTTTAGCCGCCGCGGCATCACCGTTGCCGCGTAATTCCTGCGCGGTTTTATTCGCATTGGCAAGGATCAAGGTGACTTTACGATCCACATCGGCCTGAATAAATGCCGCTTTTTCTTTCCCCTGAGAACGGTGTTCGCGCGCCACCGCATCACGTTCGGCACGCATGCGCTGATAAATGGAAGACGACACTTCATCCGGCAGATTAATCTGTTTCACCCGCACGTCAATGACTTCAATACCCAGTTCCGAGGTACTGTCCTGCCCGTTATTCAAGGCTTTTTTCGCACCGGCCATTAACTCGCCGCGTGTTCCGGAAACAATATCCTTGATCGTGCGGGAACCGATTTCGGAACGCAGGCGGTCGTTAACTTTACGACGCAGCAAATTCGACGCCTGCGTATAATCCCCACCGCCGGTTGCGGTAAAGAAACGACCGAAATCGCTCACCCGCCATTTCACATAGGAATCCACCAGCAAATCCTTTTTCTCGACGGTTACGAAACGATCGGCCTGTCCGTCTAAGGTACGAATACGGGCGTCCAGCACCGTAATGCTGTCGATAAACGGAATTTTAAAATGCAGTCCCGGGTTATACACCACCACTTTATTATCCGCATCCCGCTGCACTTTGCCGAAACGCAGCATAATGCCGCGGGTGCCTTCATCTACGATCACAATGCTTGAATAAATCACGGCGATCAGAACAATAATGACCGGAGTTAAAAATTTACGCATTAATTAAATCTCCCTTGACGATTTTCCGGATTGTGCGAGGTATTTGACGAATGATTATTTTCCGCATAAACCGGCTTGGAATTCACCGCACTTTGCTGAGCGTCGTTTTTCGGCTTCTCGGTCGATACGGCATTGGCCTGTTTGCCGGTTAAAATCTGTTCCAGCGGCAATACGGTCAGATTGTTACCGTTATTGCCGTCCAGCATCACTTTCGGCGTATTGGCCATGACTTTTTCCATGGTTTGAATATACAGGCGTTCACGCAATAAATCCGGCGCCGCTTTAAACTCCGGCAATAAACGGCGGAAACGTTCCACTTCCCCCTGCGCATTCAGCACGATTTGATCTTTATATGCCGTCGCTTCTTCAATAATGCGCTGCGCGTCACCACGGGCGATAGGTTCCTGCTCACGGGCATAGGCCTCCGCTTCACGGATATAACGCTGTTCGTCTTCCTGCGCCTTGATGGCGTCATCAAAGGCCGCTTTAACCTCTTCCGGCGGACGCGCGAACTGGAAGTTCACATCTAAAATATCCAGCCCCATATTGTAAGGCT
Source organism: Necropsobacter rosorum (assembly GCF_964241405.1). Lineage (NCBI taxonomy): Bacteria > Pseudomonadati > Pseudomonadota > Gammaproteobacteria > Pasteurellales > Pasteurellaceae > Necropsobacter > Necropsobacter rosorum. Next base: position 35,956 of record NZ_CAXSXF010000004.1, read on the forward strand.
GAATAATATCCTTCAGCGCTTTCCAGGTATTTTCACGCACAATCGCCCGCCCGGTGGTTAAAATATCGTCCATCGACATATGCCCGATAACATACCGCAGCGCACTGTCCGTAGCCTGATTCAGGCTATCATCCGCATTGCTGACGCTGAACAGGTATTTAGCGGGGTCCTGCACACGGTATTGCACCGTCATTTCCACTTTCACCATATTTTCATCCTGCGTCAGCATAGAACCCTGCGTTCTCAGCTCTTTGACCTGCTCCACATTGACCGGCACCACGCGATCCACAAAGGTCGGTTTCCAGTTCAGACCGGGCTGAACGATAGAATGCAGCTGACCGAAACGCAGCACCACGCCGCGTTCCGCTTCTTTGACTGTGTACAATCCGCTGACACCCCACAAAATAAGACCGGCGGCAACCGCAACCGGCAACAGTTTGCCCGCATTAAACGACGGTTTTTTACTGCCGCCGTTTTTATTATTACCGCCCCCCAGTTTTTTCAGCAGATTGCTGAACACCTCTTCGAGATCGGGTGGCGACTGCTGATTATCCTGCGCCGAATTATCCCCCCAATCCGGTTTTTGCTTACCGTCATTCGGCTGATTATTCTCCGGCTTTTTTCCGTTACTGCCTGGCTTACCCCAAGGATCTTGATCTGAACCGTTAAAGGACATGCTTCTCTCCATTTGTCAAAAAATTGTTACACAGTCTAAACAAAATATCACACTAAGTCTAATGAAAGTCTTGATTATGTAGGGGCGATTTTACGATTTTAAAGCGCCGGTTCAATAATTTACCGAATAGATTAACGGATGTTGCAGTTTTTCCGCCGCTAAGCCCTCGCCATCCCAACGAAAGCATTGCAAGGCGGCGAAGCCGAAGTTAGTAAAAAAAGCCAGATAAAACGGAAACTGCGCGCTGAACAGCAGCTGCCCGCGCGGACAATAGGCCGAATGCAGTGATAAATTAAGCGGATCATGCCGCACTTCCGATAATTTTACGATCCCCACGCCCTGCGACTTCAGCACCGCTTCGCGCAAACACCAGATACGATAAAAACTGCCCGCCGCATCCTGCTGGCGCAAAAACCACTGTTGCTCGCACTCCGAGGCAAAATGACCTAAAAGTGCGGTGTAATTGCGCGCTTTTTGTGCATATTCGATATCAATGCCGACGACACTGTGCTGATGTTGGTCGCCAATCTGCAAAATAACCGCCACCCAATCGCCGCAATGGCTGATGTTAAAATCAATATGAGGGATTGGAAACTGCGGGCGACCGGCCGCGGTACGGTAAATCCGGCCTAAAAGTGCGGTATTAATTTGCGCTTTTTTTAACAGTTCCCACAACAGAAAATGCGCCACCCAGCGGCAACGATGACGTTGTCGCACACGGGGATTCCCGTTCGGCAGCAATAATAATTCGTCAGTGAATAAATCGGCGGGGATATCCTGTAGCGGATAAGGTTGTTGAATATTGCCGCAGGCAACAAATAATGTCATTGTCTCATCCCAAAAAACGCCGGAAAAAGCCGGTCGGTATTATTTTTTCCGCGACGCCAACTGCGCCAGACGCGAGCGGCAGATTTTTTCCTGTCCCGCGGCGGACAGCGTTTTCAGCCCGGCTTTGGTATTGTCAAAGCCGCGTGTTATTTCCGCCAGTTTCTCTGCCGGCAATGTGGATTGGGCTAAATTCCGTTCGATATGTGCAAAATAAATCTGACAACTTGGCGATAATTTTTCTGTTTGATAGCCGCGCATTGAACAGGCCGATAACAATAACAGCGTCACTAACAGAATGTTTTTCATAGGTTGTCCTTATAAAACGTGCAAAAAATAAGTGCTGCCGCCACAAGGGCGCGCAACACTTATATTCTATCTAAATTCACTCAGATAACAACCGGTTTACACGCTTAATAAACGCGGTCGGATTTTCCAACGCGCCGCGCTCCGCCAGCATCGCCTGCTCCAGCAACAATTCCACCCAGTCGGCGAATTCGTCCTGATCGGCAATATCGGCGGTTTTCTTCACCAGCGGATGCGTCGGATTCAGCTCAAAGGTATATTTCACCTCCGGCACGCTTTGTCCCGCCGCGGCAAACAGTTTCGCCATTTGCGTGGTCATTTGATCGTTATCGGTAGAAACGACCGCCGGCGTATCGGTCAGACGATGAGTCAGACGCACCGCTTTCACTCGGTCGCCAAGCAGCGTTTTCACCCGTTCCACAAACGAACCGAAGGCTTCATCCTGCGCTTTTTGCTGTTCTTCTTCCTTATCCGCCAGCTCGCCTAAATCCAGATCCGCTTTGGTGATCGGCTGCAACGGTTTGCCGTCGAATTCGGTGAGATAGCTTAACATCCATTCGTCAATCCGATCCGATAGCAATAACACTTCAATGTCTTTCTTGTTAAACAGTTCCAAGTGCGGGCTGTTTTTGGCCGCGATATAGCTGTCGGCGGTAATATAATAAATGCCTTTTTGTCCCGCTTTCATGCGCGCCACATATTCTTCCAGCGACACATTCTGCTCACTGCTGTCGTTTTTGCTGGAAGCGAAACGCAATAATTTGGCAATCGCATCTTTGTTGGCAAAATCTTCCGCCGGGCCTTCTTTCAATACCAAGCCGAATTCGTTCCAGAATTGCTGATATTTTTCCTTGTCGTCCTGCGCCAGTTTTTCCAGCATTTGCAGCGACCGTTTAGTCAACGCTTTACGCAGCGCCGCGGTGACTTTGTTATCTTGCAGGATTTCACGCGATACGTTTAACGGCAAATCGTTACTGTCGATCAACCCGCGCATAAAACGCAGATAATTCGGCATAAACTGTTCCGCATCGTCCATAATAAATACGCGCTGCACGTAGAGTTTCAGCCCGTGTTTGTGCTCACGGTTAAACAGATCCCAAGGCGCTTTCGACGGCACATACAACAGGCTGGTATATTCCTGATTGCCTTCCACTTTATTGTGCGTCCACAACAGCGGATCGGCAAAATCATGGCTCAGATGTTTGTAAAATTCTTTGTATTCGTCATCCGAAATATCGCCTTTCGCCCGCGTCCAAAGTGCCTGCGCTTTATTGATTTTCTCCCATTTGACGCCGGTTTCCTTGCCTTCCTCATCATGCTCTTTGCTCAGAATTTCCACCGGCAAGCCGATATGGTCGGAATATTTACCGATAATTTCGCGCAACCGCCATTCGTTAGCGAATTCTTTTTCGTCCTCGCGCAGATGCAATGTGATTTCCGTACCGCGCGTTTTTTTCTCAATATCCGCAACGGTGTAATCGCCTTCGCCGGCGGATTCCCACAATACGCCTTTATCGGCACTTTCACCGGCCGCGCGGGTTTTTACGCTGACTTTATCCGCCACAATAAAAGCGGAATAAAAACCGACCCCGAACTGCCCGATTAACTGGCTGTCTTTCGCTTGATCGCTGCCAAGTGCGGTCAAAAATTCTTTCGTTCCGGATTTCGCAATCGTACCCAAATGGTCAATCGCCTGTTCGCGGGTCATCCCGATACCGTTATCGCTGACGGTCAGCGTGCCTTTCGCTTCATCAAAGCTGATGCGCACTTTCAACTCGCCGTCGCCTTCGTATAATTCCGGTGCGGATAAGGCCTTAAAACGTAATTTATCCGCCGCATCCGACGCATTTGAGATCAATTCACGTAAGAAAATTTCTTTATTGGAATACAGCGAATGGATCATTAAATGTAACAGTTGTTTGACTTCCGATTGAAACCCGCGGGTTTCCTGATTTTTGCTCATAATAATTTCCTCTCTGACTGAATGTTTCCGTATATAAGAGCAAATACCGAGATTTCAAGCGCAATCACGCCGCTAATTGAGCAATTTTTGCGCTAACAGGAAAGTGATGGAAAAAAGAAAAGTGAAACGGAATAAAACGCGCTGAACGCAAAAGTGCGGTAATTTTTACCGCACTTTTCGCCGTTGAGGGAAAACAATCAGAATGTGTAGCGCAAACCGACTTTGGCACCATATTGATTGATTTTAACATCATTGACTTTGCCTAAACGGTTATACTCCACCGTCCCGGTCAACGCCCAGTTCGGCGCCAGCTGATAAGCCGCACCGGCAAAGGCACCGTAACCGAAGCGGGTTGAATCTTCGCTATAGGAATACACATTGCCGTTGCCGGCCCGATAAAATTCATCCACTTTAACCAGATTCGACGCTAAGCGAACCCCGATATACGGTTTCAGATCCGTATTTAAATTCAGATCATAAATGGCGGAAAAACCGAAACTGTGGATTTTCAGCTCACCGTTGCCTACCCCGCCATAACTGTATTCCGATTTACCGTAATGGGTATAGTCCGCGGCCAAACGCCAGTCCACAAATTTATACCCGACGATTACGCTCGGGGTAAACTTGCTTTTATTAATTTCTCCGTAATGCAAGCCGGAGGTTTTGATTTTAGAATAGCCTAAATCACCCTCAACATACCAGTTTGCCTGTGCCGTCGCCGCCACGCCCGACGCAGCAATAACGATAGCCAATAATGATTTTTTCATGTACTTACTCCTTTTGAACAGTCATTAAGCGTGAAGAAATATAGCATAGTCGGCCGGAGAATTCATCTAATTCTTTGTATTCACTAAGGATAGTTGCCGGCCGCATTTACGGCAAAAATACACCGCACTTTCCTTTTGCACTTTATTATGTCGTCTTAAGGTCAAATAATGGGTCTGGCAGGCGCATTGGTATGCAAAGGTTTTGCCCTGCACATTTTGCACGTTAAAGCGGTGGCTGGTCTGCGCCGGCAAATGGAAAATGTCCGTCATCACCGCGCGCCACTGCGCACCGTGCGGTTTTACCCGGCCGAAAACCTGATAGACGATAAGGTGCGCCAGCTCATGCCACACCACCTGAGCAATAAAGGCGTGCGGATTTTCCAGCAATAAGGTACGGTTCAGTCTGATTTCATTGTGTTCGGGATAGGCGACGCCCGCTTTTACTCCGCGCAGGCGATAGTTGACCGTCGGCACCGGAAAAGTGCGGTTAAAATGCTGTTCGGCAAGCTGTAAACCGGCGTTTAACTTACGCACAACCTGCATATTAAGCTGACGAAACTCGGCGGTTTGCATAAAAAACAACCGGCGCGCACGCTTGTCCGCGCCGGCAGCAACAAGGTTATTTTAATCCGGCGGCCGCACGCAGTTCTTGGGCGCGATCGGTTTTTTCCCACGGGAACTGCTCACGCCCGAAATGACCGTAAGCCGCGGTCTGGCGATAAATCGGCTGAATTAAATCCAGCATGTTGATTAAGCCGTAAGGACGCAAATCAAAAAATTCGCGCACTAATTTCACCAAGAGGGCTTCGCTCACTTTCGCCGTGCCGAAGGTTTCGATCATAATCGATGTCGGTTCGGCAACGCCGATGGCGTAAGACAACTGAATCTCGCAGCGCTGTGCTAAACCGGCCGCCACGATATTTTTCGCCACATAGCGCGCCGCATAAGCCGCAGAACGGTCGACTTTCGACGGATCTTTACCAGAAAACGCTCCGCCGCCGTGCCGTGCCGCCCCGCCGTAGGTATCGACAATAATTTTACGTCCGGTTAAACCGCAATCGCCCATCGGCCCGCCGATCACAAAACGCCCGGTCGGATTGATAAAAAATTTGGTTTCTTTAGACAGCCACTCACTCGGCAGCACCGGCTTGATGATTTCCTCCATCACGCCTTCATGCACAGTTTTCTGGCTGACGTCATCGCTGTGTTGGGTGGAAAGCACCACGGCATCCACACCGACGATGGTATTATTATCGTATTTCAACGTCAGCTGGCTTTTCGCATCCGGGCGCAGCCAGCTCAGCGTGCCGTTTTTGCGCACCTGTGCCTGCCGTTCCATCAAACGATGGGCGTAGGTAATTGCCGCCGGCATCAGCACATCCGTTTCATTGGTGGCGTAACCGAACATAATGCCCTGGTCGCCCGCGCCCTGCTCCAGCGGATTTCCGCGATCCACGCCCTGATTAATATCGGCGGACTGTTTACCGATGGCATTCAGCACCGCGCAGGAATGCCCGTCAAACCCCATATCGGAATGCTCGTAGCCGATGTCGCAAATCACCTGGCGGGTCAGGCTTTCAATATCCACCCACGCCGAGGTGGTAATTTCACCGCCCACCAGCGCCATACCGGTTTTCACATAGGTTTCGCAGGCAACGCGCGCTTTCGGATCCTGTTTTAGGATTTCGTCTAATACCGCATCGGAGATCTGATCGGCGATTTTATCCGGATGACCTTCCGATACGGATTCGGAAGTAAATAAATATGATGACATAAGATTCCTTTATTCGCTCTACATTTGGATGTTTTTCCGTCTGGACGGCTATAATACGCTTTTTGACTTAAAAGGCAAGCGCTATTTCGGAACGAACAGGCATGAGGAAAAACCGCAACCGACGTAAAGCATGTGCTTTTAACGGCAAACAAAACGCCGCACAATGCACTGATTATGCGGCGTTTGGCTGTTAAGCCGATGAAATACCGTTGCGCGCGGCGGCGACAGCCTTTAGCGCGGGCAGATCTCCGATTCCACAAAAAAATAGGCGATCTCACGTTCCGCACTTGGCAGGCTGTCGGAACCGTGCACCGAATTGCGGCTTTTACTCTGCGCAAACTCGCGGCGCAGCGTGCCTTCCTCCGCCATAGCCGGGTCCGTTGCGCCCATTAAAGTGCGGTAGTTTTTTACTGCGTTTTCCTTCTCCAGCACACTGACCAGCACCGGTGCGGAAATCATATATTCCACCAGATCGGCAAAAAAGCTTTTGCCCTCATGTTCGGCATAAAATCCTTCCGCCTGCGCTCTGGTTAAATGCACCATTTTCGCGGCAACGATTTTAAAGCCGTGCTGTTCTAATCTTGCCAGAATCCGACCGATAAGATTTCGCTCCACCGCATCCGGTTTAATAATGGATAATGTCCGTTCCTGCGCCATAAATGTCCCCCCGTTATTGCACTATCCGTTCGCTTTCACTAATAAAAAATTGGCCAAGGTTTGCACGCCGATACCGGTGGCGCCGGCCGCCCATAAATCGCCGGGCGCTTTACGATATGTCGCCGAACAATCAATATGCAGCCAGTGTTTCTGATACTGTTGAACAAAATAAGATAAAAAGGCGGTGGCCGTGCTCGCCCCCGCACCGACCGGCGCAGAACCGATATTCGCAATATCGGCGAAATTCGAGCTGATCTGCGAACGGTGAAATTCTTCAAACGGCAAACGCCAGAAAGGCTCCTGCACGGATTTCGCCGTTTCAAACAACTGCGCGACCAACTCATCATCCATGGAAAGCACCGAATGATAATCATTGCCCACCGCCACTTTCGCCGCGCCGGTCAAAGTCGCGCAATCGATAATCAACTGCGGGCGCTGTTTATCCGCTTCAATTAACCCGTCCGCCAGCACCAAACGCCCTTCCGCATCGGTATTCAATACTTCCGCGCGAATGCCGTTGGCATAAGTGATAATATCGCCCAGTTTCAGAGCATTGCCGCTGAGCATATTTTCCGCACAGCATAAATATAATTTCACCCGTCGCGCCAGCCCGCCGGCAATCGCCATGCCTAATGCGCCGGTCAACAACGCAGCGCCGCCCATATCGGTACGCATCGTGCTCATGGTCTCGCTTGACTTAATGCTGTAACCGCCGCTATCGAAAGTGATGCCCTTACCGACTAAACAGGCAAAAACCGGCGCATCGGGATCACCGCTCGGATTAAAATCCAGCTGCAACATCGCCGGTTTATTGGCTGAGGCTTTGCCCACCTGCCAGATGCCGTGATAGCCTTGTTTTTCCAATTCCTCAGCCGAAATAATCTCAAAAGACACCGTACTTTTATCGGCATATTCCGCCGCCTGCGCCTCAATAAACGCCGCCGCGCGCTGCGCTAATGCCTGCGGCGTCACCAATGAAGCCGGTAAGTTGATGATTTCACGCACAAAATCGCCGCATTGAATACGCGCCAACAACTCCGCCTGCGGTTCATCCGCCAAATGCGGAAACTCAATGGTGTAATCCTGTTTCGCGCTATAAAAGCCCTGATAAAACGCCCAACAATGCTCCAGCTCCCATTGTTCGCCAATCAGTTCGACTTCTTTAATCCCCTGCCCGCGCAGCTTACGCGCCGCCTTTTGAATTAAAGTGCGGTCATTTTTTTCATCGTTTTTTACATGAATCACCGCTTGATTATCGGCAAAACTCAACAACGCATTATTGCCCCAGCAATCCGGCGCCGGCGCAAAAGAAAGCAAAATGTTCATAATCCTATCCTATATATAAAACCGGTACAGCGGCACTATACCAGTTTTTTCAATTTGTGTCTTAATTGTTAATAAAAAATTAAATGGCGATTTTATCTCGTCATACCCGCTCACACTGATAAGAACCGTCTAATACACGACGCCACCATTTTTTATTCAGTAAATACCATTCAACGGTTTTACGGATTCCGCTTTCAAACGTATCTTGTGGTGCCCAGCCCAGCTCGGTTCTGAGCTTGGTGGCATCAAGGGCGTAATGGATATCGTGTCCCGGACGGTCGCTCACATAGGTAATCAGATCCTGATATCTCACTACGCCGGCTGGTTTATGCGGCATTAATTCTTCCAGCAAATGACAGATCGTATGCACAACCTCTATATTCGTTCTTTCATTATGACCACTAATATTATAAGTTTCACCAATCTGCCCGGCTGTCAGAACAACATATAATGCGCGAGCTACATCGTCCACAAACAGCCAGTCGCGAATTTGCATTCCGTTACCATAAACCGGTAAGGTTTTACCGTTTAACGCATTTAAAATCATTAATGGCACGAGTTTTTCCGGAAACTGATAAGCGCCGTAACAATTACAACAATGAGCCACTATCACAGGTAGCCCGTAAGTACGATGCCATGCACGCACCAAATGGTCGCTTGCCGCTTTAGAGGCGGAATAAGGACTGCTTGGCGCATAGGGCGAAAGTTCGGTGAACGCACCGACTGTAGAACCTAAATCACCATAAACTTCATCGGTGGAAATATGGTGAAAACGGAAAGCGGATTTTCTCTCCGCACTTAAGCCCGCCCAATAATCACGGACAGATTCCAGCAAAGTGTAAGTACCGACAATATTGGTTTGAACAAACTCCCCCGCACTATTGATGGAACGATCCACATGACTTTCCGCCGCCAAATGCATAACTGCATCAGGTTGATACTTTATAAAGATGCGTTCAAGTTCAGCACGATTGCAAATATCTACCTGCTCAAAATGATAACGCGGATTATCCGCAACAGAAGTCAGAGAAGATAAATTTCCGGCATAGGTCAATTTATCAACATTCACCACAATATCCTGCGTATGATTGATGATATATCGAATAACAGCGGAGCCGATAAAACCGGCTCCGCCGGTGATGAAAAATCGTCTAGGCATAATTAGCGATAATAAGATAATTTCTTTACAAAATGTAGACTAACTGTTTTCCTTACCCCTCTCTCGCTCCGAATGCCGCATGTAAAAAATAAAGATCATAAATAACAAGATGCCGATCGCACTTAAAATGGCGCCTATTTTTAATCCAGCTACAGAATAAGACATTTCAATAATATTTTTTTTCTCTTTTTGTACAGAAATAGCTGTCAAAGCATCAAAAACCTGCTCAGCTTGTATTTCTTTACCGTTAAGCTTTATTGTCCACTGCTTATCATATGGAACAGATAAAAATACTTTTCCCGAATTATTTTCAGACACTTCAAAACGAATATTATCACTAGCTACTTCTGTATTATAAACTTTATTAGCTAATTTTAATTCATCTGTAATTTGTTTCAATAACTCTAAATTTAAACTATAAATCTCTACTGTTTTGATGTCTTTAGCTTTAATATCTTTAGCTTCAAACATAATATGAGACTTTTCATTTTGAGATGATGGAAGTAACACAACTCTAGGTGAAAGCCATTTTGAATATCCTGTAATAGGGATTCCGTTAACTAATAATCTACCATTTAACGACTTTTTCGTATCAATATAAGCATAATTAACCCAGTTTTTTTGAGGAGTCAAGAGTTCAACTATCATTTTATTATTTTCATAATTAACAGAAGATTTAACTTTAATAAACAATTCAATATTACGATTTAACAAATAACTGTAAATCGTATTAATATTTAAAAATGGATTATCTGTTTTAAATTTAGGGGCTATATTTCCTACATTATAATTAAATGCTATTGGCAAATAATATGGATTACTATAAATAGAAAAATGTCTGTATTCTTTTTCCTTAGGCAGCATCAAATTTGATGCTATATTGGTATTGTCTAAAATCAATTTAACTGAAAAAAGAGCGTCCACAGGAAGTATTGAAGTATTAACAATGTTCATGTTTGGCCCCATGCGATTGTACCCTAATGCATGTAACATATTACGCTGCCGGTTATCAGGAGATGATGTATAAGAACTGAAAGTATTAAAACCAAATCCTAATCCTTCATTATAATTAGCCTGCAACTTATCTAGCTTTATTCTTCTAGTTTGTAACTTAGAAACTCTGAAAAAATCATTCTCATTAGAGAAGTTATTAACAGATTTTTCTACATCAGCAGTATATGAATACCAATGTTTTACATCCTGTTTTTGGGCCAAACTATGAAAATTACTAAATATTTCTATAATACAGAGTCCAAGGACTGCTATGCCGGCAAACCGCTTCTCACGATAGAAATAAATTGCCAAGAAACATAAGCAACAAAATGCAGTTGCATAAATTCGCTGTAAATCTCCTGCTTTGCTGATCAATTGAATAATTAATGTAATAACGAAAAATATAAAGCAACTCTTCAATACTTTTTGAAAATTAACTCCATCCCTATATGCTATTGATGCCAGCATAACTAAAGTAAAACCAACTAAATGAGAATATCTATACCAATAACTATCAACTTGTTTAAATAATGAGAAAAGAAAAATAAACGGACTCCAGTAAAGAGTCAGGATTACAAAGCCAAGTAAAAGTATATAATAAATATAATTTTTTTTCTTTTGTGTTAAGAAAGTTGTAATTAAACCTAAAATACCAATTAAAACCATGCTTGTTGATTCAATTGCAGGATAACCATAACGACTCTCAGCGCCCAATATAAGGCCAGAAAAAATAGTTAAAATATTCCCGGCAAACTCTGGTTTAAGAAGCCACCAATCAACGCCAGCTCGGCCATTCTGCATTTCAAGATATGTTGGAATAAAGAGAATTGAACTAATTAATAATGCTATGAAGATGCTCGCAACATATTGTAATGCCACAACAGTAAAATTCTTCCATGACTTATTCTGAGTTAAAGAATACTCATAAATAAAATAAAAACCACTGAATACTATATTAATTAAGGCAATATACCAGTTAAACAACATGGTTAACGCAGTTGTAATAACTAACATTAATGAGCTGTTTTTATTGGTTACTTTATAAACTCCAAGTAACATTAATGGTAATAAATAAACACCATCAAGCCACATGATATTACTTGCTTGGGCAAGATTATATTGCATAAACGCATAACTTAAAGAAAGAGCAATAGTGAGTACGACAGACAATTCCTTTACTCGTTGAGACAGAAATATTGCCATAAAAAAAGCAGATAATGATAATTTTAACACTACAAGTAAAGAAAAGAAAATATGTAGTTGTGATTTAGAAAAGAAATAGATTAATAAATTTAGTGGTGATGATAAATAATAAGAAAATACTGCTATCGGCGTTGAACCTAATTGTTTAGCAAATGAATACGAAATATTTGCCTTACCTTCAAGCACATCTTTAAAATAACAAAAAAAATCGAGATATTGTATATCCGCATCCATTACTGCCAAGGTATTCGTACCAAATGGTATAATTTTTTCAGAAAGCAAACATAAAACAGAAACTATAATACACAAAGAAAACGAAAACAACGTTTTCTTATTTAAAATACTATTCATAATAAAATTTCTCTATGGTTCTCACGATTTATAAATTATTATTCAATGGAAAATTATTTATTATTTTTCACAATATATCTAGGTCTTTGCTTACTCTCAGAATAAATACGCCCAATATACTCTCCTAGCACGCCAATTCCTATTAGTTGAACTCCGCCTAAAAACAGAATTGCCACCATGAGTGACGGATACCCCGGCACAGCATTTCCCCAAAGAAGCTTACCTAAAATCAGCATACTCCCGTATAAAAAACTGCAAGCGGAAATAAATAACCCAATGTATGTCCATAATCGGAGTGGGAATGTACTAAATGAAGTAATACCTTCTAAAGCAAAGTTCCAAAGCTTCCAGCCATTAAATTTTGTAGAGCCTGCTACTCGCTCTGCCCGGCTGTATTCAACTACTGATGTATCAAAACCAACCCAACTTAATATACCTTTCATAAATAACTGGCGTTCTGGTAGTTGTTTGATTGCCTCGACAACCCGACGACTCATTAAACGGAAGTCACCAACATTCTCTTCAATTTTAGGCTTCGAAATTTGATTATGTAATTTATAAAACCAAAGTGCGGTTTTACGTTTAAACCAAGAGTCGGTTTGGCGATCCACTCTTTTGGCTAAAACGACGTCATAACCTTTTTGATATTCTTTTATTAGTTCCGGAATAACTTCAATAGGATCTTGCAAATCGACATCAATGGGAATAACAACATCCCCAGTTGAAAATTCTAACCCTGCAAATAATGCTGGCTCTTTTCCAAAATTTCGAAAGAATTGTACTGCTTGTACTAATGGATCTGCCTCTGAAAGTGCGGTAATAATTTCTTCTGTTTTATCCGATGACCCGTCATTAATAAATACAATCTCAACATTATAATGTTGTAATTCAGTATAATTCCTTGTTCTTTTGTAAAAAATTGGAATTGCATCTTCTTCATTAAATACTGGAACTACAAGAGAAATTTTCATATTTAACCTTTAAAAACAATAAATTTTGAATATAGAAAACCACAAACTAAGCTAATACCGGAGAACCCTACTAACGTGACTAATGCGGGTAAATTAAAAGAATCCGATAATAAGCCCGTAATATAACTCAGCAATCCCATAAAGCAGGTATAACTTACAAATTTGAATGATGAGATTTGCTGTTTGAATGTAAACTTAGCATTCATAAAAAAAGAAAAAGTAACCGCTACTATAAAAGCGGCTAAATTACTATTAGCTTGCCCAATTGTGAACAAATAATACAAAATAGAAAAGACAATCCAATGAATTCCGGTATTTAAAATGCCTATTGAAAAATAGCGAGAAAACTGTTTAAACATAAGCCGACTCAATAAGCCCCATCCCGTTTTAAAACTACATTCACTGTTTTAAACAAAATTGCAATATCATTCCAAAGCGACCAGTTTTTTACATACCAAGAGTCAAAATAAACCCGGGTTTCATAATCCACATCATTTCGGCCACTCACTTGCCAAAGCCCTGTCATTCCCGGTTTTGCCATTAGGTAATAATCTACATCTTCTTGATAACGCTCGAGTTCATCTTTCACAATTGGTCGTGGACCAACTAAACTCATTTCACCTCTTAATACGTTAAAAAGCTGCGGTAGCTCATCTAAGCTGGTTTTACGAATAAAATGCCCTATTTTAGTAATATGGGGATCATTTTTTAATTTAAAATCCTTTTCCCATTCAGCGCGAGCCTCAGGATCATTTTTCAATAGCTCATCCAGAACCTCTTTTGAATTAACAACCATGGATCTAAATTTTAAACATTTAAACGTTTTACCATTTCTGCCTACTCTAGGATGCCCATATATTGCATCTCCACCGTCTTTTTTAACGGCAAAATAAAGATAAAGTAAAATAGGAGAAATAAGAATAATAATACTTAATGCGCCAAAAATATCCATTGTTCTTTTTAAGAATCGGGAAGTTCGTTTTGCTAAATTATTATTCACACGCAATAACATTACTTCATAGCTGAATAAAAATGACATATCGGTACTATATAGCGGTAATCCACGCAAAGTAGGGATAACAGAAACAGAACGATATTTTCTTGTTGAAAAATAGCGTAACCATGTATTGCGTAATTCGGTTTCATCTTCTTCAAGCGCAATAATAAATTGATCGGATTTTTTAGTAGATGACTTCCATAAATTATTATTTTCATTAAGAATAGGAATGTTAATATCTTTTAATATCTCATTCTGCTCGGATGAAATAAAATATTTCACATTAAATCCTAAATATGGCTCGCTTATTAAAGCATAATATGCATCTAGTGCATTTTGTCCTCCACCAATAATAACCGTATCGCGTAAATACATTCCTGATTTAATCAGGACTTTTTTCAGAAATACTCGCATAAGAGGGACAATAATAATGGCGATAACCCATGTCAATATCCATAAATACCGCGAAAGATACAACTTTGAAAATGCAACTGTCGCCAATTCAATAACGGCTAAAATAACAATAGTACGCAAAACTTCTTTTAATTCAAACCAAAACGGCTTTCGATAGGTATAATGTCGTAAGCGAACCCAGAACCATCCCATACCAATAAAAGACAGAATGATGTGAATTAAGAAACGCTCTTCTATTTGCTCTGTAGGCACGTAACGACTAAGTTCACCTGTCCATGCTTCAAGCAGATAAAAAGCAAGAACGATAGATAAACTCAGGCATATAAAATCAGTTAAGGCAAGGGCAAATTTACAAAAAAAGATTTTTTTCATTCATAATTCCCTATTATTAGGCAAAATGAGAATTTACACATTCTAAAGCTTCGGCAATAATATTATGCATATCAAAATATTTATACTGCGCCAAGCGACCACCAAAAATCACATTAGGTTTAGCATCAGCAAGTGCTTTATATTTCGCATAAAGTTCATTATTACGTTTATCATTAATTGGGTAATATGGCTCATCACCGTCTTCATATTCTTTTGAATGTTCACGAGTAATTACTGTTTTCGACTGCATGCCATATTCAAAATGCTTATGTTCAATAATGCGAGTGTAGGGCACTTCCGCTTCAGTATAGTTAACTACTGCATTACCTTGATAATTCGATATATCTAAAACTTCATTATCAAAATGTAAACTACGATATTCTAATTTACCGAATTGGTAACCGAAATATTCATCAATCATTCCTGTAAAAACAATTTTTTCTGCTAAGTTTTCATAGTACTCACGATCGGCAAAAAAATCTACACCCAATTTTACCTCTATGCCCTCCAGCATTTTTTCAAAAATACCTGTATATCCTCCAATCGGAATCCCTTGGTAAGTATCATAGAAGTAGTTATTATCATAAGTAAAACGCACAGGTAACCGTTTAATAATAAACGGTGGGAGCTCAGTACATTTACGACCCCATTGTTTTTCAGTATAACCTTTAATGAGTTTTTCATAAATATCACGGCCGACCAAAGAAATCGCCTGTTCTTCAAGGTTTTTTGGATCTGTAATATTTTCTTGAGCGATTTGCTCTTTAATTTTTGCCTCTGCTTCTTGTGGTGTAATAACTCCCCACATTTTATTAAAGGTCAGCATATTAAACGGCAAACTGTAAAGTTCGTTTTTATAACGTGCTACAGGCGAATTAGTAAAACGATTAAACTCTGCAAATTGCTGAATATAATCCCAAACGCTTTTATTACTGGTATGAAAAATATGCGCACCATATTTATGTACATTAATCCCCTCTATATTTTGGGTATAACAGTTACCGCCAATATGATCACGTTTTTCAATAACTAGGCATTTTTTGCCGCGTTTTGTGGCTTCATGGGCAAAAATTGAACCGAATAAACCGGCACCGATGATTAGGTAATCGTATTGTTTCATTTCATTATCCTTGTAATTCCCAGCTTTTTATCATTCGTCTAAACATGTTTTCCAAATCAACTGTCGGTTCCCAGCCCAATGCTTTAAGTTTATCTGAATTTAGCTTTAACTTCACATCAGGCGCATAGCCTAAACTACTCAAATTTTCAGGAATACGGACTTCCACTTTAATTTGATTGTTAGTGATTTTCTCAGCAATCATTTTGGCCATATTTAAAATAGTACTATGATTACGAGCAACGTTATAACTCTGTCCTTTCTCGGCTTTTTGTAAAAGCAAAAAAATACCATACACGGCATCCACAGTGTAGCAATAGTTGCCCTCAGACTGCCCTGTTGTATGCAAAATAATATCTGTTTTTTTGACCGCACTTTTTGCAAATTGGGCAAACACACGATTATCTGAGATCGGTACACCGGCCCCAAATGTTTGAGCAAGCCTTGCACTGCATATATTTAAATTATATTGTGCTGCATAAGCATTACATAATGCCTCGCAAACTCGTTTACTTTCAGGATAACAGCTACGCAGTTTGCTAAGATCGATATAACCCAATTTATCTTCAGTGACATTTTCATAATCATCTGAAACCTGGCCGTAATATTCCATGGAAGAAATATAGACCATCTTGCAACTTGGATTAGCTTTTACATATTCCAATAAATTTTTTGTACTCTCAAATGCTGTTAGTAACACACCTGTTGGATTTTCGATCATCTCTTTTGACGCTGTAATACTTGCCGTATGTACAATAAAATCAACCGATTGTTCAAAAGCCAGTGGTGATAGTAAGCTATTCGTGACAAACTTTAAATTCTCATCTGAAAAATCAGCAAAAACATCTTTCGCTTTTTCTAAATTGCGAACGCTTGCTAAGATTGTAATATTACTATCTAGTGTTTGATTCGCATACAACATACTTTTCACAATTAAAGAACCAACAAGCCCCGTTGCACCAGTGACCAGTACGGTTGAATGATTAAATACACCCGGTTTAAAAACTTTATCCGCAATAAAAGCAAGATCTTCTTGTAATACCAAATCTTTCATTATTTTTTCTCATCGCCACGTTTAAAGCCGTAGAGCTGTTCATCTTCTTCCAAAGAAAACATCGCTTTAGCCAAATAAAAATCCTCTTGAGTAGTAATCTTAATGTTTTCAGAACCACATTCAACAATATTAAGTTCTAATTCAGGAAAGTAATGTTTCACAATTGCGCAAGAATCCACAAAAGAGAAATTATTATCAGCAATAGCTTTTTGATGCGCTAATTTTAACAATTCCACATCAAATGTTTGCGGTGCTCGCGCCATATATGAAACATCACGTTTAAGCACACCATTAATTTTATTATCTTCTACCGAAACTAGTGTTTCTTTAGCTTTCACACAAGTAATGGCAATTTTTTTCGCTTTAGCCATGGCAATATTGTCTTTAATAAGCTGATTCGTAATAAATGGGCGAACTCCATCATGAATTAGTACGATACCATTATTAATTTCACTTAAACCATTATAAATAGACTGCTGCCCTGTCTCGCCACCAGCAACAACTTTTTTCACTTTAGTAATGCGATACTGCTCCAGCAAATCTTGAAGATATTGTTCCCAACCTCGCAATATTACGATAACTATTCCATCAATTTCATCACAATTTTCAAAGACTTCTAAAGTATGAATAATCACTGGTTTACCATAAATTTTTAAAAATTGTTTTGGTAATACTCTAGAATTCATACGCGACCCAGTTCCGCCCGCAAAAATAACAGCTGAATTCATAAATGTTTCTCCACTATTCAGTTACTTTGTTAATCTAGATTTAATTTGTAAAAGTAAAGATATTACTAGTTTCTCTTTCATCATAAGCAAGGATAAAAAATAAATCCCAAAGAATATAGTAGATGTTATAATAAACATTGCTATATATTCAGCCTTCATATTATATTTCACATAAAACGAAAGGAAAAGAGCCATGCAGATCGCTACCACAATCTTTATATAAGAAACTCCTCCAAATAATATTGATATGTATCTTTTTAAAGCACACACTTGAAAAAGTAATATTATTAGTTCAGTAACAACTATAGATAACGCTGTCCCAGAAGCTCCATATTTAGGAATTAAAATATAATTTAAAATTATATTAATAATAGCTCCTAAAACAACTGAATAACAAAGATATTTTTCTTTTCCTAATGGTATTAGCATCTGAATACCTGTCAAATTAGAAATTCCAACTATCAAAATAATTATTGATAGTATTTTTAATGGAATATTTGCTGCCAAGTAGTCGCTTCCTGCTAATATGAAAATAATAGATTCCGAAAAGAAGAAGGAAAAAAACACCAATGGTAATGATAATAAAAATACAAAATTCATAGATTTATTGATCACTCTATTAAATTCATCTTTCATATCATGTGCTACATAGTAGCTTAACCTAGGCAACAGCACTGCACCTAAAGTAGTCACTATACTTACCATCACATTCCGAACTCTATATGCAACATCATAATATCCAACTTCCTCATTATCCGTAATGATCCCCAATATTGCCACACTGACATAAACATAAAATGCCACAGCAATAGTAGTCATAAAAAATACAGCCATTGGCTTTATATGCTTTTTAAATTGATAATCAGTATAAATTTTTAAATTAATTAATCTCTTCAAATTAAAGAGATTAACAATCCCAGAACCAACAGTTGCCAAAATCATAATAAACGCATAAATAGTATAATCATCTTGCGATTTAATTAATGTAAATACTAAGATTAGAGATATCAGCTTAAAAACTATAGATCTTATTGCTATATACAAATACTGTTCTAATCCTTTATAAAGCCATTCAACGCCCAAAATAGTCAATATAATATTAAGACTAGAGATCCAAAATAGTCTACTTTCTACTTGAAAAGGTTCTATATATATAACGCAAACAGAAAATACTAAATACACAAATAATGTAATTGCTAAGTTTATACCTAAAATTTCTTGAACTGTTTTAGACAAAAGTTCTTTATTATCTCTAACTTTTGCGCAAGCTCTAATTCCATAATTAGCCACTCCGAAAGAGGCAAAAATGCTAAAATAAGATACTATAGCATAAGCAAAAGCAACTTTCCCTGTACCTTCTGGTAATAAAATTCTCGAAACATAAGGAAATGTTATTAATGGAAATAAAAAATTTGTTACAGTTAGTAATAAATTCATTAAGAAATTGAACTTAACACTTCTTATACTCATACTGTTTCCCTTATACACATATTATGAGCATATTTTCCAACATAAGATAATAAAAATATAAACGGATTAAAGTCAAGAGACATAATATGTGGATTTACTAGGAGATCTAACATCATAATACCTAATATAACACCATAATAAATATCATTTTCTTTAACTATTTTATCACCAACATATTTGAAACCAAATGCAATCATAGAAAATAAAACAATACCATAATCCATTAAAGCTCTAAAATATCCGGAATCTATAACAAATAAGGAGTTATATCCAGTTAAATCAAGTACATCAATATACTCTACCTTTTGACCTAATAAACTAATCCCATACTCAGAGAAGCCTTTATTTCCATAATATAACCTTCCACTTAGAATTTTATTTAGCTTATCCATCCATTCTATATCTGGATTATAATTTATTATCAAATATATAGATAACCCTGCTAATATAAAAAAACCAAAGGATGATAAGAACCCTAAAATTCGCCCTATAAAAAAGGTTCTATAACTTATATTTAAAATCTTAATTAATAATATAGAAAAAATAAAAAGATTTACTAAATAAAATATAGTTCGAGTATCTGTATATAGATATACCATAAGGTTGGAACAAAAAAATAATAATAACTCCAATAAGCTTAATTTGTTTCTTCTAATCGCTCCCCATACTATATACACATATAATGAAACATTAGCGATATAGGTTGGATACTTATATCCTAATGGTTCTCTAAACGATCCATCACTCCTATACATAGCATCCATTGATGAATATTCATAAAGTTGAAAGATAGAACTACAAATTGTAAATAATATACATATAAGAGTTGTGAATAAAAATGCCTTTAAAATATTATTAAAACTTATATACTTTGCAAAAAGAAAGAAAATAAATACTGATATTACCATTCTAGAATAGTAATAAGAAATCATAAATACTACTGTAATGATAATATCCAACAATGTAACTCTATTGAATTTATAGAATAGACATAAACATAAAAAAGAAGAGATATATAAAAACACCTTTATGCTATCGAGCCAGATCTTATATCCTTCTATAGAAACAATAAATTGAGAACTTGACAAATGAATAATAGCTATACATGTACAATAGAAAAACATGAATAGCCATAAAAATACTTTATATTTTTTTTGTTCTTTTAGGAATACGCTCATATAGTCAAGCCTAAAATAGAATGCTTTTCTCTTTTACTCTGATCAGGTATTCGCATATAATCCCCATACAATTTACCTAAATAGTATTTCTCATCTGAATATGTAGAAAAAAATTCTTTATCAAATTTTCTTTCTTTTAAAGTTATTAATTTTTCTCTAGAATAGATTTCTCCCCAAAAATGTTTTCTACCTGAAGGAATAACTACTGATTTTCCTTTTTTAGATGTCTTAAACATTCCAAAGACACTATCCATAAACTTAAACCACTTTGTATAGTGAATACAATTTATAATTGGAGCAAATATAGTCCTTGCTAAAATTTTTTTATAGTATCTTTTGTCTAATCCTAATTCTTCAAGCTGACCTTTTATTCTATGAGTTCTAATTGATGTACCAACATATAACAATCCTGTAGATAAAATCCCATGTATATATTTTAACAATATATTATCGGGCAAGTTATCTAGTATGAATATATCAATAGGCAGCCCAACTTTATCAGATTCTAAATCCTGGATAGTTCTATATTGAGTATTCTTTTTCATTAATCGGGGAAAGTGATAATAATAATTCTTATCACCTGGAATAATAAGTTCATATTTATCAGATAGTGAAGAGTCATTAAACAGAGAATAAAATCTATCAAATTCTTCTCTCTCCATATTTACATCAATATCATCATCCCAAGGAATAAAACCCTGATGCCTCACAGCTCCAAGCATACTTCCACCACCTAAAGAATAACGGATATTGTTACTAACGAGAAACTCATTCAAATCTCGCATCATATAAATTAATTCATTTTGAATTATTTCTCTTTTTTTATCATCAATTTCAATTAATTTATCGCTTTTTAACGTTTTATAGATAACATTAATACTCATGTATACTTATTTCCTTTAAAAACTCTTCTCATATTTCTTGCCAAAGAATTTCGCCATTAAAAATGCACTACCTTTCTTTAACCAATTAATCTTCTCCCCATAAACAAATGGAATGGCTTTTACTTTTAATTGGTTAGATTTTGAATACTGCTTCATCCATACGTTAAATAGCAATTCACTCACTCGACCATAAAAACGCGCATGAAAAGCTGAATATTGTTCCGCTGGAATACGTTTTTCTAATTCAAATAAAACCGGGAATAACCAACTACAATAATCATTGACTAATTCTTTCGACATAATGAACATATTAAACATATATCCGCCACGCTGTTTCATTACTTCATCAAAACTTGCTAAATATTCACCGCACTTTTCAGCAATAATATCGCGAGTGACATCTAAATGCTCCGCATGTAATGTGTTTGCATAATGCGAATAGAGGGTTTCAATATAATAATTACGACGTTTTGGCACAATCACATCATATTGTTCAAGCAGTTTTGAGGCTTCTTCAGTGGTTAAATATAAGGTTTCAAGTGGCTGATTACGGCGTGCCGAAGCGCTTTTTACACTAAAGAAACGACGATAATGGATAAGCCCTAAATAATCATTTGGTAAATTTTTCCATGCCCAGTAAAGCCCTGTTAATTCACAGAAACTCGCATTTTTGGCAGAAATATTTTCGCCCGTATCATCACCTTGATAGCCTAAATCCGGTTTACCAAGTTTCCCCACATGCAACGGTAAATACATGCTATCAGAAGGCATAAAATGCTGTTTATGAGTGGCGATGATAATTTTGATATCTTTATCCATTTTTATTACCAAACAGTGATTTAACCAAAACCCAAATAGAACCAATCAAACCGCCCAGCACTGCTCCAATTAAAAGTAACAGAATCCGTTTCGGCCAATCTCTCTTCACCGGATAATCCGGCGATGCCTGATAACTAAATGTATCTGCTTTTGCATCTTTTGTTTTTGCTAACAATGGTTCCAGTTCTTTTAGTAATTCCGTTACCTGATAATATCTTGGCGGGTAAATTACACCTTTCTCTTTAATAACATTAATCTGAGCTTTTAAATAGTTCTCACCAAGCATGAAAAGATAGGTGCCGTCACTTAATTTAGAATCGGATAACGGAATTTTAGTTTCTGACATGGCCACGGCTTGAAGCGCGGTATCATTGGCCAAACCGAAAGATTTTGAATAATCTTTTATTCCTGCTTCTTTTGCAATATTAAATGCATTATCCAGGTTTTCAAGCTGTACCGTTCTTTGAATGGTTAAATCTCTTTCAAATTTTGTCTTTTCATAGTTTAAATCTGAAACGATTTCATTAAAGTAAATTAGAAAATTATCTAATTCCTGCTGATATGCCGATTGATTGGTAAAAGCAATAAACTGTTGTAGCGTTTGTTGAGCGTCCTCAGGGGTTTCTGCGCTCAAACTGATTCTCCGCCCCACTAAGTCAGGCTCTTTTTTAGGATCCGGTTTCGTGATACTGATATCTTTGCTGATAAGATCCGAAAGAATGGTTCTTTGCGATTTTTCATCTTCCCCTTCAATCAATTTTTTATACAATTCGGATTGCATAAAAAACTCTCTGCGCTTATCCAAGGATTCTGACAATAAATTAAACTTTCCGAATAGTTCGCCTGCCAACGCAGCCGCATCAAACTCTTTACTTAAAATACGGGCATATTCTTTCCGTATATTAAAATAGTTGCCTAAATCAATGGTTTTCGGCGCAATCACTTCAGCTTTTGATGTCCATTGTTCCTTAGCGGTAAAAGCATAGATACCGGCAATCAGCATAAATACAAAAGCGGAAAGCACAATCCAGATTTTCTTATCCCATAATAATTTTATTAACGCAATAAGATCGATTTCCTCATCTCGCTTCTCATTCAAGGCAAGCTGATTTTTCTCCATCGCCACACTCCCACAGTTTAAACAATAAAAAATAATATCCGCGGTCATTCTAAAGGTTTTGTAGCGAAGAACCAAGCTATATATTTAAAATTTATATTACCGGGCACGATCCAGCGGCTCCCCGAAAGCAATTTGTTTGATAAAAAACTTTATGAATTCTCTTTTAAAGAGTATAATCCGCACGTTTTTTGTTTTGTATTATTAACCAACGATCCAGAGGAATGAATGGCAAAAGAAGATAGTATCGAGATGCAGGGCACTATTTTAGAAACCCTGCCGAACACGATGTTTCGTGTGGAGTTGGAAAACGGTCATGTTGTGACAGCTCATATTTCGGGGAAAATGCGTAAAAACTATATCCGTATTCTAACCGGTGATAAAGTGACTGTTGAAATGACACCTTATGATTTAAGCAAAGGTCGTATCATCTTCCGCAGCCGTTAATAGGTTCCCCTTAAGAAACACCAAGTTCGAGAACTTGGTGTTTTTCATTAAATTCGGCAAATTTACACCGCACTTTTCAGCCATCGGCGTTTTATCAGCAGCCCCATACCGCGCAATGCGACCAGCAGCACGCTTAACAGATACAGCGGCATGGCGCCGAATGCGGCATAGGGGGTTTTTCCCTGTGTCGGGGCGATTTTTTGCGTGAGCGTGGTTTCGATAAATTGCGGCGCCTGCGCCGTGATCTTGCCGCCGGCATCGATAAATACCGTGATGCCGGTGTTAGTCGCGCGGATTACCGGTTTGCCGGTTTCCAGTGCGCGCATACGCGCCATTTGCAAATGCTGCCACGGGCCGATACTGTCACCGAACCAAGCGTCATTGGAAACCGTCAGGATAAAATCGCTCTCGCTGCGCAAATTCTGCTGTAACTGGGCGCCGAAAATAATTTCATAACAAATCGCCGGAGTGAAACGGCGGTTTTTTGCCACGAGCGGCGGCTGAATTTTATCCCCGCTCTGAAACGCCGACATCGGTAGATTAAACACGCTGCCGAGCGGACGCAGCAGTGTTTCCAGCGGCACATATTCGCCGAAAGGCACCAGATGATGTTTGCTGTAACGGTTTGCGCTATCCGGGCGGTACGGATATTGCGCATTACCGACATTAATAATGGAATTCAATAACTTACCGTGACGTTCATCCTCATAAACGGTGCCGATAATCAGCTCGCTGCCCGCTTGCTGCGCGGCCTGCTGTAAGGTGTTGAAAAAAGGCTGAATTTCATTTTCCCACAGCGGTAACGCAGCTTCCGGCAAGATGATGAGATCGGTTTTTCCCAGTTGCTGATTAATTAATTTGCTGTAAATTTCAAAGGTTTGATAAACATAATCAGGATCCCACTTCAAATTCTGCTCGATATTGCCCTGAATCAGCGTTACCGTCAGCGCTTTATCCGCCGCATTTTTAACATAACTCAGCGAAGAGGACAGCCCGCTTAAAGCGCCGATCAGCAATAATAACAACAGGTTAGAGAGAACAACGGCTGCTTTGCGCGGTGCTTGCCATAAGGCACAAAGGATGTTGAACACGACCGCACTGACCCACATTACAAAAAAGGTCAGCCCTTCCACACCGAACAGCGGTGCCAGCCCGGCAAAAGGGCTGTCAATCTGGGTATAGCCGAATTGCAGCCACGGGAAACCGGTGAAAACCCAGCCGCGCAAAAACTCCGTAAAAGTCCAGATCACCGGGAAAATCGCCGCACTACGAACCTGAAAACGCCGCACCAGATAAACGAACAACAAGGGATATAACGATAAATAAGCCGCCAGCAGCAACACCAACAAATAGCTGAGCCACAACGGCGCGCCGCCGAATTGGTGAATACTGACATGCAGCCAGTTCACGCCGAAGGTGAAAAAGCTCATGCCCCACAGAAATGCGGCGCAAAGTGCGGTCTTTTTGCGTGCAGTTTTGGCGACCCACAACAAACCGAGTAACGAAAGATAGGCCAAACCCCAGAGATCAAAAGGGGAAAAGGCGAACACGCCTAATCCCCCGCTGATCAACGCGATAAGATAGATAACATAATTTTTCATGAATGATCGTCTGTGTTGTCTTCAGTTTTTTCCATTTCCGCCAGCTGCTCGTCCGGCACCGTGACTCTTAACTGAATAATGCGGCGACTGTCCGCCGAGGTGACTTTAAAATCTAACTTGCCGAGCGTAATTTCTTCCCCGCGTTTCGGCAGATAACCGAACGCCTGCATAACCAGCCCGCCGATGGTGTCCACTTCCTCATCGGCAAAATCGGTGCTGAACTGTTGATTGAAATCATCAATGTCGGTCAACGCGCGTACCGTATAAGTATGGCGCGACAGCTGACGGATATCCACCACGTCTTCTTCATCGAATTCGTCTTCAATATCGCCGACGATTTGCTCCAGAATATCTTCAATCGTCACCAAACCGGACACCGCACCGAACTCGTCCACCACAATCGCCATATGAAAACGTTCGGAACGAAAATCCTTCAGCATGCGATCCACCCGTTTACTTTCAGGCACAATCACCGCCGGGCGCAGCAACGGCAGCAAGTCAAATTGCTCCGCGTCGGAATGCAAAAAACGGAGCAAATCCTTGGCATGCAAAATACCGGCGATATTATCGCGATCGCCGCTGATCACCGGAAAGCGGGAATGGGCGCTTTCAATAATGGTTTGCAGACAAGAATCCTGATCCTGTGCGGTTTCGATAAAAATAATCTGCGAGCGCGGAATCATAATATCACGCACGCGCAACTCGGCGATTTCCATTACGCCTTCGATCATCTCACGCGTATCCAGATCGATCAGTTCATTTTGTTCGGAGTCTCGGATCACTTCCACCAGTTCATCACGATTTTTAAGTTCGCCCTGAAAAAAGCGGCCGAAAAGGGACTGAAAAAAGCTTTTTTTTGTGCTGTTTTCCGCTTGATGTGAATTTTCTTCGTTGTTCATACTTATTTAATACATTACCGTCGTATCGACAGGGGGAAATTATCATATTTTATCAGCGATAGCAAAATAAAAACGCCTGCGGATTCAGCGCAGGCCCTCTTATTTTAAGGCTTAACAGGAAAAGCAGAATCTGGTCCAATGACGGTATGGCCGTCCGGCCTTGCTTATCCCGCCGAAACGCCACCATTCCGGATGATTCGGCGTATCGGGCAGCGCTTGGGTTTCCAGGGCGATACCGGCATAATCCGCATAATGTCCGCCGTCGCGCCGCGGTGTGGCGCCGAGAAAATTACCGCTGTACACCTGTAATGCCGGCTGCGAGGTAAACACTTGCAATGTGGCGGAGCGGTCAAGTGCGGTCAGAATCGCACAAGGTTTGTCCGCTTGTCCGTTGAGCAGAAAAGCATGATCGTATCCCTTGGTGATATGCTGTTCTTCCTGCATAAAATCCAGTCCGATAGGCTTTTCCTCAGTAAAATCAAAACTGCTGTAGCGCACCGCTTTTAACGGCGCGTTCGGAATGCCGTCGCTATCCACCGGTAAAAAATAATCCGCGTTCAATTGCAGCGAGTGGGCGCGAATATCCATGCCGTTCTCCGCATCATTCAGATTAAAATAGGCATGGTTAGTCAGATTAAGCGGCGTATCCCGATCCGCAACGGCATCAAACTCGATCGACACCGCATTATCCTCGCTTAAACGGTAGGTTACGCCTACGCGGACATTGCCCGGAAAGCCCTGATCGCCGTGCGCTGAAAAATGGCAAAAACGCACGAAATTTTCACCGCACTTTTCCACTTGCCAGCGCCGCTGATCAAAACCGCGTCCGCCGTGCAGCTGATGTCGGCCCTGATTGGCGGTCAGCTTTACCGTCTCGCCGTTTAAACGAAAGCGCGCCCCGCCGATGCGATTGGCGTAACGCCCGATCGTCGCGCCCAGATAGGCCTGCTGTATCGGGTAATCCTGTAGCCGACAGCCCAGCAGCATTTCGCGCAATTGTCCGCCCACCGGCACCAGACAGGAAAGCCAGCTTGCGCCCCAGTCCATCAGGCGAATCTGCATGCCATGACGGTTGGTTAAACTAAAAACACGAAACGGCTGACCGTCCGGCGCCGTCGCTTGCGTATATTGTCTTAGCATACGGTAACTCCTTGCGAAGCCGTGCAGACATAAAAATCCTCCTTCAGCCCGGTTTGTTTTTCGTAATTATCGGCAATCATGTTGCGCACCGCCGCCACACAATCCGCCGGCGCCACCGCCACGATACAACCGCCGAAGCCGCCGCCAGTCATACGCGCTCCGCCGCGGTTGCCCAGTGCGGTCTGCGCCAGTTCCACCAGAAAATCAATTTCCGGTACGGTGATAGCGAAATCATCGCGCATAGAGGCATGCGATTGCGCCATTAATTCGCCCAAGCGGGATAAATCGCCCTGCCGCAACGCCTGTGCCGCCTCCAGTACCCGCTGATTTTCGCTAATCACATGTTTCGCCCGTTTTGCCGTTTCCGCATCCAGCGCCGCCAATTCCTTCTCTTTCTGCTTAAATTGTGCCAGCGACACATCACGCAGCGCCTTCACCCCGAAAAATGCCGCCGCCCGTTCGCATTGCCGGCGGCGGGTATTGTATTCGCCGCTGACCAGATCATGTTTCACATGCGAATTGATAATCATCACCGCCGCATTGTGCGGTATCGGGATCGGCGTGGTATCCAGCGAGCGGCAATCGATCAGCAATAAATGATCTTGCTGCCCCAACGCGGAAATCAGCTGATCCATATTGCCGCAATTGGCACCGACGAACTGATTTTCCGCCTGTTGCCCAATTAATGCGATTTCCGTATCGGTTAGCGGCAATGAGCCGAGCTGCTGGCAGAATTTGCCCACCGCCACTTCCAGCGAGGCGGAAGAACTCAGCCCGGCAGATAACGGCACATTGCCGCTGATTACCAAATCCGCGCCCTGACTAAATGTCGGACAGCGCTGCTGAATAAATTTCACCACGCCGCGCACATAGCCCGTCCATTTCTGTGCCGGGTTCGGCACAATTTCCTGATCCAGGCGGAATTCATCAAACTGATCAAAATCCGCCGCATACACTTTAAAAATATGGTCATTGCGTTTCGCACCGCTGATCGCCGTGCCGTAGTTAATGGCGCACGGCATCACAAAGCCATCGTTATAATCCGTATGTTCGCCGATAATATTCACCCGTCCCGGCGCGTAAACATGATGGGTTGAAGTGCGGTTAAATTTTTCACTGAATAAGCCTGTTGCGGTCTGCTGAGGATTCATTCTCTTTCTCCAAATAAACAGATTTTTCAAAGTGCGGTCTAAAACGCCGCCGTTTATGATTATTTTCCTCGGGAATCAATAAGATATTCGTACTTTACCGACGCCGGCGCAGCTCGCCTTTAGGGCTGATGCGCCTTTGCCACATCCTCTTATGATTGCTCTTTATAATGCGTTTCACTTAATTCCCGTAAGCGCGCCGCTGCCTGCTCCGCCGTTAAATCCCGCTGGCTTTCGCCCAGCATTTCGTATCCCACCATAAACTTACGCACCGTCGCCGAGCGCAGTAACGGCGGGTAAAAATGCGCGTGCAGCTGCCAGTGCGCATTCTCCTCACCATTAAACGGCGCGGCATGAAAGCCCATGGAATACGGAAAGGATACATTAAACAGATTGTCGTATTTGGTGGTCAGTTTTTTCAGCGCAACGGCCAGATCCTGCGTTTGCGCCGCCGTCATCTCGGTTAAGCGCTTAATCTGAGTTTTCGGCAGCAGCAGGGTTTCAAACGGCCAGACCGCCCAATAAGGCACCAGCGCGACCCAATGGTCGGTTTGCACGACGATGCGTTCGTTTAACGCCAGTTCGCGCTGTACATAATCCACTAACAGCACCGAACCGTGCCGGCGTAAATACTCACGCTGCGTCGCATCTTCACGCGCCACTTCGTTCGGTAAAAAACTGTTCGCCCAAATTTGACCGTGCGGGTGCGGATTCGAGCAGCCCATGGCGGCGCCTTTATTTTCAAAAATCTGTACCCATTGATATTTTTGTCCCAGCTCGTTTAACTGCTGTTGCCATACCCGAATCACTTCGCTGATCTCATCGACGCTAAGCAACGGCAAGGTTTTGCTGTGATCCGGCGAAAAGCACACCACCCGGCTTTCTCCCCGCGCCGGTGCGCTTCTGAACAGGGGATCGGCGCTTTCCGGCGGAGTTGGCGTGTCTTCCAGCAAGGCGGAAAAATCGTTTTTAAACACAAAAGGTTTATGGTAAACCGGATTTTGTTCGCCGCTGATGCGCCGGTTGCCCGGACAAAGATAACAGGCGGGATCGTAAGCCGGTTTTTGTTCTTCCGCCGTTTTTTCCTGCTGCCCTTGCCACGGCCGTTTTGCGCGGTGAGGCGAAACCAGCACCCATTGCGCCGTCAGCGGATTATAACGACGATGCGGATGTTCGGTCGGGATAAATGCTTCTGTCATAATCACCTCTCAAAAATGAAAACGGTTACAAAGAGATCGCTGCATAAGATAGCAGATAAAAAAAAATAAACCATTATCCAGATCACAAAATTGGTAAAAAGTCGGATTTTTTTGGCAGTTAACCCTGCTTTTTCAACGTAACCGCTTTCAATTTTATCGGTTTTATATATCATATAGGCAGCCTATTAACCTAAAATGCAGGAAAATGCTATGATTACGATTCGTGATGTGGCGGAACAGGCCGGCGTTTCCGTCGCCACCGTCTCCCGTGTATTGAATAATCATCCGTCATCCAGTAAAAAGGCGCGTCTGGCGGTACAAAGTGCGGTGGAAAAACTGGGTTATCGCCCGAATGCCAACGCACAGGCGCTTGCATTGCAGAATACGGACACCATCGGCGTGGTGGTGACGGACGTGACCGATCCCTTCTTTGCGATTCTGGTCAAAGCGGTGGATAAGGTCGCCGAGGAGCATCAGAAAACCATTTTAATCGGTATCGGCTATCACAATGCGGAAAAGGAACGCAAGGCTATCGACACCCTGCTGCGTAAGCGTTGCAGCTGTCTGGTGGTGCATTCCAAAGCCCTCAGTGATGATGAGCTGCGCGATTATCTGAGCAAAATTCCGGGCATGGTGATTATTAACCGTATCGTGCGCGGTTATGAGAAACGCTGCGTCAGTCTGGATAACCGCAAAGGCACCTTTTCGGCAACGGAAATGCTGATTGGGTTGGGGCATAAAAATATCGGTTACATCGGTTCCAACCATAAAATCACCGATGAAACGGAACGCATCGAGGGCTATCTGAGCGCCCTTCGGCATTATGCGCTGTCCGTCAAAGAACATATGATCACGCACAGCAGCCCTGATTTTGAAGGCGGCGAGGAGGCGATGATCAATCTGTTAAGTTATAATTCCGATCTGACTGCGGTGGTTGCCTATAACGACAGTATGGCGGCCGGTGCGATTTCCGTTTTGAGTGAAAATAATATCAATGTGCCGAAACAGTTTTCCATTATCGGTTTTGATGATATGCCGATTGCCAGATACCTTATTCCGAAACTCACTACTATTCGCTATCCTATTGATTTAATGGCGAGTTATGCCGCTAATCTGGCGTTAAGTTTAGTCGATAAAAGCATAAAAACGCCCGAACATATTCAGTTTAATCCCACATTAGTCAGACGTTTTTCCACTGGTAACTTCGCCTGAGGCGTGATCCGCATCACATTTTTCGGCATTGTTTTGTAATCGCTTTCATAAATGTGAGAGCGATCACAGTCTTCCTCCCGCTTTTCCTATATGCTCTAAACGCTGGTATGACCTGAGGCTCACAGCGTAATATCCATCAACTGATCATCAATGTACTCAAGGAGCGTTTTTATGAAAAAAACAGTATTAAGTGCGGTCGCTTTCGCCGTAGGTTTAAGCCTTGCCACCACTGCGGCACAAGCGGCAACCCGTATCGGTGTAACCATTTACAAATATGATGATAACTTTATGTCACTGATGCGTAAGGAAATCGATAAAGAGGCGAAACAGCTTAAAGACGTTGAACTGCTGATGAACGATTCACAAAATGCGCAATCCATTCAAAATGACCAGGTTGATGTATTACTTTCCCGCGGTGTCAAAGCATTAGCGATTAACCTTGTTGACCCGGCGGCCGCCCCGACGATTATCAATAAAGCCAAACCGGATGATATTCCGGTGGTGTTCTTTAATAAAGATCCGGGCGCCAAAGCCATCGGCAGCTATGACAACGCTTATTATGTGGGCACCGATCCGAAAGAATCCGGTCTGATTCAGGGCGATTTGATTGCGAAACACTGGAAAGCTAATCCGGCATACGATTTAAATAAAGACGGCAAAATTCAATATGTTCTGTTAAAAGGTGAACCGGGTCATCCCGATGCCGAAGCGCGTACCAAATACGTTATCGAGCAGTTAAACAGCCAAGGCATTCCAACCGAACAATTATTTATCGATACCGGCATGTGGGATGCGGCAATGGCCAAAGATAAAACCGATGCCTGGTTGTCCAGTTCCAAAGCCAACGATATCGAAGTGATTATCACCAATAACGACGGCATGGCGATGGGCGCGCTGGAAGCCACCAAAGCGCACGGTAAAAAACTGCCGATCTTCGGTGTAGACGCCTTGCCGGAAGTGCTGCAACTGATCAAAAAAGGCGAAATTGCCGGTACCGTGTTGAACGACGGTGTCAATCAGGCGAAAGCCGTAGTGCAGTTATCGGATAATCTGGCGCACGGAAAAGCCGCCACCGAAGGTACCGACTGGAAACTACAGGATCGCGTAGTGCGCATTCCTTATGTCGGCATCGATCAAGATAATTTAGCCGAGTTTTTAAAATAATAGTCGTAATCATCAGGGGAGATCCGTCTCCCCTTTTCTGTGAGGTTGGAGATGACAGTACACACTCAAACTCAAGACGGCGAAGTGCTGCTCACCATGACAAATGTCAGCAAATCCTTTCCCGGGGTGAAAGCGCTGGATCACGCCAATCTGACCGTGCGTTCGCATTCGGTTCACGCCCTGATGGGGGAAAACGGGGCGGGTAAATCCACATTATTAAAATGTCTATTCGGCATTTATGCCAAAGACGAAGGGGAAATTCTGTTCCTCAATCAACCCGTCAATTTTAAAACCTCGAAAGAAGCGCTTGAAAACGGGATCTCCATGGTGCATCAGGAACTGAATCTGGTGCGTCAGCGCAATGTAATGGATAACCTGTGGCTGGGTCGCTATCCGCTAAAAGGGCCGTTCGTCGATCACGCCAAAATGTACCGCGATACCAAAGCGATTTTCGACGAACTGGATATTAAAATCGATCCGAAAGAAAAGGTTGCCAATCTGTCCGTTTCCCAAATGCAGATGATCGAAATCGCCAAAGCCTTTTCTTATCATGCCAAAATCGTCATTATGGACGAACCGACCTCTTCCCTGTCGGAAAAGGAGGTGGATCATCTGTTTAAAATCATCGCCAAACTGAAACAGCGTGGCTGCGGCATTATTTATATTTCCCATAAAATGGATGAAATTTTCAAGATTTGCGATGAAATTACGATTCTGCGCGACGGCAAATGGATCAACACCGTGCCGGTTAAAGGTTCCACCATGGACGGCATTGTCGCTATGATGGTGGGACGCGAACTCACTCAGCGTTTCCCGGAAAAAACCAACGCCCCGAAAGAAGTGATTCTGGAAGTGGAACATCTGAGCGCCAAAAACCAGCCTTCCATTCAGGATGTCAGTTTTGAGCTGCGCAAAGGCGAAATTCTGGGCGTCGCCGGACTGGTCGGCGCGAAACGTACCGATATCGTGGAAACCATTTTCGGCGTGCGGGAACGCAGCGGCGGTACGGTTAAGCTGAACGGAAAAACCGTGAAAAATCACACCGCACTTGAAGCGATTAATAACGGTTTTGCCTTAGTCACTGAAGAACGCCGCTCCACCGGCATTTACGCCAATCTGAGCATCGAGTTCAACTCTTTGATTTCGAATATGAAATCCTATATCAGTTCATGGGGATTGCTGAGTAATAAAAAAATGAAAAGCGACACCCAATGGGTCATCGATGCGATGAATGTCAAAACGCCGTCCCATAAAACCACGATCGGTTCGCTGTCCGGCGGTAATCAGCAGAAAGTGGTTATCGGCCGCTGGCTGCTGACCCAGCCGGAAATTCTGATGCTAGACGAACCGACCCGCGGCATTGATGTCGGAGCAAAATATGAAATTTATCAGTTAATTATGCAGCTGGCGCAAAAAGACAAGGGAATTATTATGATCTCGTCCGAAATGCCGGAATTATTAGGCATTACCGATCGTATTTTAGTGATGAGCAACGGTAAGGTCGCCGGTATCGTGGAAACGGCGAAAACCTCGCAAGAGGAGATCTTGCAGCTTGCCGCCAAATATTTATAACAAGCGTTGAAAAGGAATAGCATTATGGCCGTTAAACCACATAAAACCTGGGATTTCTTTAAACAGAACGCGATTTATTTCGTGTTGTTAATCCTGCTTTTAATTATTATTTCGCAAGACCCGACGTTCCTGAACGTGATGAATTTCAGTAATATTCTGACTCAATCTTCCGTACGTCTGATTATCGCGCTGGGTATCGCCGGCCTACTGGTGGTACAGGGTACCGACTTATCCGCCGGTCGTCAGGTCGGTCTGGCCGCCGTGGTGTCCGCCACCATGCTGCAATCGATGGAAAATCTGAACCGCGTATTTCCGGAGCTGCCGGAATTGCCGATTCCCGTGGTGATTCTGGCGGTTTGTGCGGTCGGTGCCGTGATCGGTCTGCTCAACGGTTTCGTGATTGCCGTGCTGAACGTCACGCCGTTTATCGCCACTATGGGCACCATGATCATCGTCTATGGCATTAACTCGCTGTACTACGATGCGGTAGGTTCCTCGCCGATTGCCGGTTTTACCGAAAGTTTTTCCACCTTTGCGCAGGGCTTTTTCCGGCTCGGTTCCTTTAAGCTGTCGTATATTACCATTTATGCGGCTATCGCCACCGTGATTATGTGGATACTCTGGAACAAAACCCGTTTCGGTAAAAATATTTTCGCCATCGGCGGCAATCCTGAAGCGGCGCGTGTTTCCGGGGTAAATGTGGTGCGCAATCTGCTGGTGATCTACACCTTAGCCGGCGTGTTCTACGCCTTCGGCGGGATGCTGGAAGCCGGCCGTATCGGCAGTGCGACCAACAACTTAGGCTTTATGTATGAAATGGATGCCATTGCCGCCTGCGTGGTGGGCGGGGTTTCCTTTGCCGGCGGTGTCGGTACCATTATCGGGGTGGTTACCGGGGTATTGATCTTTACCGTAATCAACTACGGGCTGACCTATATCGGTGTCAACCCTTACTGGCAATACATCATCAAAGGCAGCATCATCATTCTGGCGGTCGCCATCGACTCGCTGAAATACGCGAAGAAAAAATAATTCTGCAATACGGTGGGAATTACCCCACCGTTTCAAGCATCACTTTTTACCGACTAAAAAAACTCACCAAAAAAAGACCGCACTTTAAGTCGTGCGGTCTTTTCGTTTGTTATGCTTTTACATTACTTGGCTAAAATATTTTGTATCGCCTGATAAATCGCCTGTGCCGGCGCGCCGGATAATGCGTTGCCGTCTTCATCGGAAATTACCACCGCACTTTGTTTGCCCAGCGCGCTCAGCTGCATCGAATATGCGCCTTTTTCCAGTTCCGGTCGCATCACGCCGAAACGCCGCCATTCATCGGCATCCAACGGTTTATATTTCAGTTCACGATAACCGCGACCGCCGTTTTCCGCTGTAATCTCAAAACCGAGTAATGGCAATGCGCCGCCCAATCTCGCCCAAGCCTGATTAAACGGTGCGCCCAGCGCCAGCGCCGTACGTCCGTTGTTATCGGTGGTTAATGCGGACTGAATCGGTGTCTGCACCGCATTATTCAAATCCTGCTGCTGTTTGCGGTATACGCTGTTCAGCTCGCCCACCAATTGATTTAAGCGATCCGAGGTATAGCGTTGCTTGTCGGTCACGCTCGGGGTGAAAATAATATTATCCCGTTTCATATCCAAGACAGAAATCGCCAGCGCGCTTGCATCACGGGTCGCCACCTGTTCGATCTGATAACGGATTTGGGTATCGCCCACATCGTCGGCCCGACCGGTCGGCGCCCAGTCGGTGACCAGCTGACCGTTCTGCGCGCTATAGGTAATGCCCTGCTCTTTCAGTAAACGTTCCACCTGTTTTAAATTATAGACTTCCTGTTTTTCCAGCGGATACACGATTAACGAACGCTCACCGTCAAACTGTGCGATCGAATTGTTGATCATGGCAATCGGCATTGTCGGCGGACGGATATCCACGCTTTGACTCGGTGTAACCTTAACCTGCGGCAGCTGATAGGTTTGATCCTGTTTCGGCAGCGTAACGCCGCCGCTTGCCAATGGCACAAACGCCGGCAGATCACGACCTTTCTCAGCGAAATTATCATTAGACTGCTGCTTGCTTTCGTTACTCACGGAACAAGCCGTCAGCGTCGTTAATATCGTCGCGGTAAGTAACCACTTTTTCATATAGGTATTCCTCGGGTTCAAATCAATGCGGGGATTCCCGCTGTTCCATGTTGTTTCGTCAGTGTTTGACAACAGATCAAACAAAAAGTTTAGGGTCTGCATTCATCCTGCAGACCCTAAACGAAAAATCAAACCGGTTTATAGCAGACCGGCGGTTTTTAAGGCATCCAGCACTTTCGGCTGCGCGCCGGCACTTAACGTGGTCAGCGGTAAACGCAGCACCGGTTCGGGAATTAAGCCCAGTTTATAGCACGCCCATTTAACCGGAATCGGATTCGATTCGATAAACAGATTTTTATGCAACGCCATCAGACGCTGATTAATCGCTTCCGCTTCCTCAAATTTACCGGCCAGCGCAAGATTACACATTTTCGCCATATCCGCCGCCGCCACATTATTGGTGACGGAAATCACGCCCTCGCCGCCGGCTTTCATGCTCTCCAGACCGGTGGCATCATCGCCACTTAATACGATAAATTCCTCACCGGCCAGCTGTTTGATTTTCGCCACCCGACTGACATCGCCGGTAGCTTCTTTAATCGCGACGATATTTTTCACTTCGGCCAGACGCCCCACGGTTTCCGGCTGCATATCACTGCCGGTACGCCCCGGCACATTATATAAAATCTGCGGTAAATCGGTACATTCGGCAATGGCCTTGAAATGCTGATACATGCCTTCCTGAGTCGGTTTATTATAATAAGGCACAACGGACAAACAACCGGCGACGCCGCTGTCATTCAACAGTTTGGTCATGGTGATTGCCTCGCTGGTGGCGTTCGCCCCGGCGCCGGCGATAA
Source organism: Necropsobacter rosorum (assembly GCF_964241405.1). NCBI lineage: Bacteria > Pseudomonadati > Pseudomonadota > Gammaproteobacteria > Pasteurellales > Pasteurellaceae > Necropsobacter > Necropsobacter rosorum. Next base: position 72,418 of record NZ_CAXSXF010000004.1, read on the forward strand.
CCGGAATCCGCCCGGCGGCAAATTCCACGGTTTTTAAGATGGTCTTGACATTTTCTTCAATGCTTAAGGTGGCGGATTCGCCCGTAGTGCCTACCGACACAATACCGTGCGTTCCTGCCGCCACATGATATTCAACCAATTTTTCCAATGCGTCGAAATCCACTTCGCCGTGATTGTCCATCGGGGTAACCATTGCGGTGATACTGCCGAAAAACAAAGGATTGCTCGCAGTCATAAAAACCTCCAGATTTATTTTTGTTATCGATGCCGAGTCTGCTTGAAAAAGTTTATTTAAGATCGCTAAAATAGCCTGAATTTGCAAGCGATTTTTTTCATTTTTTAGATATGGCACAAATTTTTTAAGGAGATTTTAAATGAACCGATTAAACGCCGGCGCACCCGCACCGCACTTTCAACTGCCGGATCAAAACAACACGCCGGTTTCGCTGACAGATTTTGCCGGTAAAAAAGTGCTGGTTTATTTTTACCCTAAAGCGCTGACGCCCGGCTGTACCACACAGGCCTGCGGATTGCGCGACAGCAAAAGCGAGCTGGATAAATTAGGCGTGGCGGTTGTGGGCATCAGCCCCGACAGTCCGTCAAAACTGGCCGCGTTTAGCGAGAAAAAAGCCTTAAATTTCACTCTGTTATCCGATGTGGATCATCACGTTGCCGAGCAGTTCGGCGTATGGGGCGAAAAGCAATTTATGGGGCGCACCTTCGACGGCATTCACCGCATCAGCTTTTTGATTGATGAACAGGGCAATATCGAGCAGGTTTTCGATAAATTCAAAACCCGCGATCATCATCAGGTGGTGCTGGATTATCTGTTACAAAAACAGCCGAAAAAATAACCGCACTTTCAGCGCCTCTACATCCCGCCCGGCCAAATTCCGCAGCCGGACGGGGCTTGAACTTGGTGCGTTAATGCCGTTTACAGGCCGCCAGAATATCCAGCTGCGGTTGGTAAACGGCGGTTTTTAAATTCATATCCATCATACCGATAACCGTACTGAATAAGTTATCGTGGGAAAACGGTTCGGTTTTCGCCCGCGCTCTGAGGCAATCCAGATCGACGCCCTCATTCTTTTGCCAGGTTTTTGAAAACCAGAAGATCATCGGCACTCGGGTTTGCTGTTCTGGTGCGATGGCGTAAGGCGCGCCGTGCAGATACATGCCGTTCTCACCGAGGGATTCGCCGTGATCGGACACATAATAGACCGCACTTTCCAGATCATCGCGGTGTTCCAGTTTGCCGATCACCGTATTTAAGAAATTATCAATATACAAAATCCCGTTGTCATAGGTATTCACCAGCTGTTCGTTACTGCAATTCTGAATCTGGTTGGTATCGCAGGTGGGCAGAAATTTGCGGAATGCCGGCGTATAACGTTCGTAATAGGTCGGCCCGTGGCTGCCGATGGTATGCAAAATCAGCACCGTATCTTTATTGGTTTCATTCAGGATTTTATCAAAATCCCGCAGCAACACTTCATCCAGACATTCGCCTTCGGTGCAGTATTCTTTCAGTGTCATATTCACCGTTTCATTCGGCACGCGCACACACACGCCCTTGCAGTCGCTGTTGTTATCCAGCCAGAAAATATTCACCCCCGCCCGTTGCAGCACATCCAGCAGATTATCCATTTTTTCCGCTTTGGAACCGTCGTACTGATCTTTGTTCAAAAAAGAAAACATACAAGGCACCGACACCGCCGTCGCCGTGCCGCAGCTGGTGACATGGTTGAAATTAATCACCTCATCGCCGCGCGCCGCCAGTTGCGGCGTGGTTTGCCGCGCATAACCGTTTAATCCCCAGTTTTGCGCGCGGGTGGTTTCGCCCACCACAATCACGGTGAAATGGCGGTAAGGATCCGGTTTTGCCTGCTGTGCGTCCAGCCCGATCCGCTCATACGGCCGGTTTGCATCGCGCAGGCGTTTGAGTTTATTCACGCCCGCCGTAATAAAGTTTGACGGCAAAATCAGGTTCACCACCGGTTTATTGTTGCGCACAAAGGCGGCGTAATCCTGAAAGAAAAATTTTGCGATGCCGACAATCACCAGCGCAGAAAGCACAATAGCGCCGAGCCGGAAACCGATTTCCGCAACGGTGCGGCGGTAATCCACCTTCACCGCCAGATACAACAACGCCGGCAGCAGCCCGAACAGCACAATCCACCCCACATACTGCCAGGTTACCATGCGCGCGCTTTCCGCCGGCGTGGTTTGCAGCACGTTTTCCAGCATATCCGTGGTGAAATACACATCCAGAAAAACTTCGCTGTACGCTATCGCCGCGCTGATAATCAGCAACAGCGGCATAATAATTTTATGCAGCAGCGGCAGCGCCAAGAGCTGAAAAACGGCATTCAGCGTGAAAAACACGAAAAACGGCACGGTCAGCAAGAAATAATCTTCCGGCTTACCGCTAAACGGATGAAGCGCCAGCACTTTGCTGTAAAAGGCGAAATTCAGTACCAAGGTAAAATACAGCGCTGTCAGCGCAATCAGCGCCGAGCTGGTTAAATGCAAACGTGGAAATCGAAACATAAAAATCCTGCTAAAATCGTTAGTGGTTACGCAGGCATTAGACGGACGGGCAAAATAAAAGTTCATGCCGGAAAAAGATATTTTCAGGCCGAAACCGTTTTAGGAATAAACAGTATGCGGGAGATAAAAATTCGGGATAAAAAAACACCGCACTTTTATGAAGTGCGGTGTTTTTTTTCATCGTTTTTACGCTTAATGCGTGCTGGTGCTGGTCGTGGTGCGGTTGGCGCGTTTGCGATCCATTTCCGTCAACAGTTTCTTACGGATACGGATGGAAACCGGCGTCACTTCCACCAGTTCATCGTCGTCGATAAACTCAATAGCCTGTTCAAGGGAGAACTTAATCGGCGTGGTCAGCTGAATCGCATCGTCCTTACCGGAGGCGCGCATATTGGTCAGCTTTTTACCTTGCAGACAGTTTACGGTCAGATCATTGGAACGGCTGTGAATGCCGATAATCTGCCCTTCATACACTTCAACCCCGTGGTCGATCATCAGTTTACCGCGTTCCTGCAATCCCCATAAGGCATAAGCCAGCGCTTTACCGGTGGCGTTTGAAATCAGCACGCCGTTTTTACGCTGTCCGATGTCGCCCGCTTTCACATCATCATAATGGCTGAAAGTGGAATACAGCAAACCGGTACCGGAAGTCATGGTCATAAATTCGTTGCGGAAGCCGATCAAACCGCGGCTTGGGATCACATATTCCAGTCGGGTACGACCTTTGCCGTCCGGAATCATGTCTTTCACTTCGCCTTTGCGGATACCCAGCGCTTCCATCACGGCGCCCTGATGTTGTTCCTCAATATCGATGGTCACCTGTTCGAACGGTTCCTGTTTGCGGCCGTTTTCTTCTTTATAAATCACTTTCGGACGGGATACCGCCAGCTCATAGCCTTCGCGGCGCATATTTTCGATCAACACGGAAAGGTGCAGTTCGCCGCGCCCGGACACCCGGAATTCATCCGGATTCTGGGTTTCTTCCACCCGCAGCGCCACATTGTGCACCAATTCTTTATTCAGGCGTTCCAGAATCTGACGGGAGGTAACGAATTTGCCCTCTTTACCGCAAAACGGCGAGGTATTCACACAGAAAAACATGGTGACCGTCGGTTCGTCCACAGTCAGCGCCGGCAGCGCTTCCACATTATTAATGTCACAAACGGTATCGGAAATATTCAGCTCGCCCAGACCGGTAATCGCCACAATATCGCCCGCCTGCGCCAGATCTTCTTCATAGCGTTGCAGACCGAGATGCCCCAGCACCTGACCGATTTTACCGTTACGGGTTTTGCCGGCGCTGTCGATAATGGTCACCGCCTGATTCGGTTTGACCGTGCCGCGTTTAATCCGCCCGATACCGATCACTCCCACATAATTATTGTAATCCAGTTGGGAAATCTGCATCTGGAACGGAGCGTTCAATTCGACTTGCGGCGGTGCGACATATTTAACAATCGCTTCAAACAACGGCGTCATATCCGCGGCCAGCGCCTCATGTTCCAAACCGGCAACGCCGTTAAGCGCGGAAGCGTAGATAATCGGGAAATCCAGTTGTTCGTCGGTGGCGCCCAGATTAACAAACAAATCGAAAACCTGATCCACCACCCAGTCCGGACGCGCGCCCGGGCGATCCACTTTATTGATCACCACAATCGGCTTTAAGCCGTGCGAAAAGGCTTTTTGCGTGACAAAACGGGTTTGCGGCATCGGGCCGTCAAAAGCGTCCACCACTAACAGTACGCTGTCCACCATCGAAAGCACACGCTCCACTTCGCCGCCGAAGTCCGCGTGTCCCGGGGTGTCCACGATATTAATACGATAACCGTTCCAGTTGATCGCGGTATTTTTGGCCAGAATCGTAATGCCGCGTTCTTTTTCCAAATCGTTGGAATCCATTACCCGTTCGTCGGTGTCGGTGCGGCTGGCTTCCAGCGTACCGGATTGTTGCAGAAGTTTATCCACCAGCGTCGTTTTACCGTGGTCAACGTGAGCGATAATTGCGATATTACGCAATTTATTAATATCAATTGTTTCTGTCATTTGATGATTCTTAATCTATTCAATAAAAGGGATTTTTGCAGCAACGGACAATGCACAATAAACGGGCATTATTCGAAAGGTGGCAGATTATACAACTTTTTCGATTGGCGGGCTATTAAATAATACGGCTCCACATGATACCGAACCGGGTATCAATTCAATAAAAGCGGCTTTAATTAAAATGGAAATAACAAAACAGCAATTAAATTAAACAAAATCACATAAAATAAATAATTTCATTGATTAATTTCAAATTAACACTTGTTTTTTATAAATGATATGTTATTTTTAGCAACGTGCTTTATAATACACAACGTCCGAATTTCACCCATCTTATTTATAGAGGATTATCTTATGTCAAAAGCAGCTGCTGTTGCGAATGTATTCAAACTGATTGAAGAAAACGACATCAAATTCGTTCTTCTGCGCTTTACCGATATCAAGGGCAAAGAACACGGCGTCTCACTGCCCGTCAGTCTGGTCGATGAAGACCTGTTTGAAGACGGTAAAATGTTCGACGGTTCATCCGTGGAAGGCTGGAAGGCCATCAATAAAGCGGATATGCTGTTAATGCCGATTGCCGAAACCGCGGTGGTCGATCCTTTCGCGCAAATCCCGACCTTATCCCTGCGCTGTAGCATTTATGAACCGAGCACCATGCAAAGTTACGATCGCGACCCGCGTTCAATCGCCACCCGCGCAGAAAACTATATGCGTTCCACCGGTATCGCCGACAACGTGTTCTTCGGCCCGGAACCGGAATTTTTCTTATTTGACGATGTGCGCTTCGAGGCGTCCATGAACGGTAATTCCTATGTGGTGGATGACATTGAAGCTGCCTGGAACACCAACAAACGCTATGAAGGCGGCAACAACGCTTACCGTCCGCTGAAAAAAGGCGGCTATTGCGCGGTGGCGCCGAATGACACGGCTCATGATCTGCGTTCCGAAATGTGTCTGCTGCTGGAAGAAATGGGCTTGGTTATCGAAGCGCATCACCATGAAGTCGCCACCGCAGGACAAAACGAAATCGCCACCCGTTTCAATTCGCTGACCTTAAAAGCCGACGAAACTCAGATTTATAAATATGTGGTGCAAAATGTTGCCGCCGAACACGGTAAAACCGCCTGCTTTATGCCGAAACCGATCACCGGCGACAACGGCTCGGGCATGCACTGCAATATGTCGCTGAGCAAAGACGGCAAAAATATCTTCCAGGGTGATAAATATGCCGGACTTTCCGAAACCGCGCTGTATTATATCGGCGGTATCATCAAACATGCCAAAGCGCTGAACGCGTTCACCAATCCGTCCACCAACTCCTACAAACGTTTGGTGCCGGGTTTTGAAGCGCCGGTATTACTGGCTTATTCCGCCAGCAACCGTTCCGCCTCAATCCGTATTCCGGCGGTTACCAGTCCGAAAGCGATCCGTATCGAAGCCCGCTTCCCGGATCCGCTGGCCAACCCGTATTTAGCGTTCTCGGCGCTGTTAATGGCGGGTCTGGACGGTATTATCAATAAAATTCATCCGGGCGATGCGATGGATAAAAATCTTTACGATCTGCCGCCGGAAGAACTGAAAGAAATCCCGGCGGTATCCAGTTCTCTGGAAGAAGCGCTGAACAGTCTGCAAAACGATTATGAATTCTTAATTCAGGGCGGCGTATTCAGCAAGGAATTTGTTGAGACCTTTATCGCCATGAAACGCAAAGAAGTGGAACGTCTGAATATGACACCGCACCCGGTGGAATTTGAGATGTACTACGCGTAATCGCCGTTAGCATCAGTTAATACAGACTTTGCACCCGCCAGCGGAACAACCGCTCAGGGTGCATTTTTTTGAGCCTGTTTCTGCCGTTGTCGGCATTATTTATTCGCCAAAATCACCGCTCTTTTCGGTGCGGGATAGCCTTCAATGGTTTTACCGTGATCCTGCGGATCAAGAAAATCAATCAGGCTTTCATTTTCCAGCCACTCGGTTTTGCGCTGCTCCTGCAGGCTCGTTACCGCCACATCAACACAGCGCACCTGCCGGAATCCCGCTTTTTCCAACCAGCGGATTAACGCCGCAACGGAAGGAATAAAATAAACGTTTTTCATTTTGGCATAACGATCCGCCGGCACCAGTACCGTATTGACATCGCCGTCCACCACCAGAGTTTCCAGCACCAGTTCGCCGCCGTTGCGCAGCTGATTTTTCAACTGGGTAAGATGCTCAAACGGCGATTTGCGATGATACAACACGCCCATGGAAAATACCGTATCGAATATCCCCAGCGGCTGCATCTGTTCAATACCCAGCGGAATCAGATTGGCACGGCGATCATTATTCAGTAATTTGCGCACCGCTTCAAACTGACACAGAAACAATTCCGTCGGATCAATACCTACCACGGTTTTGGCGCCCTCGCCGAGCATCCGCCACATATGATAACCGCTGCCGCAGCCCACATCCAGCACGATGCGATCCTGCAACGGCGCCAGATGGGGCAGAACGCGCTGCCATTTAAAATCCGAGCGCCATTCACAATCGATATGAATGCCGTGTAAATCGTACGGCCCTTTGCGCCACGGCATTAACTGTTTAAGATGATGAATAATCCGCTGCCGCTCACCCGCGGAAAGGGCAAAATCGCGCTCGGATCTGACCGCACTTTTCAGCTCAATCCGATCCGCCGTTAAGTGCGGTAGAAAATCAATCAGTTTTGCCCATTTGGCATAATCGCCGTGAGTCTGGCTTTCCCATTGTTTCAGTTGCTGCGGTAAGGTTTCCAGCCACGCGGATAGCTCTCCTACGGCGATTTGTTGATAAAACGGACGAAAATCAATCATAATGCCTCTTTATAAGCCTTTTTGGCCTGTTCGAAGGTGTTGATAACAGCCGCTTCCGGCGCGGCGGACAGTAACGATACGGCGATAATCGCAAGGCAGGCGGCGCCGAACCCCGGTATCATTTCATAGACGCCGTACCACGGACTTGTCGGCGCAATCACGCTTTTCCAGCCGAACACAGTCAGCGCCCCGACCAACATTCCCGCCAGCGCGGCAGAAGCGGTCATACGTTTCCAGAACAGAGAAAACAGCACCACCGGCCCGAATGCGCTGCCAAAGCCCGCCCAGGCAAACTGCACCAGTTGCAGCACTTTGCTGTGTTCATCCTGCGCGATCCAAATGGCGACGGCCGCAATCAGCAACACCATCGCCCGTCCCAGCCAGACCAGTTCTTTTTCCGATGCCTGCGGGCGAATAAAGCCTTTGTAAAAATCCTCGCTGATGGCGCTGGAGGAAATCAGCAGCTGGCAGCTCAGGGTACTCATCACCGCCGCCAGAATGGCGGACAGCAGCACGCCGGCAATCCAAGGATTAAACAGCAGTTTGGCCAATTCGATAAATACCTGTTCCGGTTCCTGATTCACCGTTGCCGCCGCCTGCGGCTGAGCGTAAAAATACGCGATACCGAAAAAACCGATGCCGATGGCGCCGACTAAACAGAGAATCATCCAGGTAATACTGATGCGGCGCGCATTAGTTAAGGATTTTACGCTGTCCGCCGCCATAAAACGCGCCAGAATATGCGGCTGCCCGAAATAGCCCAGCCCCCAGGCGGTCAGACTTAACAAGCCCAAAGTGGTCGTTTGGCCGAAGAGATCGGTGAAATCCTTGTGTGCCACGGATTCCGCCTGATTTAGCACCGCACTTAATGCGTCAATTCCGCCGAGGGCGACGATCACCATCACCGGCGTGAGAATCAAGGCAAAAATCATCAATGTGGCCTGAATCGTATCCGTCCAGCTGACCGCCAGAAAACCGCCGATAAACGTATAAGCAATGGTGGCGAATGCGCCGTACCAAAGTGCGGTGGAATATTGCACCGCAAACAGATTCTGAAACAATTTGGCGCCGGCCACCACACCGGAGGCGCAATAAATGGTGAAAAAAACCAGAATCACCGAGGCGGAAACGATTTTCAGCGTACTGCGACCGGCGCCGAAACGATGATGAAAATATTCCGGCAACGTCAACGCGTTATTGTTGATTTCGGTATAGACCCGCAGCCGCCCGGCCACAAACAGCCAGTTTAAATACGCGCCCAACGTTAGCCCGAGTGCGATCCAGCCTTCCACCAGTCCGGTCAGATAAACCGCGCCGGGCAATCCCATCAACAGCCAGCCGGACATATCCGACGCGCCCGCCGACATCGCGGTGACAAAGCTGCCTAAGCGGCGCCCGCCGAGAATATAATCGGACAGACTATTCGTGTAATAATATGCCAGTACCCCTATCAGCAACATCCCCAAAATATAAACCACAAAGGTAATCAGCGTCGGATCCAATCCCAACATCACGACCTCACAAAAGCTATTTAAACGCTATTTTATAGTATAAAAATTTGACAAAGGTCGCATTTTACCCTATTTGGTACTATTATTCTATTTTCCTTTTCGCTAGACTAACGTCCGGTAAATAATAAATTTTAATTCATTTTTAGTTATGGAATCTGTCGAATTATTGGTGAACGTAACGCCGAACGAAACCCGTATCGCGTTAGTGGACACAGGGATTTTAAAAGAAGTTCATATTGAGCGTCAGGCAAAACGGGGTATCGTAGGCAACATTTACAAAGGGCGGGTCACGCGCGTGCTACCGGGCATGCAATCGGCGTTTGTGGATATCGGCTTAGAAAAAGCGGCATTTTTGCACGCCTCGGATATCGTATCGCACACCGAATGTGTTGACGAAAACGAGAAAAAACAGTTTATCGTCAAAGATATCGCCGAATTGGTTCGCGAAGGTCAGGATATCGTGGTGCAGGTGGTGAAAGACCCGCTCGGCACCAAAGGCGCACGGCTGACTACCGATATCACCCTGCCCTCCCGCTATTTGGTGTTTATGCCGGAAAACAGTCATGTCGGCGTCTCGCAGCGGATTGAAAGCGAAGAAGAGCGCGGACGGTTAAAAGAGCTGGTATTGCCGCTTTGTGACGAACTGGGCGGCTTTATCATTCGCACTGCCGCCGAAGGGGCGACGGAAGACGATCTGAAACAGGATGCGGATTTTCTGAAACGCTTGTGGCGAAAAGTGATGGAACGCCGCGGCAAATACCCGACCCGTTCCATGTTATACGGCGAACTGGCGCTGACCCAACGGATTTTGCGGGATTTTATCGGCGCCGGTCTGGAAAAAATCCGCATCGACTCAAAACTGTGTTTTACCGAAGTCAGTCAGTTCACCGCGGAATTTATGCCGACCTTAACGGATAAACTGGTGCTGTATTCCGGCAGTCAGCCGCTGTTCGACGTTTATGGCGTCGAAGCCGCCATTCAGACCGCGCTGGATACCCGGGTAAATTTAAAATCCGGCGGGTATCTGATTATCGAACAGACCGAAGCGATGACCACCATTGATATTAATACCGGCGCATTCGTCGGTCACCGCAATCTGGAAGAAACCATCTTCAACACCAATATCGAAGCCACCAAGGCGATCGCGCAACAATTGCAACTGCGCAATCTGGGCGGCATTATCATCATTGATTTTATCGATATGCAAACCGAAGAACACCGCGCCCGCGTGCTGGAATCGTTGCAGGAGGCGCTGTCAAAAGATCGGGTAAAAACCAGTGTCAACGGCTTTACTCAACTCGGACTGGTGGAGATGACCCGTAAACGCACGCGGGAAAGTCTGGAACATGTATTATGCGGTGAATGCCCCGCCTGCAAAGGCCGCGGCCGGGTGAAAACGGTGGAAACCGTCTGTTACGAAATCATGCGCGAAATCATCCGCGTGCATCATTTATTTTCCAGCGAACAGTTTGTGGTGTATGCCTCAAGAGCGGTGGCGGATTATCTGATTAATGAGGAAAGTCACGGTCTGGTCGCGGAGCTGGAAGTGTTTATCGGCAAACAGATTCAAATCAAAACCGAAGTGTTCTATCATCAGGAACAGTTTGACGTGGTGGTAATGTAAGCATAAACGGTAAAAAACGTGCGAAAAAACGACCGCACTTTTTCTGCCGCCCGGCAAAATCAACCTGCCGCTCATCCGTTTTTGATGTTTTATCCCTTTGATTTTACTTAATTATTATTGCGATCAGCAAACCGAATCGGAAAATGTCGCCCTTCCCATGGGCGAATGCCGTGCGGCGGGCTGATCGCCAATCCATGAGAAAACTATGTTAAACAACGTCACCCAAAGCCTGCTTGGCCAAAGCAATTTATCTCTGCAAGATTTATCCAATATCTTTGATCGCCTTGCCCGGCGCCATATCGATTATGCGGATCTGTATTTTCAACTCAGTCAGGACGAAAACTGGGTGCTGGAAGACGGCATTATCAAAGAAGGCGGTTTCCATATCGATCGCGGCGTCGGCGTACGCGCCGTCAGCGGCGAAAAAACCGGTTTTGCCTATTCGGATCAAATCAATCTCGCCACGTTACAGCAATGCGCCGATGCGGTGAAAGGTATCGCGCCGGCACAAGCGGCTCAACCGCTCAGGGTACAGCGCTTTAATGCGGTTATACCGACCTTACGCTACGCCGCCTTAAACCCGCTGGACAGTCTGAGTAAAGCACAGAAAATTGAGTTGCTGCATTTAGTCGATCGCACCGCGCGGGCGGAAGACCCGCGCGTCACACAGGTGTCGGCGAGTTTAAGCGCCGTGTATGAAGAAATCCTCATCACTGCAACCGACGGTACGCTGGCGGCGGATATCCGCCCGTTGGTGCGGTTATCGGTGTCGGTGCTGGTGGAACAGGACGGCAAACGCGAGCGCGGCGGTGCCGGTGCCGGCGGACGTTTTGCGCTGGATTGGTTCCTACAGCCGTATCAGGGCGAAATCCGCGCGGTCTATTTCGCCAAACAGGCGGTTCGTCAGGCGCTGATTAATCTGAATGCGGTTCCCGCTCCGGCCGGCGCCATGCCGGTGATTTTAGGCGCAGGCTGGCCGGGCGTCTTATTGCACGAAGCGGTGGGACACGGTCTGGAAGGCGATTTCAACCGCAAACAAAGCTCATTATTCAGCGGAAAACTCGGCGAGCTGGTGACCTCGCCGCTGTGTACGATTGTTGACGACGGCACGCTGCCGGATCGCCGCGGTTCGCTTACCGTTGACGATGAAGGCGTGCCGAGCCGGCGCAATGTGCTGATTAAAGACGGTATTTTGCAAGGCTATATGCAGGATAAAATGAACGCGCGCCTGATGGGCATGCCGCCGACGGGCAACGGACGCCGCGAAAGCTATGCGCATCTGCCGATGCCGCGCATGACCAATACCTACATGCTGGCCGGCCAGAGCCGGTTTGACGATCTGATCGCCTCTGTCGATCGCGGCATTTTCGCACCGCACTTCGGCGGCGGGCAGGTGGATATTACCTCCGGCAAATTCGTGTTTTCCACCTCGGAGGCTTACTTAATCGAAAAGGGCAAAATCAGCAAACCGGTAAAAGGCGCAACCCTAATCGGCAGCGGCATCGAAGTGATGCAGAATGTGTCCATGGTGGCGGACAGCGTGGAGCTGGATCACGGTATCGGCGTTTGCGGCAAAGAAGGACAAAGCGTTCCGGTCGGTGTCGGTCAGCCGGCATTAAAAATTGACCGCATTACGGTGGGCGGTACCAACTAACGAATTTTTATTCATTAATTTGACTAAATATTCATTTAGGATTATGCTGAAAGCACATTTCTACTCATGCACTATAAGGACGGCAGAATGAATACCTATAGCAGACAAACCTTCGATCAGGTCATGATCCAGAATTACGCACCGGCCGATTTTATTCCGGTAAAAGGCAAAGGCTGCCGGGTATGGGATCAGGCCGGGCGCGAATATATTGATTTCACCAGCGGTATCGCGGTCAACGCGCTGGGCCACTGCCCTGACGAAATCGTCGCGGTATTGAAACAACAGGGCGAAACCCTCTGGCATTCCAGCAACTGGTTTACCAACGAACCGGCTCTGGCGCTGGCCGGCAAATTAACCGACAAAACCTTTGCCGAGCGCGTTATGTTTGTCAACTCCGGCGCCGAGGCCAACGAAGCGGCGCTAAAACTGGCACGCCGTTACGCCTTCGATCATTTCGGCGCGCAGAAAAGCAAAATTATTTCGTTCAAGCAGAGTTTCCACGGCCGCACCCTGTTTACCGTCAGCGTCGGCGGTCAGGCGAAATATTCCGACGGCTTCGGCCCGAAACCGGCGGATATCGTACATGTGCCGTTTAATGATCTGGCGGCAGTCAACGCCGTCATCGACGATCACACCTGCGCGGTGATCGTTGAGCCGATTCAGGGAGAAAGCGGCGTGCAGCCGGCAACTCCGGCATTTTTACAGGGCTTGCGCCGATTATGCGATGAAAATAACGCATTGCTGATTTTCGACGAAGTGCAAACCGGGCTGGGGCGCACCGGCCATTTCTACGCCTATATGAAATACGGCGTTACACCGGATATTTTAACTTCCGCCAAAGCACTGGCAAACGGCTTTCCTATCGGTGCGATGATGACGACCGACAACATCGCCGCCAGCTTTACGCCGGGCGTACACGGCACCACTTTCGGCGGCAATCCGCTGGCCTGTGCGGTTGCCGCAAAAGTTGTGGATATTCTCTCCGCGCCGGAATTTCTGGCCAATGTGAACCGCACTTCGGCGCAATTTATCGCTGCTCTTAACTCGCTTAATCAAAAATATGCCCGGTTTAAGCAAATTCGCGGTGAGGGATTACTCATCGGTACCGAACTGATCGACCGCTATCGGGGCAAGGCGGCGGATTTCGTGAAGAAAGCGGCGGATAACGGTTTGATGATATTAGTGGCAGGGCCGAACGTGCTGCGTTTCGCCCCGGCGCTGAATATTTCAGCGGAAGAATTAACCTTAGGCCTCGAACGACTGGAAGAGACTTTACGTTAACCGCCTCTTGAGCGATAAAAAGTGCGGTGGAAATTACGCCTGTTTTTCGCCTATCGCTCATGTTAATCCGTTTCCAGCGCACTGTTGTCTCATAAACCACAGGCGAAAAAAATGCGGCTAAAATGCCGCATTGTCTGTTTTGTGCGCAAATTATTATTTGCTGTAACGTCTGAATACCAGCGCGGCGTTGGTACCGCCGAAGCCGAAACTGTTTGACATAACCGTGCGCAAACCGGCATTTTCTTTCGTTTCGGTCACGATATTCATGCCCGCCGCCTGCTCGTCCAGCGTTTCGATATTGATACTCGGTGCGATAAAATCGTGTTCCAGCATCAACAAACTGTAAATCGCCTCATGGGCACCCGCCGCGCCTAAAGAGTGGCCGGTCATGGATTTGGTGGAGGAAAGCGGCGGCACGTTGTCGCCGAACACATTTTTAATCGCGCCCAGCTCTTTTACATCGCCGACCGGAGTAGAAGTACCGTGCACATTAATATAATCGATCGGCGTATCTACGGTTGCCATCGCCTGTTTCATGCAACGTTCCGCACCTTCACCGCTCGGCGCAACCATATCATAACCGTCGGAAGTCGCGCCGTAACCGACGATTTCCGCATAAATTTTGGCACCGCGTGCCAGCGCATGTTCCAGCTCTTCGACCACCACGACCGCACCGCCGCCGGCAATTACGAAGCCGTCGCGGTTGGCATCATATGCACGGGAGGCTTTGGTCGGGGTATCGTTATATTTCGTGGATACCGCGCCCATGGCGTCAAATTCAGTGGCGCATTCCCAAGACAATTCTTCCGCGCCGCCGGCAAACACAATATCCTGTTTACCCAGCTGAATTAATTCCAGCGCATTCCCGATACAATGCGCCGAGGTTGCGCAGGCGGAGCTGATACTGTAATTCACACCGCGGATTTTATATGGAGTGGCCAGACAGGCGGACACGCTGGAGGCCATGGTTTTAGTCACCGCATAAGGGCCGACCGCTTTAATGCCGCGCGGGCCGCGCACCGCATCGCAGGCAACCAGCTGATTATGCGCCGAACCGGTACCGGCGCCGATCACAAGACCAGTACGATCATTAGACACCTGCTCTGCGCTCAGCCCAGCATCTTCAATCGCTTCTTTCATAGCAAGGTAAGCATAGGCCGCGGCATCGCCCATAAAACGATACACTTTGCGATCAATGAATTCTGCAGGATTTAACTTAATGGTACCGGCGATGTGGCTGCGCATGCCCATTTCAATGAAAGAAGGTACCGCTTCAATACCTGATTTACCCGCTTTCAATGAGGCCAGCACCTCATCTTTATTATTGCCGATACTGGAGATTACACCGAAGCCCGTAATCACTGCTCTTTTCATAGATCATTTCCTTAATGTGTTTGACGGTTAAAAATAAGAACACGGTCGCTAACTTACTACGAAATGAAAATATTGCAAGTATTTCTTTGAAGGTTCGACCAATGCGGAAAATTCCGCTATTATAGCAAAAGAAATTTTTCCCACAAAGGACAGCGACATGCGCCTTCACGTTACTCCCGCCGAGATCTATTTTAATCAAACGAACACGCCGGTTTCCACCCGCTTCGACGATGTGTATTTTTCCAATCAGGACGGCTTGCAGGAAAGCCGTTATGTGTTTTTGCAGGGCAATCACCTTTGGTCGCGCTGGCAACAATGTCACCAACGGCATTTTGTCATCGCCGAAACCGGCTTCGGCACCGGCTTGAATTTTTTTGCTGCCACGGCGCTGTTTCGGCGCTTTCGCCGTGATTATCCGCACTCGCCGCTGACGCGCCTGTTTTTTATTTCCTTTGAAAAATATCCGCTGTCCGCCGCGCAGCTGGCCGAGATTCACCGCGCCTATCCGGAATTCAGCGAGCTGGCGCAACAGCTGCAACAGGACTGGCCGGAGCCGATCGCCGGCTGTTATCGCCTGCATTTTGCCGAAACTACGCTGGATGTGTGGTTCGGCGATATTGCCGATAACCTGCCGCAGCTGGGGGATTATATGTGCCAGCGCATCGACGCTTGGTTTCTTGACGGTTTTTCGCCGGCTAAAAATCCGCAAATGTGGAACGATGAGCTGTATCGCAACATGTACCGCTACACCAAACCGCAAGGCACCTTCGCCACCTTTACCGCCGCCGGTGCCGTGCGTAAAGGGCTGCAACAGGCAGGATTCGAGGTCAGCAAACGCAAGGGGTTCGGTCAAAAACGCGAATGTCTGCATGGCATTAAACCTCATGACGCCCCGGCGCCTACCATCAATACGCCTTGGTATCTGGCGCAGCCGGCGCATTTCGAGTCAAAGCCTGATGTTGCGGTAATCGGCGGCGGAATCGCCTCATTATTCACCGCACTTTCCCTGCTGCAGCGCGGCGCCCGCGTCACGCTCTATTGCGAGGACGAACAACCTGCGCTGAACGCCTCCGGCAATAAACAGGGCGCGTTTTACCCGCAGCTCAGCGATGACGATCTGCGCAATATTCGTTTTTATATCCACGCCTTCGCCTACGGACAACAGCAACTGCGCCGGGCGATTGCACAAGGCATTGCATTTGAACATCAGTTTTGCGGCGTGGCGCTGTGCGCCTACGATCAAAAAAGTGCGGTCAAATTAGGCAAAATTTCCGCCTGTGGCTGGCCGTCGACGTTATTCCGTTTACTCGATCAAAAGACCCTCAGCGAAACGGTGGGATTGCCCCTGCCGTGCGGCGGCGGTTTTATTGCGCAAGGCGGCTGGCTGGCGCCGCGTCAGTTTGTGCAGACGATGTTCGCCCATTTACAGCAGCAGGGGCTTATCATCAAAACTGCGCAAAAAATCACCGCACTTTCGCCGCTTTCCGGCGGCTGGCAGCTGACCAATGCCGATGGCGCACAGTTCACGCATTGCGTCGCGGTGCTGGCCAACGGCCATCGGCTGACTCAATTTTCTCAAACGGCAAAACTGCCACTTTATCCGGTACGCGGTCAGGTCAGCCAGATTCCCACCTCGGCGAATCTGCTGAAACTTAAAACGGTGTTGTGTTATGACGGCTATCTCACGCCGGCGGATCAGGCGAAAAGCAGTCATTGCATCGGCGCAAGCCATGTGCGCGATAATGCGGATCGCCGTTTCAGCCCGCAGGAACAACAGGAAAACCAGCACAAAATTCAGCGTAATCTGGCGCCGATGGATTGGGTGAACGAGGTGGATACTTCGGGCAATCTGGCGCGGGTCGGCGTGCGCTGTGCGGTGCGTGATCGCATTCCGATGGTGGGAAACGTGCCGGATTTTCAGCAACAAACCGCAGATTATCGGAATCTGTTTAACCTGCGCCGCCGCCGGCAAGGAATAAAACATGCGGCGAACTACCCGAATCTGTATCTGATAGGCGCGCTGGGCTCACGCGGATTAACCTCCGCTCCGCTATTAGGCGAAACGCTGGCCTCTTTGATTTACGGCGAACCCTTGCCGTTAAGTGAAGATATTATGCAGCATTTAAGCGCCAACCGCAGCTGGATGCGTAAATTACTGAAAGGCACGCCGATTAGCTGAAAAAAATCCCTTATCCTGCAACAGGATAAGGGATTATGACTCTGTTTGCGGCGGATTATTTCACCCGGCTGCCCGGCTGTGCGCCCGCATCCGCATCCAGCAGGAACAAATCGCTGCCGCCGCTACCGGCCGATAAAATCATCCCTTCGGAAACGCCGAATTTCATCTTGCGAGGTGCCAGATTCGCCACCATAATAACCAAACGTCCTTCCAGTTCCTGCGGTTTCGTATAAGCGGCTTTAATGCCGGAAAATACCTGACGGGTTTCAACGCCTAAATCCAGGCTAAACTTAAGCAGTTTATTACTTTCCGGCACCGCTTCGCATTTCAGCACTTTCGCCACCCGCAAATCCAGTTTGGCAAACTCCTCAATGCCGATAGTCGCTTCAAAAGGTTCAATCGGCGCCGAAACGGCGGTATTTTTGACCGCACTTTGGCTGACCTGTGCATTCTCCGCTTTTGATGCCTCGATCATGGTGTCGATTTGTTTCATCTCCAACCGCGCGAACAAGGCTTTAAACGGCGCGATTTGGTGCGCCAGCAACGGCGAGGTTAAATTATCCCAGCTCAGTTCCGTTTGCAGAAACGCCTCCGCCCGTTCCGCCAGTTGCGGCAGAATCGGTTTCAGATACCCGATAAGCAGGCGGAACAGCTGAATGCCCATGGAGCAAACTTGCTGTAATTCAGCCTCACGCTCTGCTTGTTTGGCGATGATCCACGGCGCTTTTTCATCCACATATTTATTCGCTTTATCGGTCAGCGCCATAATTTCGCGCACCGCTTTAGCATATTCGCGCTGTTCATAATAAGTCGCGATCTGTTCCGATTGTGCGGTAAATTCGGCAAATAATGCGTCATCTTCCAGTTTATCCGCCAATTGACCGTTAAACCGTTTGTGAATAAAACCGGCATTGCGGGAGGCCAGATTAACCAGTTTATTCACCAGATCCGTATTGACGCGCTGCACGAAATCTTGCAGATTCAAATCCAGATCATCAATCCGATTGCTCAGTTTGGCCGCATAATAATAACGCAGGCATTCCGGATCCAAATGTTTCAGATAAGTCGCCGCCTGAATAAAGGTGCCGCGCGATTTAGACATTTTCTCGCCGTTTACCGTCACATAACCGTGCACGAAAATATTGTTCGGCTTGCGCAGCCCCGCGCCTTCCAGCATCGCCGGCCAGAACAGGGAATGGAAATACATAATGTCTTTGCCGATAAAATGATAAAGCTCGGTTTCGCTATCCTGGCGCCAGAAACTGTCGAAATCAATACCGTCCTTTTTATCACAAAGGTTTTTAAACGACGCCATATAGCCGATCGGCGCATCCAGCCAGACGTAAAAATATTTATCCTGCGTATGCGGAATTTTAAACCCGAAATACGGCGCATCGCGGGAAATATCCCATTGCTGCAAGCCGGCATCGAACCATTCGCGCATTTTATTGGCCACTTCCTGCTGAAGCGTGCCGGAATTGATCCAGTCTTTCAGCATCGCTTCGAAACTTGGCAGGTCAAAGAAAAAATGTTCGCTTTCTTTTAATACCGGTGTGGCGCCGGAAACCGTCGAGCGCGGGTTAATCAGCTCCGTCGGGCTGTATGTGGCCGAACAGACCTCACAATTATCGCCGTACTGATCCGGCGATTTGCATTTCGGGCAGGTGCCTTTTACAAAGCGATCCGGCAAAAACATGCCTTTTTCCGGGTCAAACAACTGGGAAATGGTGCGGCTTTTAATAAAGCCGTTGGTTTTCAGCCGCTGATAAATGGTTTCGGATAAAATTTTATTTTCGTCGCTGTGAGTGGAATGATAATTATCAAAACTGATATTAAAGCCGGCAAAATCCGCCATATGGCTTTGCTGCACCTCGGCAATCAGCTGTTCCGGCGTAATGCCCATTTGATCCGCTTTCAGCATAATCGGCGTGCCGTGCGCATCGTCGGCGCAGACAAAATAAATTTCGTTGCCGCGCATGCGCTGAAAACGCACCCAGATATCCGCCTGAATATGTTCTAACATATGACCTAAATGAATCGGACCGTTGGCATAAGGCAATGCGCAGGTGACCAAAATTTTACGCGCCGGATTTGACATGATTTATCTACCTTTCTCCTCAAAAAAATCGGCCTAGATTTTACCTGATTCACGGTATTTTTTCCAGTTCAACCGCACTTTTCACAATTTTGACTTAACACGGCCGATTCGGCATGTTTAAATATAGCCGACGAATTTACCTCACCAGCTTTAAAGGAATAATAAGTTATGGCTATTTTCTTTTCTGACAATCTGACTGACACGCAAAAACAGCAGATTCAGTCGCTTTTCCAACAATTCCGGCACCCGACGCTGCACCAGGATCTGACGGCGTTAAACGCGGTAAAAAAAGTGGAAAAAGGCGGCACGATTTTACGGGTTGAAATCACCATGCCTTTTGCCTGGAATAGCGGATTTGCCCAATTACAGACCGCACTTTCCGAGCCGTTGCAGAAAATCAGTGACACCTCGCAAATTAAATGGCTGCTAAACTACCAAATCGCCACCTTAAAACGCGCCAATAATCACCCGGCGGTCAAAGGGGTCAAAAACATTATCGCGGTGACCTCCGGCAAAGGCGGGGTCGGCAAATCAACCATTGCGGTCAATCTGGCGCTGGCTTTGCAGGCACAAGGCGCGCATGTCGGCATTCTGGATGCGGATATTTACGGTCCGTCGATTCCGCATATGTTAGGGGTGGCCGATCAGCGTCCGACCTCACCGGACAACAAACATATCGATCCGATCCGGGCTTACGGCCTGCTCGCCAATTCCATCGGCTTTCTGATGGAGGCCGACAGCGCCACCATCTGGCGCGGCCCGATGGCAAGCAGCGCATTAAATCAGTTATTACAGGAAACCTTATGGGCGAAAGACGGCACCGAGCTGGATTATCTGGTCATTGATATGCCGCCGGGCACCGGCGATATTCAGCTGACCCTGTCGCAGCAAATTCCGGTGACCGGCGCGATTGTGGTCACCACGCCGCAGGATATTGCTTTAATCGATGCCATCAAAGGCGTCGCCATGTTCCAGCGGGTTGCCGTACCGGTATTGGGCATTGTGGAAAATATGTCGGTTCACATTTGCAGCCACTGCGGTCATCAGGAACCGATTTTCGGCACCGGCGGCGCGCAAAAAATGGCGGAAAAATATCAGGTCAACGTTTTATCCCAACAACCGCTGCATATCCGTTTGCGTGAAGATATGGATAACGGCACGCCGACCGTAGTGTCCGCACCGGACAGCGAAATCACCCGTTCCTTCCTGCAACTGGCGGAAAAGGTCGCCGCCGAACTCTACTGGCAGGGCGATGTCATTCCGGGTGAGATCATGTTTAAAGAAGTGAAATAAACCTCGCAAAAGTGCGGTTAATTTTCGATCAAAAATCACCGCACTTTCAGACAGGCAACAACGCATAACAAAAAAGCTCCCGTTTTCACGAGAGCTTTCGACTTTGGACTTACGCTCAATAATTAGCGACGTAAACCTAAACGTGCAATCGTAGAAGTGTAAAGTTCAAGATTGGTACGTTTTAAATAATCCAACAGTTTACGACGACGGGAAACCATGCGTAATAAACCACGGCGACCATGGTGGTCTTTTTTGTGCTCCGCAAAGTGAGCCTGTAAGTGGTTGATTTGTGCAGTTAATAACGCGATTTGCACTTCGGAAGAACCGGTATCTTTCGCATCACGACCGAATTCGGCAACAATTTCCGCTTTTTTTTCTGTACTTAGAGACATAATATAATCCTCATAATCGGGAAGTTAACGATACATCGTTCGCCGATCTCTAACTCAGCGACGACAAAGAAGTGTGAATTTTAACATTGAGCGGGGAAAAAGCAATGAGATATTATAAGAAATCATTGTATTAACATACTTATGACAATATATGTAATGCCATATAGAGCAAAAAACGATCATCTGTACTACTAAGATTTAACCCTGTTAAGTCAGCGATTTTATGTAAACGATACTCTAGTGTGTTGCGATGTATATATAAAGCCCTTGCGGTAGCTACCGTTTGCATATCGTTTTCGAACCAAGCTAAGAGAGTTTTCACTAAAACACCATTATTATCCATTAATTTTAATTTTTTAATCGGTCGTTCCAATTCCTCTCTTTGCCATCCTTCCTTTAATTGTTCCAATAACACAGGAAGAATTAAATCTTGATAATTATAAATTCTCTGCTTTGGTAATCGTGCTTTACCTATGCTTAATGTGGTTTTAGCGGTACGGTAAGACAAATAAATGGAGTTTTCACCGGTAAAATAATTTCCTAATGAAATACGCACATTTAACTTTGCGCTTTCATTCATACGTCCTACTAACTGTTTGATACGAGCCAACTGTTCTTCAACTTCCCAACGCCCAAAACTATTTAATGCTGGCTTTAAAATAATCAATTCCGTTAAAGATAACACAGCAACTAAATTATCTCTTTCCGGGATCTTTAAAAGCTGCTGTAAATTTTGCAACTCACTACGTGCATTTTCTATTCCCAATTGGCCACTATCCACTTCAATAATACAAGCAACCCGAGGAATAGATAAATCCACGCCTAACCGATTTGCCCATTCAACTAAACTTGGGGTAATAGTTTCACTATCGATTAAATTAAGTACTAACTCTTCTTTTAAACGAGTATCCTGTGCCAACATATTAAACAGACGAGCTTGCTCTAACATCATTTCGGCCGTCATCCGCACTAGCTTGCCAAATTCTTTCAAACTTGTGGGATTACCCGTTAATCCGATAACACCGACAATATTCCCTTCGACTCGCAGAGGTAAATTAATTCCGGGACGTACACCGTGCAAGCTATGAATTACCGCTTCATTAATATCAACAATACGACCTTGAGAAAGAACAAGTAAAGCGCCGTCATGGATTTCCCCTATACGATTAAGATCGCCGCTTGCAATAATTTTACCTTTTGAATCCATAATATTGATATTGCAATCAATAATATCCATCGTTCGCTGAACTATTTTTTGGGCAAGCTTTTCATCTAATAAGTAAACAGACATGATTTTCTCTACCCTAGTCCTTTTTATTAAGGATATTCATTCTTAATACCGCAGCAATATTACGCGCCGTAGCTTCTAAATTGATTTCCGCATCCCCAAAAGCTTCAGATAATGTACAAATCTTATTTAAGATACTAAATACGGCATCTAACCCATAATCGTATACCACTTGGATATCCTGTCCTAAGCTACCCGCAATGCCAATTACTGGTACATCATATTGTTTTGCAATATTAGCAACACCAACAGGTACTTTACCATTGATGCTTTGATGATCAATACGACCTTCTCCGGTAATTACTAAATCAGCATCTTTGATTTTATCTTCCAGATTCAAAAGATCGGTAATAATACCTATACCACTTTTCAGCTCACCATTTAATACTGCGGCAAATGCAGCCCCCAGCCCTCCGGCGGCACCTGCTCCCGGTAAATCTTTAACATCAATATTTAAATCCTGCTTGATGATTGAGGCAAAATGTGCTAACGCGGCATCCAATTGCTTCACCATTTGCGGGGATGCACCTTTTTGCGGTCCAAAAATAGCAGAAGCACCCGTTTCACCAATTAACGGATTAGTTACATCACAAGCAATATTAAAACGACATTCGGGCAAACGCGAATCAAGAGATGATATGTCAATTTTAGACAAACGAACCAACTCTGCACCACCGTAACCAATATTTTGATTATCAGCATCTAAAAGTTTTACCCCTAATGCTTGTAACATACCCGCTCCACCATCATTAGTAGCGCTTCCCCCCAAGCCGATAATGAAAGATCGCGCTCCTAAATCCAATGCAGACAAAATTAATTCACCAACCCCATAACTTGTCGTAATTAGCGGATTTCGTTTCTCTACTGGTACTTGTGCAAGACCACTGGCAGAAGCAACTTCAATAAATGCAGTAGATCTGTCATTGGATATGCCAAAAAACGCATTTAATGGTTGTCCTAATGCACCAGTGACAATCAATTCTATTTTTTCGCCCTTAGTTGCATCAATCATAGTATCTACCGTACCTTCACCACCATCAGCAACAGGTATTTTTATATATTCGGCATCAGGAAAAACTTGCTTAAATCCTTTTTCAATCGTATTAGCGACTTCCATCGCAGAAAGGCTCTCTTTATAAGAATCGGGTGCAATAACAATTTTCATATTTTTATTCTCTTTTATGATTTCTGATTCCATTTCAAATAATAATCAAAAAA
The DNA here is from genome assembly GCF_964241405.1 of Necropsobacter rosorum. Classification (NCBI taxonomy): domain Bacteria; kingdom Pseudomonadati; phylum Pseudomonadota; class Gammaproteobacteria; order Pasteurellales; family Pasteurellaceae; genus Necropsobacter; species Necropsobacter rosorum. The sequence continues at coordinate 95,757 of NZ_CAXSXF010000004.1, forward strand.
TATTTTTTAGAAAATTATTATCTGAAATGAAATAAGCTAAAAAACAGGGAGTAGAATAATTTATTCTGCCCCCTGGCTCTTATATCAATAATCTTTAAAAACGTTTAATCTCCGTATTAGTTAATCTTTCATAATAACGAGCCAATGCACTGTGATCCAGCTTGTCATCACCGGCAGAACGTAACGCCTGCATCATTTCCATAACAACTGAAGTTAACGGTAAATTTGCCCCGACACCATGTGATGTATCCAAAGCATTCGCCAAGTCTTTAATATGTAAGTCAATACGAAAACCCGGTTTAAAGTTACGATCCAGTACCATTGGCGCTTTAGCATCCAACACGGTACTACCGGCTAACCCACCACGAATTGCCTGATATACCAATTCAGGATCAACACCCGCTTTAGTCGCCAGCATAAATGCTTCTGACATTGCGGCAATGTTTAATGCAACAATAACTTGATTGGCTAACTTAGTCACATTTCCTGCACCAATTTCACCGGTATACACAACGGATCCGGCCATCGCTTTCATTACATCATAATATTTATCAAAGACCGCTTTTTTACCCCCAACCATAACAGACAAACTACCATCAATAGCTTTAGGTTCTCCCCCACTTACCGGTGCATCCAACATTTCAACGCCGTTTTTCTCTAATTCGGCATAGATTTCTCGACTTGCTAATGGTGCAATTGAACTCATATCAATAACGACTAAACCCGGTTTAGCGCCGTCTATAACCCCGTTTTCACCGAGAACGACAGCTTTTACATGAGGTGAATTAGGCAACATTGTGATAACTATATCTACCTGCGCGGCAACCTCTTTTGCTGTTGCCGCAGATGAGGCTCCCAAAGCGACCAGTTCATCAACTGCCGCTTTGTTTAAATCTGACACAACCAATGAATAACCCGCCTTAATTAAATTCTTACTCATTGGTTTACCCATAATACCCAGACCAATAAATCCGATTTTCATAACTTACCTCTCTACTGTTTTAAATAAATATTAATTGATACAGAAAAAATATTTTCTGCTGTTTAAATAATAAATAAAAAATTATGCTTTAAATTTATGACACAAAGCTCTAGTAGCCCCTTTGAACACGCCTAGATCACTGCCCACAGCAACAAATGTCGCGCCCCACTCAAGATAACGACGGGCATCTTCTTCTACCGGAGCCAAAATACCACATGCTTTACCATGTTTTTTTGCTGTTTCAAAAATATATTTAATCACTTTTAATGCTTCCGGATGATTTGGTTGACCAAGATAACCTAACGCAGCAGACAGATCGCCCGGGCCGACAAATACACAATCTACGCCCTCTACAGCTGCTATCTTTTCTACATTATCAACCCCTTTTTGGCTCTCAATTTGCACAATTACACTAATATTATCATTGATAACTTTAAAATAATCCGGCACCGTACCATAAGCATTACTTCTATGTGCCACTGAGACACCTCGAATACCGGCCGGAGGATAACGTGTAGCAGAAACAGCACGAATTGCATCATCTTCCGTTTCAACAAATGGAATTAAAAAATTATAAAAACCGATATCTAATAGTCGTTTAATCACTACAGGTTCATTTTGCGGAGGCCGTACAATCGGCATACTGTTACTGTCTTTTACCGCCATTAATTGCGGAATAAATGAAAGAACATCATTCGGTGCATGCTCACCATCAAATAATAACCAGTCAAATCCTGCTAACCCTAGAATCTCAGTAGTAATAGGGTTACCTAGTGCACTCCAACAACCGATTAGGGTTTCACCTTGCTGTAATTTCCGACGAAATTCATTAGGAATATATTTTTCGTTCATAACTATTTCCTTCAATACAGTTAATATAAAATTTGTGAAAAAGTCTAAATTGTTTCAATTTAAGGATCATTGTAATTACGCCTAAAAAGAACAATATAATTATTTATATATATATGCAAAAGCCCAATTCAGTTTATTAAATTCACATTACCTTATCGAAAATAACACCTATTAAGTTAATTTCTGGTGTTGAAAACAAGGCTCCAAAGCCTATTTTTGTGATCTTCCTCACATATTGTTATGCAAATGCATAAAGAAAATTCAAATTTCTCTTTTATCTTGTGATAAATCGTGAAACCCGAAAATATCTAGGTTCAATATAATGCGGTATATCAAACATCTTTATCAGGGCTAATAATGGCATCCTGCTGTAATTTATTATCCGGGATGAGAATTTGATCACAAACACTTAATAATGACTGATTAAGCATAAATCGAATGTACAAGTGCGGTAAAAAATGGATGAAAATCAACCGCTCTTTTCAAAATTCAAACAAAAGAGGTTACATTATGAGCACACCCATTATCACTGAAATGCAAATTATCCCGGTAGCTGGCCATGACAGCATGTTATTAAACTTAAGCGGCGCACATAGCCCTTACTTCACTCGTAATGTCATTATATTAAAAGACAACAGTGGGCACACTGGCGTAGGCGAAGTTCCCGGAGGTGAGAAAATTCGTCAAACTCTAGAGGATGCCAAACCGATCGTACTCGGTAAAACGCTTGGCGAATATAAAAACGTGATGGAAACCGTACGTCGTACGTTTCACGATCGTGACGCCGGTGGACGTGGGCTACAAACCTTTGACCTGCGCACCACAATCCATGTAATTACCGCAATTGAAGCTGCGATGTTGGATTTATTAGGTCAACACTTAGGCGTGACCGTAGCTTCACTTTTGGGAGATGGACAACAACGCGATGCGGTGGAAATGCTTGGTTACCTCTTCTTTATAGGCGATCGCAAAAAAACGACTCTTGCATACCAAAGTCAAGAAAATGATCCATGCGAATGGTATCGCATTCGCCATGAAGAAGCGATGACACCGGAATCAGTCGTCCGTTTAGCGGAAGCAGCATATGAAAAATATGGCTTTAATGACTTTAAATTAAAAGGCGGTGTATTGGATGGCTTTGAAGAAGCCGAAGCCATAACGGCGCTTGCTAAACGTTTCCCGGAAGCACGTATTACCCTAGACCCGAATGGTGCATGGTCATTAGATGAAGCTGTCAAAATCGGTAAACAATTAAAAGGCGTACTCGCTTACGCTGAAGATCCATGCGGTGCGGAACAAGGTTATTCCGGTCGTGAAGTTATGGCTGAATTCCGTCGTGCAACGGGACTTCCAACTGCAACAAATATGATTGCGACTGACTGGCGTCAAATGGGGCATACCATTTCATTGCAATCAGTAGATATTCCACTTGCTGATCCACACTTCTGGACTATGCAAGGGTCTGTTCGTGTAGCTCAAATGTGTAATGAATGGGGGCTAACATGGGGTTCACACTCAAATAACCATTTTGATATTTCATTAGCCATGTTTACGCATGTTGCAGCTGCCGCACCGGGCAACATTACAGCTATCGATACACATTGGATTTGGCAGGAAGGCAATCAACGCTTAACGAAAGAGCCGCTACAAATAAAAGGCGGTTTAGTTGAAGTACCTAAGAAACCAGGTTTAGGCATTGAGGTGGACATGGGACAAATCATGAAAGCTCACGAACTTTACAAAAACATGGGATTAGGCGCACGTGATGATGCTATGGCAATGCAATTTCTAATTCCGGGCTGGACATTCGATAATAAAAAACCTTGTCTGGTACGTTAAGGTTGTTCCGATACTGTGGCTAATCTCTATAGGTTTTACCACAGTTTTATTCATCAATTAAACGCCTTACTAAGGATAAAAACATGGAAGCAATAAGTATGTCACAAATGCTGCTCGGTTTAGCCGTTGGCATTATACTTCTTTTAGTTCTTGCAATGAAAACCCGTATTCACGTTTTTATTGCATTAATCTTAGCTGCATTAGCTACGGGTCTTATCGGCGGACAAGAATTTGCAGCAGTAATCAAATCAATAACTAAAGGTTTTGGTAGTACATTAGGAAGTACCGGTATTATTATCGGTGTCGGTGTAATGATGGGCGCAATTTTAGAAAAATCAGGTGCGGCTGAACAAATGGCGTTCTCAATTATCAAACTTATTGGTAAAGCAAAAGAAGAATGGGCACTCGCATTAACAGGATACGTCGTCGCAATCCCTGTTTTTGCAGACTCCGGCCTAATTATACTAACTCCTCTTGCAAAATCACTTTCCCGCATGACTGGTAAAAGTGTAATCGGCTTAGGTTTAGCAATGGCGACCGGTTTGCAATTAGCACACGTTTTTATCCCGCCGACACCGGGGCCATTAGCAGTGGCCGGGATCTTAGACGTGGATATGGGAGTAATGATTCTCTGGGGTATCATGTTAACAATCCCAACACTTGTTATGTCAACGCTCTATTCAAAATGGCTAGGTAAAAAAATCTACCAGATCCCAACCGAGGATGGTACAGATTTTGAACGCAAAGAATTCAAAGAGGAATATATCAAATCAATCGAAAACTTAGAACAAATCTATAAAGATAAAAACTTGCCGGGTGCATGCTTATCATTCGCTCCAATTATTATTCCTTTATTCTTGATTTTAGGTAACACAACCGTTGATTTCTTAAAAATTGAAAATACTTTTGCTGAATTCATTAAAGTTATTGGCCACCCAATTATTGCATTAATCATTGGTTTACTGATTGCAATTTATGGTTTGGGTCGTAGTCTAACGAAAGCGGAAACAAATAAAGCGATTGAAGATGGCGTAAAATCAACTGGCATGATTCTTTTCATTACCGGTGCCGGAGGTGCATTAGGCTATGTTGTGCGCGATGCGGGTATTGGTAACGCACTAGGCGAAGCTGTCTTAACTATCGGTATTCCCGGTATCTTAATTCCGTTCGTTATTGCTGCATTAATGCGTATCTCATTGGGTAGTGCAACTGTTGCACTCATCACAGCAGCAACCTTAACGGCACCACTAGTTCAACAATTAGGGCTAAATCCAACTCTAGTTGCAATGTCAACCTGTGCCGGCGCAGTATCATTCAGTTACTTTAATGATAGTGGGTTCTGGGTATTCAACGGACTATACGGATTAAAAGAAGTAAAAGACCAATTTATGGCCAAAACCATGGTATCATTCATTGGCTCCAGTTCCGCCCTCGCGTTAGTGTTAATTTTTGATATCTTTATTTAATTCGAAAAACTTTTAATACAATCTGCTGACATTTAACATATGTCGGCAGATCTTCTACTGGGAAAAATGATGAAATACATCACTCTAAAAAATAACGATAAACTTTGCAAGCTCGGTATGGGTAGCTGGTTTATCGGCGATAATCCGAACCGTCGCAAAGATGAAATCGCAGCCTTTCGGCTAGGTATTGAGAACGGTGTTAATCTCATTGATACGGCCGAAATGTACGGTAATGGACGTTCAGAACGTTTAATTGGCGAAGCGATTCGGCCCTATGCACGAAGTTCTCTATACATTGTTTCAAAAGTACTTCCCAATAACGCTAACGCGAATAATATGGAACGCGCTTGCGATAATTCACTGAAAAACCTCGGAACAGATTATCTTGATATGTATCTTTATCACTGGCGCGGTGCTACACCACTTGATGAAACGATAAAAGAATTAGAGCATCTTAAAATGTTGCCGACCGCGAATTTTGAGAAACGCAACCACTAAAAGTGAGAAATTTAAAGCCTTGCAAATTTCCCATTTTTAATGGTTTTGTTAAAATCCGCACGCCCTGCAGGGTAGGCGGCAGATGGCTATATGCAAGGTGCTTTGCGTAGCTGGTAACAACCGCATTGCAGTGTGGTTGTTATCGCCGTCTTTTTATTGTTTAACTTTGTGCAGGGTAAACCTCCATCTGATGTATCACAGCCAACTGATTTGGACTAAATCGCCAACCCTCCTCACAATTGTGAATTGCATTAAAACACCATTCGCTGCAAAAATATTTTGAGCGTTTTTGGTTGATGCCTAACGCAATACCTATTGCTCCCCACCAGTCATATTTTGCGCCCAAAGTGCGGTTAAAATAGGCTATGATTTGTTGTGCGCTGATGTTATCAAGCAGGATTAAGTCCCACTTGCCGTCTTTGATATTAATTTGTTTGCACCGCACGCCACCGTCTCTTGGGCTTGAGCTATAGCAATCGTAAATCGGGCGATAGTCGTATTCGCCCCAATTCTCTAGCTGTTCTACTGCAATCTCACAATGCGAATATTGTCCACGGGTAATTTTGCGGATTAGCCAATCACTAAATCGGTCATAAAGGCTGCCGCCGGCGCCTTTATAGAGCGCTAAATAGACAGTTGCCATGCATCCACCTCTTTTTCGATTTCGTCAAGCTGCGATAGTTCGGTCGCTGCCAGAATCCGATCTTCAAACGCCTGTCGCGCGCCGATTATTGCCCCAATGGTAACTGCAAATTGGCTCGATTTTTCAATTACTTTTGCGACTAACACATCAAACGGGATACCGCGCACTTGCGCAATCTGGCGCAGCATGGGTGTGTCAGCTTTCGGATCAGCCTGATAAGCCAAGGCTTCTTTTTCTTGGCGGTAAAATGAATCAATCTCTGTTTGCGGGTAGCCAGTTAATACTTCGGCTTTGATTACATCGGTTTTCGTCGCAAGCCGTGTAATTAACTGTGCCTTGCGTTGTTGTAAAAGTGCGGTTAAATCGACACTAATTTCGCGGTAAACAAATTCCCCGTTGACAAAACGCGTTAATCCGTTGTCTTTTGCACAGTATTGTCGATATTGAGCATCTGTTAATTTAGGCATATCTTTAAATGCTAAATCTGCGTACAGATGTGCAAAATCACTATCAATGAGCTCAAAGTGACCGTCATCATCTAACACATGCACAAAATAGGTCATATTAATATCCCTCCACAACAATATACATATCCATTGGTTCGTCAGCCCCTCCTTTAACGCGACATGAGTTAAGCCAGATTCTGTCTTTGTTATTACCTTGTTTTCTTAAGTTCCAACCGAAATTCCACTCGCCTGCTTCATTATGATATGCCGCTGATGTTGTTGAATTAGTCGAGCGCATACCCTGTGCCTGAATATTTATAATTTTGTTTGGCATTGCTGACCAAAGCTGTAAATAAATCTCTATCCCGCGCTCTTCGGCTTTGCCACCAATATTATGCTCTTCCCAGTTAAACCATAACATCCGAAAATGTTTCAAATGTAAAATTTGTATTATTCTACCATCCGGATAAGTAATAACTTGTCCTGTAATCTCTATATTTCGAGTTGTACCGTTATCCCAGATTGTATTTGTGCCTTTAATTGTCCGGCTGTAATTTTTACGCGTTACAAGCCGATTAATGCTCACGCCCAAATCTGTAATTCCATAGCCCGCGATAGTGGTCGGACGGCTGGTCACTTCGCTAAAGGACGGCCAGCGCGTCGCAGTCGCCGGTTTGTCTTTGAGTGTTGCCCAGTTATGGTCGGTAATGCCATAGCCGGCGATAGTAGTTGGCCGGCTGGTCACTTCACTAAATGACGGCCAGCGAGTCGCAGTCGCTGGTTTGTCTTTGAGTGTTGCCCAGTTGTGATCCGTAATTCCATAGCCCGCGATAGTAGTCGGACGGCTGGTCACTTCGCTAAATGATGGCCAGCGGGTCGCAGTCGCCGGCGCATTTGTAATCTGCGACCATGAATGGTTATGTGACGATGGCGGAAATGTTGAGGGCTTGCTTCGAATTTCGTTCCAGTCTGCCCCATCGATACGTAACCAAGATTTAATCTGATTATTATTGTGATGGGTCCGTAAATACATTTGGTTTTGATGTGTAAAAATAAGTTGAGCGTACGCAATACTAGACTTGAGTGACAAAACTGTACCATAAGAATATGCCCCAGCTGGCAGTTGTTCCCCTGTTTTGTTATGATATGACGCTACACTATTTCCACTTAATAACAAGCCATCTAACTGATTAGCATCTTTTCCGACATTATCTACTGTAATGCTATCTGTAATCCCATAGCCCGCCAATGTGGTTGCTGGCGATTGTTTTGCCGCTGCGGTTTTTTGCGCTTTATCCGCCGCTGTTTTTGCCTCCACGCCTTTATCATAAGCTATTTTTACTGCTTTCGGCGTTGCCGCTTTATCTTCCGCCGTGCTGTTTGTTGCCGAATCTAATTGCACAACACCTTGCTGGCTTGTCGAACTTTTTGGGAGTGCATGACTATGACCATTTTTATCTGCAACACTGGTGCTTTCTGCTGTTAAATCTTTGGGTTTAGATTTGCCCGTTAATAATTCAAGGGCTTTTTTAAGCCATAAAGTTCGGTTAGCAAGCTGTTTGATCGGCTTGTTTGTAATCCCGTTTTCACCCCCGAGTACAGGGTCGTTTTCTTCGATTTGGTAGATGCCGTCCCACTTTTCTTGTTCTTTTAAATTCGCCATAAAACATCCTTTAAATGTCGTTTAAACCTTGTTTTAACTTAGTTTGAACCATGGTTATAACTGCCGTTATAACGGGCTTTGTTGTTGTAACGCACCGGCACGGATTTATAATCCAGCACCGCCAAGGTGCACCGCGCGGGGGCAAAATTGCGTAATATTTTGCGCAGTTGTTGCCCTTGTTCATTTGTAATCGGTTGATTTAAGCGGATGGCGTAATATGCCCACTTGTCGCTTAGCGGAATGGTTTGCACAAACTTGTGTTCGTAGGTTCGTGCTTTTAGCCCTTCATCAATATCTACCTCACCAAAGCCTAAACGGCGTAACACTTCACGGATTGACCAAGGCGTGCCTTTATATCGGTGCAATTCGATGGCGACTTTGATTAAACTGCGTTTCGAGTTATCGTTTTCGGCTAAAAATGAACCGTCATAACCGGTGACACTCCATTTTTCGGCAAGCAAGGGGATGAATTCATCATCAAGCAGTTCGACGAGTGTCGTCATCACTTTGCTTTTATCCAACGCGTTCATTCGCCCGCTTAGATCTGCCAAGGCTTTATATTTGCTTTCGCGTTCGATGATGTCCGCATAAGTCAAATTAGCCATTGCTACGCTCCGGTGCGACTTCTACGTTAATGGCGGTGCAGTTTGCCCATTCGGTTTCACCTACAACGATTTTTGCCGGTGAAATCAAATTCACGTCATACACGCCTTCCACCCGCAACGCGCTGATAATGGCGGACGGCACAACATCAATGCCGAGTTTCTTGGTTTTGTCCGACAAATACAGCTGCAAGGCATCGCGGGCTTTGGTTTTAACGATGTCTTCGCGATAACCGTCTAATAATGTGAGTGTGGCGTTGATTTGATAATCACGCTTAGTCGGTGCAATCACTTCGACGGTGTCACATAACGGACGGCGACGTTCCGGGCTAACATATTGCTTCACATCATTCAGTAAGCGGCTATCCGGCAAGCCTGTTTTCGTGAGCACGGTAATGCGCACTAAACCGCCGCGTGGGTTAGATACATTCACGTCTGCAATGTCTTGTGATACGGCACGCACGTGATAATCATAAGCAGCAACGGAACCGCAACTGGTAAAGGCTTCAGGTGCGGCAAGAATACGCTTGCGGTAGTCGTCATCTTCTTCGCGTGCTAATCCGCCGCTTGGCACATCAATGTTAGCAACGGTGATTTCACCCGTAAAATTGACCGCACTTTTTAATGTTTTCACGCGTCCAAGCTCCCAACCATTGCCTGCCGTACCAGCTTTATTGCAAGCGGCCTCGATTTCAACATAAGAGATTAATGGCGTGATCACATCATCATTAAGAGTGATAAATTCAATTTCATCAGTGGCCGCTACTCGCGTGCCTTTAGGGATAAAAATAGACGGATGCTCACCTTTAACACTAAAGCGCAAAATCGTTCGTGCAGGTTTATCCAATAGACGATAACAACCGAAAGTTTCGCCACATAAATCCAAGGCTAAACCGGTCGCATATTGCGGAAAGGTCTGGCGAAAGGCTTCATTAATCCCTTGGCGGGCTAAACTTTCCCGAAAGGCGTACACATTAATCAACAAGCGTTCAATGTGTGCGGGCTGTAAGATTTTGCCCGTGCGTTTTTCATAGAGTGCTATCGCGTCCGTTAAAATAGCTTCGACGTTATCGTCAACGACTTTTATTTCATCTTTATTCATTGCGTAACCCTCGTGGCATAAATTTCACGATACACATCCTCGGTGAGTGACCAATAGATAATAAATTCAAAGTGTGGCGCTGTGCCTCTAACCTCTACTGAATCAATATTGATACGTTTTTCCCAACGCTGCAGGGCAAGGGTGATTTCGCGCACCATATTCGGAATGGCTACGTCTTCTGGTTGGTCGATGTATTGGAAGTGGTCGGAGCCAAAGTCAGGGCGTAACACATCGGAACCTTTAATCGTCAAAAGGATATGGTCAATACACTGATGAATATCATCAATGCCTTGCACCGTTTGGTTATCCAAACTAGGGGCAAGTTGCCAATGTGTTGTGAGGAGTGTGTTTTGTGTATTCATAGCCTTGATGATACAAGGCTATAGGAAAGGTTGCTTTTAAACTGGTTTAAAGAAAATTTACTCGGGAAGACCTGTTTTGCCACCGGAATCACCCGGGTGTTTGTGATTTTTCAGACTGATATTATCTGCTTTTACATCACCACCTTTCGTTTCTAGCGTACCATTAATCGTTGCAGTAGCACCACCGGCACCGTTTCCGGTCATACCTTTCATATAAGTTAGGGAACCGCTCACAAGCAAGTTTCCGGTGGTTTCGGTTTCCGGGCAATCAATGGTGACTTTAGAAGGCGATTTTATCAATACATCACCCACAGCCGACACTTCCACATTGCCGGAGGTGCGGTCGTGTTTAATCACTGTGCCGTTAGAAAACTTCTTCATCCAAATATTACTGTCACTTGTCGGCGTAGGATCTTGCGCGTTGTAGATTGCGCCTAACACGCACCCGCCTTCGCCGCGCGCGTCAAGGAGTAACGCGACTAATTCGCCCACGTCGGGCAGACAATAAAACTGATTGCCTCCCGCATTCGGCGTGAGATAAGAAAGCCATGCCGTTTCCAAATCTTCAAGCGCAGGAATTTTACACCGCACTTTATGACTTGCTGGGTCAACTGCGGAGACAATACCTTCCTGATAAGTTGCACCAAAATCATGTGTGGTTTGTGGTTTCATTTTAATTCTCAATTAAATTTGTTAAATCATCTGGGATAAATTCGAGCATTCGCACCTCAAGGCTTGTGGTGTAACCACCTCCGCGCACAATGCTATGACGGGATGATTTAATCAGATATTTGCCGCTAAAAATGCCTAGATTTCGTAATGCAAGCGTACTCCCGGCCACTAATTTCGGATTCCCGATTATCGTGATATTGCCCGCAGTTTGGTCGTCGTTTTGCTCCGCCAGTGCAGCATCCGCGCGTGCATCAATTTGTTCCTGAGTTTCACCACGAGTGACAACTTTTAGTGTATCACCGCTTGCAGTTTGCGCCTGCTTCATCTTTTCGCGCAAGGCTTTGGCTTTCTTGCGTTTCTTAATGACTTTTTTACCGTTGGCGTCATAACCACTCACATCCACTTCTTTGGCAGTATCTTTGATTCGGTCGCGTAAGCTGATAGATATAGTGTCTTTTTCTTCAAGCGTCACCACCGCTTCACTTTTACCCAATTCATCTTTGTCGGTAAAAACTAACTGATCGCCTACAATCTTGAAACTGTGATGATATTCACGGGCAAGGCGTGCCAAAAATTCAACGTCGCGCTCTAAATATTGCGTTGCTCGTTTAATTCGGATGCTTTTGATTGTGCCAACAACTTTCAGCTTTAATCGTCCGGCAATAATGCCGACGATTTGTTTTAGCGTAGTATTCTCATAGGCTTTTGGTTTCAGCGTGCGATTGGCTTTCGCAATACCCGTACTTAACGCTTTAATTTGAATATATGACGGACGATAACTATATTCCACCTCATCAATTTCAAATGCTCCAATATCAGTGAGTTGCTCACCCTTATATCCGATAGCCGCTTTCAGTTTATTTCCTTGGGTCGGATACCATTGCCGAATCCATTTGCCTTTTATGTCTTCAAAAGATATCGTCAGCTCGTCTGATTCGCCCTCAAGATTGTCGGTGTACATCAGCTCAATCAAATACGGTTCAATGTCTGCCGTGATGTTGGTTTTCTCATACATCATCGAAAAATCAGGCGTTGGGACATTATTGCTCATCGCTACCTCTTAACCATGGCGGCATGGATTCGTTGTTGGTCGGTTTAATGTTTAACACAGGGATATAAACGGTCGCGCCGGTAGGCAATACTTCGCACAGGCTAATGTGTGGGTTTGCGTTGATAATCCGCGCAAATTCCAGCGCGTTACCGTAGTAGTAATAGGCGAGGTTATCCCACCGTTCGCCTTGTTTTACGGTGTGTTTAAGTACGGTCTGTGTCATTCGTTACTTCCTCGTCTTCGCGTAGCACAATCCATGCCGTCATGGCGGCGACGGGTGTAGCGGCATTATCAATGCGTTCGTTAATGTCACTTAGTGCATTATCGGCGGGCGTAAACCAGTCATTCCAGTTCGCACCGTCGGATTGATTGCCAAATGTCAGGCTGTCTTTTATAATCATTAAATTGTCATAAATTCCGCCCATTTCTCGACTAAATTCGCCGACTGCTGGTAACACTTTACAAATACTGCCGAACAGTTCACTCATGTCGGTAAGTTCACCAAACTTGTCTAATGCACCGTCAAGATTACCCAACACATCCGGCAAATAAGCTAACGCCGCCGTCGGGTCATCGGTCAACTGGCGAACAATCGCGATGGTGTTTCTGACTTCATTCACAATTTGCCGGCCTTGGTTAAAGAGTTCTGCACCTTTTTGCACAGTTTCTTTCATATCAGACAGCACCTTTACCGCCCCATCCGGCAGAATTGAACCAAGTAATGAATTACTGCCTAAGTTCAATGCTGCGCCCAGCGGGTTATCGTCGATATCACCCACATATTCGCGCAGGTTGATTGTCATTTCACGAGCCAAGGCGTTGCCTAACTTATCCGTGAACAACGTTGCGGAATAAATATCGGTGATCACATAATTGCCTTTATATTTGCCCGCCCCCCAAATCAAGGCGAGAGCTTCTTGCTTGGCTTTGGCGGCAAGCAAGGCTTGATAGCGACTTTCCACCCCGCCAATTTTATGGTGCAGGCGAATGGCAAAAGACAATTCCGTCAGCTTTTCGCCCATTGCCTGTAAGCGTGGTTTGCCTTTCAGTACTGCGTGTTCGGCAAAATCTGCAGCATGGTTTTCAGAAAAATCCGTCAGGTTGACCGGCTCAAAGGCAATATTGCCTAACATAAAATACATCAGTATGCTCTCCGTCTATATTGATCTTCTTCACGTCTTATTGTTTCCACAATAAAACGGGCTAAATCCTGTTTACTGGCAAACAGTGCATCTTGCAATTGGCTTAAAAGACTGTCCGGATTTTGGTTGCCGTTTAGATGAATCGTCGGGTTAAAGTTCACCACAATACCGCCATTTTGCGTGGTTTCATTATGGGTAACGGCGTTTCTGTTTAGCGGTTGATAATCACTAAAAATTGACGAATTTTGACCGCTTGAGTTCGGATTAAAATCAGGCGTGCGGTAATCCGTCGGCTGATTGATGCCCAGTAGATTACCGATAAAATTCGCCCCAAATTTAATGTCATCCCACAGCGAACCGAAAAAGCCTTTTTTCTCGTTGAAAATCGGTTTAAAGGCGGTTTCAATACCGTTTAAAACGGGTTCGAATTTGACCGCACTTTTTGCCACAAGCGGCTCGACCGTTGGCATTTTTGGGGCTTTTATCGCAGGTGCAGCAACTGTTTTTGGTGCGGCTTTCTTGATCTTTTTCCCCATTTTATCGACCGCCTGTGTGGCTTGAAGGACATTTTCTGCAATCCCAATGGCAAGCCCTGAGACGATATTTTCGCCGTAGCCTTTAAACACCCGCGAAGGAGAATGAATATCCATTTCGCCAGTAAACCAACCTTTGATAGATTTACCTAAGCCGATAACCCATTCTTTCGCCCCATCCCACGCATTGCGAATACCATTGACTAAACCACTAATCAGGTTCGAACCAAATTCAGTAAACTTCGCAGGCAAATCAATCCCAAACCAAGAAAGCACGCCAGCAAAGGCTTGATAGAACAAGCCCAATGGTGACCAGTTGAGAATGGTAGCGGTGATGTTACCGATGCCTGAGTTGAAGACAGTGGTGATGTTTTCCCATACGCCACTAAAGAAAGTTGTGACCCCATTCCAAATATCAGAAATCACTTGTCCGCATTGAGTGGATTTTTCGCCAATCCATTGCCACATTTGGCTGAACTTTTCGCTGACCCAGTCCCAATTATCCCAAAGTAAATAGGCAAGCCCTGCAATGACGGCAACCGCAATGCCGATAGGGTTAGCGAGAAAGGCGCGACCGACAAAAATAATAGCCTTACCAACAAGCAATAATCCCTTGAGTAAGGCGCCGGCGAACATTTGCCCTAATCGAGCAGCAAATAAAATAGATTTACCTAACCAACCGATTAAATAACCAAAGCCATAGGCAAGTTTAAGCACAACAGGTAACAATAATTTTCCGATAAAGCCCGCAAGCCCCAAAATACCTTTGCTAACTAAGGCAATGATTGAACCGCCAAAAGACAATACTGACCATGCCATTTTGAACACTGAAATCACTTTCAATGTCCCCCAAGTTAAAAAACTTAACCCGCCGATGACCGCAGAAAAACCGGCAACCGCACCAACGGCATAAGTTCCCCATTTGGCAATTTCTCCCATTAAATCTGTATTGGTATTGATGAAGTCGGTAACGCTAATAATGATAGGTTGTAACCAACTAACAAAATCGTTGATCACAGGCAATACATAATTTCCAATGCCAATAGCGAGACTGGTAAAACTATTCGTCAATTTAGTTAATGACGCTTCAGTGGTCGCTGCTCGAGCATTAAACTCTTTATCCATACTGCCTAAATAGCGTAAATTGCCGTTCTCATCGGTTTCTTTCAGCTGTTTAAGGCTTTTTTCTAACAGTTCGGTATTGCCAGCAAGCACCGCCACATCATCAGCATATTCTCGCCCAAAGATGTCGACTAAAATCCCCATTGCCTGATCTTTCGGTAATTTCTCCACGCGTTTGACGAAATCAACAATCGCCCCTTCACTATCTTTAGCGATATTTTTCTTCAGCTGTTTGGCTGAAATACCCATTTTCTTTAATGCACCTTGAAAGGCTTTGCCGCCTTTTTCGGCGGTCATTAATTTGGTCAGCATTCCATTAATTGCCGTGCCTGCCACTTCAGGTGTTTTACCCAATGAGATAAAGGTATTAGAAAGTGCGGCTGCCGCATTTTCCGTTAAACCGAATTGCTTCGCCGTTCCACCTATTCGCCCTAGAGTGTTGACAATATCAGAGGCTTTTGCCGGGCTTGAGTTTGATAAATCATTAATGGCATCGCCAAGTTTACCAATTTCGCTAATGGGGATTTTGTACACATTAGCCAGTTTTGCCATAGCTTCACCGCTTTGGTCGGCTGACATATCAAAGGCGACAGACATTTTTGCGATAGTTGTGGTGAAAGCGGTAATATCTTCTTCTGCTACACCGAGCTGACCGCCTGAAGCGGCGATGGCTGCCAGTTCTTTCCCTGTCATTGGAATGGTGTTGGTGAGATCAAGCAAGTCTTTTGAGAGTTTCTTAAACCCATTGGGCGTTTTAAAATCCACGACTTTTTTCACATCCGCCATCGCACTTTCAAATTCAATAGCAGGCTTTGCCAATGCCACAACTGAACCACCTAATGCAGTCAGAGATGCCGCGCTACTTTTCATTCCAGCAATAGAAAGCTGATTTAACGTCGCCATTCGTTGTCCGATAGATTGCGTAGAATCGGTCAATGATTTCAGCGTATTTTTGATTTGGTTAATACCTGAGATCGCCCCACCGACTGCCGCACCAATGACTAAACTAATTGCAAGATTTGATGACATCGTTTATAGTCCTATTAAATTATTCAACTGTAAGGAGAACCACAATGTTAATGAAACTGATTGATGAAATAGTTGGCATAATTGGCGTCATTATTGGCTTCCTTTTGTTGGTAATTGGGGGCAGTGTGGCGTATTCTTATTACCCAACTATCACGACTGTAATTGGTGTCGTATTCGGTTTAGGATTACTTTCTCCAATTCTGCTCCCCATGCTTGATTTCTTAAATCGTGGGCTAAATAAGCTGTCAGCAAAAATGACTTCGGCTGATGAAATGCCCCAATGCCTGCAAGCGAAAAATCCACCGCTTGATAAAATCCAACAACGCTTATGGCGTTCCTTTAAAAATGGATACAACAACGCTCACAAATAACCACAAAGCCGCTTAAATAGCGGCTTTCGTGTAATTGGCTTTTATTTGCCGTTGGGCTTGCTTAAGCCAGCGTTCAAGGTCATTAAGGGTCATTTCTTCCAGGTCAGAATGCGGAAAACCAAACCAAAACGCCAAATCCGCTAATGCCGCATCAAGTTGGGTTATTTCAACTTTCCCTTCTGCATTTTTTCAACCACTTCCGCCGCACGCTTAAAGTCAGCAATATCCAATGCGTCAAGATCTTCAGGCACTAAACCGGTTAAGATGGCAAGTAAACTAATACTTTGTTCTGCATCGGTTTTTCCCGTCATTTTGCGAATATCTTTTACTTTAGGACGACGAATTTTTAACTCGGTGATTGGATTACCCTCACCATCTTGAATTGGAAAATCGAGGGCGACAATAACGTCAGACATAAAAAACTCCTTTGTGAGTATGTTGTTTAACTTTCACAAAGGAGTTTATAAAAGTGCGGTCAGTTTAGCTTTTAAACTGGTTTAAAGAATTATTGCCCGATGTTGGTGCGGTATTTTTGCAACACATCTTGCCCGTTGACACGGTAGATGTTGGCAAGCACGTCCACATGCAGGATTTCTTTGCCGCCAAGCAATTGCTTAATCGACATGATTTGGAACATATCAGAATGTTCTGTCGCTTCCTTGTTCTTAAAGCTGCCCCCGGTGGTTTTATTAAATGCAACGTTCATTATGGTGACAAGCGGTTCTTCCGCAACAAGTCCACGGGAATCGAACACCTGCAAGTTCGAACGTGCCATGAGCTGAACGTTTTTATACGGGTTATAGACTTTAGCCCGCACTTCCGGATAGAAACTATCCCAAATCACTTCGCCTTCCATGGCATTAAGCCCTGCCGGGAGTTTCACCGTGCCGTGCAACCCTAAGCCCTTATGTTCAATAAACTCAAACTCAATGTCGGGGAGTTTGAACTCTTTGGCTTTGCCTAAAAGTGAATTACCGTCAATATAAACGTTGGCATTCACAATTTGATTAATCGCTGTACTCATTTATTTCTCCTTAGCGTTGTGAAACCAAGTTCACAAGGTATTTACGGGTCATTACCGAACGGTTAGTTACGCGCTCACCTGGTAGTTTAGGAGTGTAGTCATACACCAGTGGAATATGACCTTGACTAAATTCGTTGACCAAGTCTTCATCATAGTCAAGACCTACGTTATAACCCACAATGGATTTTTGTGAACGCATGAAAGTATCAATCGTTTCAATGAAGCTATCAATTAAAGCGTCATCAATCGGAAGATCTATAAACTGTAATTCTGCTTGGCGAATAGACTCATCAATAATGTCGCCTGTACGTGAAGCCACTTCAAAGTTGCTGATGTGGGTAACTGTTGGGAAGTTAGATGAACGATTTCCCCAAAGGCGAAAACCAGTACCGAAACTGTTGAAAATCGTGGTAATACCCACCGCATTCAATTGGTTAGTTTCCGATTGTTTATCATCAACACGTGCTGTTAGTGGCACTTCCATACCAATCACACCAGATAATTCACGATTTGAAGTGCTAAACCAATAACCATGCTCCACATCCACTTTCATTCTTAAGCCAGCCGCGTGAGTGGCTAAACTTTCAAGCTCATTACTTGAACCGATTACATAAGGATAAAAATGGCGAACATTTTCACTACTTGCTGACGCATTAATTGTCCCCAATGGCCCACGACCTTGAATAGCTTTAGAAAGCGATGTGCCTTTTGGTAGCTGGATGTATGCTTTGGCATGAAGCCGATCTGCAAGTGTACTCAACGCCGCTGCGCAACTTGCGGCTTTGTCGAATTCCGGGCAAATCAGAATTTTTGCGTCCGCACCGAATAAGTTGAAGCCGTCCCGCAATAACTCAAACCCTTTACGTTTGCCGGAGACTGAATCAATGCCACCTTTGATGTCTTCTTCGGTAACCTTTGTCGGGTCAGCATAATCATAGGTCGCCTTTAACTCCTCATAGCGTGCGTTTAAGGTAATTTCACCGGTTTGCATATTAACAGCATAATCCGTGCCCTCAGTCAGCTCACGGTCTGCCGTCAAGGTTAAATTCAACAAACCTGCCTGTGCGGTTTGCGCACGCAACGTGTTGCTATCTTGCGTTAAGGCTTCGTCAGTGACGTTGGTTTTGTGTTTGGTCGGGTCTAATACGTTGACCACATACACTTTACCTGCCGCATAGCGTGCCAGCACGTCAAAGGCGTCAGGTAGGGTAAAGCCTTTATTTAAGATCACCCCAAACTTTGAAAAGTCTTTGGTGGTTTGGCATACAGTGAGTTCATTTACTGCGCCGATTGGGGCTGTGCCGACAATACCGATAATTGCGCCATCGACGGTACTTACAGCAACAGAACCGCCGTTTTCACGTTTTGTTTCTGTCCCATGATGAAATGCCATAGCTATCTCCTAAGGTTGATTGGGTTTAGGGTTATCCGCACGGCGATAAAGTGCGGTGGTAAATTTAGGTAAATCTTGCGGCTTGCGGTTTTCCACTTGCCAGGTTTCTGTTTGAATAATCAGTTGGTATTGCCAAAGCCCGGCGGCTTCGCCCGCAAATTCTTCACTTATCAAATGACAAGCGGTACAGTTTGTCGGTTTAAAACCGACCACGGCAAGGCGCACTTGGTCGAGCATATCCAATGCACCGGTATCATCATGTTGGCTTCTGGCAATCACCGTGAGGGCAACCAATACTTTGCGGCGTTGTTGGATAATGTCGGTACTATCAAGGCTTTCAAATTTAGAGCCGGCATACTGCACCAATACCGCACCGAACTCGTCAGTGAGGTTGTAGTGCTCCAAGTCATCAGGGAATAATTCGATGGAAAACCGTTGGGTTTCGGTTTCAATCTGCTGACGAATGCTTTCCAAAATGGGCAACGTGGCACTCATCTTAATACCCCGATAAGTCTAACTTTTGCGGTGCACGGGCTTTGAACTTCAGGGCGGGCGGCAGGTTGTCATCCTCGCTACCGTTAAGCTCAGTTAAGCCGAGGTGTAGCTTGCCATTTGAAATCCGTTCTAAATCTTTCAATGCCTGTGCATGGGTGTCTTTCACATTATCCGGAAAGCCTTTACCGTCCGGACGGCGTGAATACAGCCAGTGGCGAGCCAACTGTAAACAGATATTACGCACAAGGGTCGGCACTTGGGTTAACGGCAACACATAACGCGAGCGTAAATAGCCGTCCACGGTTTCCGTGGCGTATTCACAAGCCTTGTTCAAGACGATTTGGTCGGCTTCTTGTGCACGGGAGGTGTCGTTTGAAAGTGCAATGAGCGTACTTTCACTCATTACTTCCGTTAAATCTTGTGCCGAGATGTACATTACGCATCACCTGTTTCTTTTTGTGCCCTACGCTTTTTTTCCTCTGCGGCAAGACGCGCTTTTTCTTCCGCTTCCGCCTTCGCTTTGGCTTCAGCCTCGGTTTTAGCTTTTGCTTCTGCTTTAAGACGGGCTTTTTCTTCTGCGGCAAGACGGGCTTTTTCCGCTTCAGCTTCGGCCTGTTGGCGTTTTTCTTCATCTTCGTCTAATTGCACATAAAGCGAGATTTTTTCGGCTTCAGAATCAGTCAATTCGATTTTGTCACCCTGTTCATAGTGTTTGCCGTTGTGCAAAATTGCCATAGCCGCGGCAATTAAATAAGCTTTCTTTTGTGTTTCGGACATATCTATCTCCTAAAAGGTCAAAATCAACCGCACTTAAAACGGTTTAAATGCGGTTTGAATCGGGTTTAAATACAGCCTTTGATTAAGTAACCTGCTGCCTTACCCACGATGTACGGTTTGTGAATGTCGGTAGTGCGCACCAATTCAACTTTGCCGCCCACTTCGGTGTAGGTGTCCACATACAAGCCGTTTTTACGACGCACGGTATAACCGAATGACGGCTCATAGATGTTTTGTTTTTTCTCTTTAGACGGCGGGGCAACATACGCAATTACAATGGCTTTCGACCAAATATCTTTTAAATCACCGCTTTCTTCGTACACCGCTTCACCGATGATCACTTTGTCAATTTTAACTAAGCGGGCAAAGTCTTCCGGTGTTAATACTGCCGTGGAAACGTATTTGATTTTTTCCAACACTTTCGGATGTTCGCTTAACACTTCCCACACATCACCGGAAATTGCACACACGTTCGGTTTGCGACCTGTTGAGCGTTTAATTGCACGGATACCGGCTTTAATTACGCCGATAGGGTCGGAACCCGGGTCGGTAAATTGAGATGTGCCACTCAACGTGATTTTATTGGTTTGTTCGTAATTGGCTTCATTTAATGCCAAATCCGCACAATATTTTTCTCGACCTAATGCAATCACGTCTTGAGTTACGCCGGTAGCGTATTGACGCAACGGATACACATCTTCAGTTTCATTGACTTCGCGAATATCAATCGGATACTCGATGTCGTTTTCGTCCAACACCACGGTGATTGAACCGATGTCTTCAGGAGTCAAACGGTTAGATGCCGCACGCAATTCGCGTTTGGTGGTTTGCAAACGGAAAGCCAAACGACCGAATGTCGGGATTTTGCCGCCTTCTTTTTTGCTTTCGGCAATCGGGAATAACACTTCGGAAATCATATTGCCGTTGTAATAGCCTTGTGCAAGCTCGGTTAATACCGGGTCAACAACGCGTTGTTTTGATAAATCAGTCATTGATTTGCTCCTTTATTGAGTGATTGCGTTAAATGCGGCTGTGTAGCCTACATTGTGTTCTTTCATGTAAGCACGCACGCGTTTATCCATATCAATGGATTCTGCGCTTGTGCCTTCGGCATATTCCACCGTGCCGTCTTGCGCGCCTGCGGCTTTATCTTTGGTCGCCACTTCGCCAAATTCGACGATTTGCGGTTGTGCTTCCAAAAAGGCTTTGATTTTGCCGTGAAGGCTTTCGCCTTCGCCGAATTCAACCACACCGCCGGCGGCAGTGGTTGAGCCGTAATTCAATAAATCAATGGCGTGCTGTTTTGCCACCGGGGCAAGTTTGCCCGCTTTTACCAAACCTTCGGCAAAGTCGGCATTGTCGGCTTTGGCTTTGTTCAGTTCCGCTTCGGCTTTTTCCGCTTTCAACTGTTCGTTTTCTGCTTTCAATGCCGCAATTTCTTCAGCTGTCATTTCAGGTTCTCCTTGTGGTTCTGAAAGTTGATTTGAATCGTTATCCGGTTCATTAAAGCTCGGCACAGGAATCCCAGCTTCGTCTTGTTGGTTGAACCGTTTGTATTCGTTGCGAATAGATTCTTCCTGCACGCTTGCCACTAAGTAATCCGGCACGGCTTTGTCGGCTTCTTCCTGCCCGTGTTGCCCAATAATCCAATCGCGCAAACGTCGCCAAAGACTGGCTTCCGCCCAATCGGAAAAATCCACCACGCCTTGTTCGTTGTCGGCAAATTCGGGATTTCGTAAACCTTTTACAGCGGGCGGCATTGCGCCGAGGAATCCCACATGGCGCAAATAAAGATTGCCGGGACGCGGATTGTTCGGACTGTCGGCAAGATAGAAAGAGGAAGATACTTTTTTGAAACGCCCTTTTTCTACCATTTCCGCAAATTCAGGGTCGATTTGGTCGAATTCGGCTTTTAATACATCGCCGTCCAGTTCAAGGCGTTTTACCCAGCCATAAGCCGGTGCATTATGTTGCGGGTGTCCGATAACGGCGGGGGATTCGTGGTATTCGATGTTGTAAGCGTCAACGGCTTGTTGCAAATCGGCAGTGGTGATATCCACTACATTGCCGTTGGCGTCGGCGCGTTTACCTGCTTTAAAAATTTCGATTAGTTGCATGAATGAGCTATCCTCGTGTTAATTGGGGATAGCATAAGGGGAAATAGCGGGTTTGGATTTTAAAGTGCTTTAAAGATTTTGACGGGAAATTTACGTTAAATACAAATAACACTTTATCTTGAAATCTAAAACGCTTTAAATGCGGTTCAAATCGCTTAAATTCGATTTAAATTTTTTGAGACGATAAATCGTATTGTTTTATCTTTTAAACGCCATGGCACGAATTTGTGGCGTTATTTTGACTTTTAGCCTTTATTTTAGATTTTGCTCAATTTGACGTTGCAAAAGTGCGGTCGCTTTTTTCAATAATTTTTGTTCATCGGAAGAAGATACCCCCAACCAAGGACGTGCGGGGATCACGGCTTTTTTGGCAAACACATTGCTCTTACCAAATTTTAACCGC
Organism: Necropsobacter rosorum; assembly: GCF_964241405.1. Lineage (NCBI taxonomy): Bacteria > Pseudomonadati > Pseudomonadota > Gammaproteobacteria > Pasteurellales > Pasteurellaceae > Necropsobacter > Necropsobacter rosorum. The sequence continues at coordinate 118,341 of NZ_CAXSXF010000004.1, forward strand.
TTGGCTGACTTCGGTGTTATCGTGCCGCCGAACTGATGTAATCGGGCATATTTAGCGTCCGAACCGAACTCTAAACGGTTGTCATCGTAGTTATACGTGGTCTTTTGTGACAAATACCCGTCTTGTTTCAGGATTTTATTATTACCCTTAATTTGTTGGGTAATCGGCGAGAGGGGTTGCCATTCTTTACCCTGTGGATCGACTTCTGCTTCAAAACGTTGTTGATGAAGCTTTTTTAAGGTTTCGCCCAGCACACCATAGAGCTTACGGGGCTGTTTGAGTTGGCGGGCGATACGGTGGAGTTTTTGAATCGCTTGATTGTCGTCTAAAGTGATTTTTAGCATGGGTTTCTCTTGATTAAAAAATAACTTGGGCGTATATTGGTTATGCGGTGGGGGTTTCCTACTGGAAAGGTTGGCGGCAATGTTTCATCCGTCATTATCCTGTTCGAATCAGGCAAACCACCGCTTAATCCAAATCACCCCACAGCAATTCATAACTTTTTTTGAAATCATTCCATTCCACGTCACTTTTAATTGCACTTGCAGTGCGAACTAAATTCAATTTATGTGGCAGTTTCTTACCGCTTAACGCGTCTTTAAGTTTGATTTCATAGTCCATCTTCACCGCAACCTTGCCTTGTTCCGTTTCATACACGAATAATAGGGTCGGTTGTTTTTGTTGGTCGTCTAACAAAATCGCTTTCGGATGACGTAGCTTTTCCGGTAACTGCTCCCAAAACTCAACCGGCAAAGCAATGCCTTTGTTTTGTTTGCTGTCGCGCAGGGCGTGTAATACGTCTTCATCCCGTACGGCAATCACTGCACTCTGCGGGGCTTTATCCAAATCGTCTAATTTAGTGATCACTTTTTTCGGGATTACGCCGACATATTTCATATTGCCGCGCGCCATTTTTTGCGTGTTGACGGTATCCACCATGTCTTTCATTGCCCCATTAAGCAGCACCATGGCTTTCGGATTTTTCAATACATCATCAATCAGCAGACTGGCTAAGTGTGGTTCTGCCGTGGTCATTTTTTTCAGTAACAGCTTATCCACTTCCACATTGCGCGGCTGGATGATATTATCAAAATTATGCGGCACAAACCCCACATCATAACCTTTTGGCACTTTGACCATTCGGGGATTACCCGAGCGAGTGCCGACCAGTTTTTCTTCCCATTCAATTTCGGGTGAGGGGCTGACGGTTCTCCCCATATCTTTTAGATCATCTTCATCGTGGGCGGTCACGGTGCAGTGACACCCATAGGCTTTAATCGGGTAGTAATAACGCCAAAAAGGATCAGTTGCCGGTAAAATTGTGCCGTCAAGATCAATATGCTCTTGGCGTGGATGTGCGTTGTCGTGGTGGTGATATTCCCAATAAGGCATCACATCCGCCAAATCAAGGTGTTGTTGTAACCGACCTCGGTTATACGCGGCATAAACATTGGTGTCGTAAATAATACGGGTGCGCCAGTTTCTGCCGCCTTTGTAATCCCAACCGGTTTTTGCCACAATCTCGTCAAAACGTTGACGAAAACCTTCAAGCGTTTCGCCGTTTGCAATGGCATCATCTACCGCCTCACGAAAAGCCAATAGCACTTCGTTGCGATTTGCACCCGCAACCACAAAAAAGTAGTCGTGCTCTTCGCCCAATATATCAAGGTAGCTATTGGTGGGTAAATTGAGCTTTTTCTCAAAATACTTGACTTGGTTTTCAAAGGTAAATTTATTCATCATTTACGCTCATCTTCTACGGATTGCCGACCGGCAAATTGGGCGCACGTCGAACCCCATGCCAATAATTCGCCATATTCGGCAAAACTTAATTCAGGAATGAGACTGTCAAGTTGAGTGCGAAAATCTTCGAGACTTTCCGCTTGCCCGAGTTGGTCACGAATACCTTGCAACCAGTTTTCAACGTGAGCTTCACCTTCTACCTCCAACTGCTCACCAATAGTTTCAATCACACTTTTAGGGATAGGTTCGGCAAATTCAGCGGTATTTTTCACCGCACTTTTTTCTACCTGCATCACAATATCGCCTTCTTCAAAGCCATAAGTGCGCATTAGGTATTGTTCGGTAAACTGTACGCCTAGATTCGCCAACAAGCCGTCGCGTTCCGCTTGCAGTTTGTCAATGCTTTCCTGTTCGTACAACTCAAAGGTCGGCAGGGTTTCCACGCTGAAATTGAGTTCGCAAATCCATGCCAATAACTGATTGAATACACCTTCCACAAGACTTGCGTCATCATCGCGAATATCACGGGTAACTTCCAAACCTGCGGTGGCACTGGCGCGGTTGGCGTCCGCTTCCGTAGTTTGGTTTTGCCCCAGTAAAGCAATAGCGATTTCCGACTTGCAGTAACGCAAGAAATCATCAAACACTTGAGATGAGCCGCTTTTGCTTGCGCTTTCCAGCATATCAATGGAACTGTCGTCAGGAATGGCCGCCACGGCCGTGCCGAGCATTTCCTCCATAGACGTCAGCAACTCTTCTATTTCGTGCGTTTGCGCTTGCCGCGGGTGTTTGCCCACCAACCATGGCGAGCCGTATTTTTCCATAAATTCCAACCAGAATTTAAACCCGCCTTTCTTAAATGTTGCCGCCCAAAAACACATGGCAAGGTCGGCGCGTCCGTAAGGGTTCATATAGTCGGCTTGTTGAGTCGCAAACAGAAATTTTTTCTCCGGCACAAGGTCGCCGTTGCGATTGTCTTTAGTGCGCAACATCAAGCGGTTTTCATCATCAAAAACAAACCATTCTTGTGGCTTACCAACCACTGCAATAGGCAAGAGCAAGCCGTCTTGGCTTTCCCACATGATTTCCAATGCCTGATAGCCAAACAAAGCGGCATCTAGGATTTGATTAATAATTTGGCTCACCGGTAAGCGGTCGAAAAGTGCAGTTAAAATCTCGTCCGTTTTTTCATTGCCCGTCGGCGTAATGCGCCATTCAAGCCCTTTGATTGCCGCTTTTCTGCGACGTACGCAACCGCCCACATGGCTATCAGATAAAATTTCACGATAGGCAGAAATATCCTTACCCATTTTTTTCAGCACAGGATCAGGATTCGGCAAATAGTGCATAAATGACCAAAAGTCGATAGCCTTGGCGCGGGTGGCGATAACGCCGATTAAATTTTGTTTTTTCACTGTCATTATTGATATCCTTGGGTCATTTTACGACTGGCGCGCGGGTGACGCGAATAGGCTTTTACCGGCGACTGACTCAACTGACGACTTGCATAGTGCGCTAACAGCAATGCGATTGCCGTGTCACCGTGGCGTTTGCTTTTACCGTCCACACTTTTTGCCCGCTTATCCGGTATGCGCGGCACGCCTTTCACCACTTGGAATGAGCGCAGGTCGGCGAGAATGTCTGCGTCTTTCGGAATTGCTTCCAGTTCACCGTCCTCCAATGCCGCTTTAAACGGTGCGGTGTGTTCGCGATACCATTTTTCTGATAGCTGAACACAGTCAATAAGCGCACCGAACGCGTCACGGGCTGATTCAGCCAAATATCCGCCATTTCCACGTGCGTCAAACGCACCGCCCGAAAAGCGGGGAAGCCGTTTTAAAATAAACAATACGATTTGTTCTTGTTGTTTGTACGGCATATTGCCCAGCTCAACGATAAATTGAACCTGTTTTGTTAAGTTTTGCTGTTGCGCCAAAATCACAAACGAGGTCATATCTCCGCTGCGGGCAAAGTCTTCACCGAAAAAGTGCAGTAAGTTGGGCGATAGATTTTGCAAAAATGGAGCTAATGTTTTTTCGCACCAATCGTTCATTTCTTTATAACGGGTTGGTTCCGGCACAAGGCTGAAGCCGTCTTTCGCCTCAAAACGCACCACAGGCGTTTTCTCACTCATTTGACGTTCTATCAATGCACGGGAAAGCCATAAACCCGACCCGTTTTTTGGCACGCAGAAATATTCTTCTAATGCGTCTTCTTCACTCGCCGTATCATTGAGTAGATTATCAATCCACTCTTTTTCCTTCTCAGGCGACCACGTTTGTTTAGTTACTTGGCAAATGCGTTGATACAGTCCATCACGACACGCATCTTCAATAGTAATCGTATGCACAGAATAACGCTTGCGACCCGCTCGACTATCCGTAATAAGTTCATTAAATAGATTATCTACGCCGTTGTGAGTTGAAATAACTCGCACTTTTGCACCCCACATCGTCAACGCTAATGCGGCTTTAAGCACCTCTGCGAGGTATTCGTGGAATGCTGCTTCATCAATCACAACGACACCTTGCATACCACGCAAGTTTTTAGGATTCGATGAGAGCGCCTTAACTTTAAAACCTGAAGCGAAATAAATGACGTAGGTTAGAATGTCTTTATCTTCATCTTCAAAGACCTCTTCTTGAATTTCGCTCGCCGCATAATTAAAGGCTTTCGCCCACATGGCGACAGCATCGATATATTCACGCGCCATTTCCTTGTTGGAGCCAATGTAAAATACATCGGAACCACCATCAGATTTTCTCGTACTCGCAATCAAGGCATTATCAGCCGCTTCTGCCCATGTCAAACCGCAACGACGGGTTTTCTCCGCGATTTTTAGTTGGCTATCATCAGCAATCCAACGTTTTTGATAACCTAATAACAGCTCCATTGGATTAAACGCATGAATGGCATTAAGAAATGACTGGCATTCAGGGGATAATTCATTTAATGGTCTGTTATTTAATAATGCCATTTATGCAATACCTAAAATTTGTTCTTTAATGGTGCGAACAGTATCAGCAGATAAGCCCGCTTGGACGACCGCTTTTTCTGCAGTTTCTGCCGCTAATTGCGCCATTTCTTTGCGAATTGCTTGTTCACGTTTATGGGATAGACTTTCCGCCTGCTCCAAGCGTTGAACTGTGACCGCTAACATTGCTAACTCTTTCGGTTCGGCAATGCCCTTTTCGGCATATTGGGACGACATTTCAAAAGCGAGGTGTTTCACCAACTCAATTACCGTTTTGCCTATATCGCTTTGCGGCATGTCGCCAAATTGACGCGTCCATACTTCAGCCACTTCACGGGCTTGCCGTATTTTTGCGCCCACTTTTTCCATTCGGCTGGCATAACGATTGAGTCCCGTTTTGCTTAAACAGGCACTTTCCGGTAGCCCGCAATCACGGATTAAATCGTTAATCTCTTCCAAGATTTCCGCCTGTGAAAATTGTTTATCGCGCAACATCATCGCCAGTTGGGTTTTGATATTCGGCGGCAACAAATCCACTTTACTGGCGCGGCCGCGGGTGGTTTTATCCGTCATTTAAACCTCCTTCAAATGCGGTTTAAATTTTTGGCAACGGGCGTTTTACGCCGTCCACCACCGCTTCGCCGTTGGCGACATCCAGCCCGCGCTGGGTAATTTTGGCAATCATGAAACCGTTTTGCAGACGTTCGATCTGCACCAGACCCTGTTCTTCCAACCAGTTTAAATGCGTGCGCACCAAATCACGGCTGATATGATGGCCGTACATCGCCAGGCAATCGTCTAAAATGGATTCGTTGGCGTCATAACCGGCGTCCACAAGGGAGCGCAGAATCACTAAACGTTGGTCTTTAATAAAAATATCTCTCATCGTTACCCCTTAACACGCTCTTCAATGAGCAATGCGACTTGATGGCTTAGCGTAGAAAGGCGTGCATTGGTGGTATTGGTTTCGCCTTTGATTTCGGTCATTAAAATCTTTAATGCACTTAAATCTTCTTTAGTCGGCATATGTTCCAAGGTATCTTCTACTTTGGTTAAACGCTGTTCCACTTGGTCGATATTCTTGCGGATCTCATCAATTTCGCTCCGCTTCGGGTATTTGCTGTCCATCGACAGCTTCATGCCTGCCCAAACCGACCCCATCACGGTGGCAACCAAGCCCCAGTGCTTTTGGATAAACTCTAATAAGTCCATCATTTAACGGTTTCCTTCTTGCAGATTTTTTCGTAGGTCAGGTTATGGTTCAGCACCTGCCGTTTGGTTTCGTCGGTGTCTTTGCGGCTCGGATAAATCAGGCCGAAGGCGGAACAACCGCTAGTCTTCACGGAAATAACCTTTTGACTGCAACCGCTCATCAACAGACTTAGCAGACAAAGTGCGGTTAGTTTCGGCAATGTTTTTCGATGTATCAGCATTTTCCAACTCCTGTGCGGCGGCTGCCGCTTCACGTTTTACCAATTCGATTTCTTCCCGTTGCTTGCGGATTTTGGCAGCTTGCCGGCGGGTGTACACCATGCCGCCGATAATCAAGGCCAGCACCGCCCCGATGACGTATAGGTTAATCATTGTTTTCCCCTTTGCGGTTTATGGCGTTGGCAAACCCTTTGGTCGCCGCGCCGCCCGCGCTGAAAATAGCAAAGGTCATAAACAGTTCCGGCACATATGGGCGATTAAGCCATACGCAGAACACCAGAATACCCGCCATCAGCAGCGCGCCGAAGAATTGGATAAATGCCGTAGTTGATAAGCGTCCGTCGGCATTGGTAATCAGCTCTTTTAATGTCATTAGTAACTCCAGCGTAAGTAAAAGGCTTTTGCAGCAGTTGTACCACCATTAATAGATTTATTTTTCTTGGCGTTGTTACTCATACACCAACCCCGGGTAAAGCGGTTTTTATAATTGGGAAAACGCATTGAGGCACTCATCATTCCCCCTTAAACAAATGATCAACATTGATAACTTGTTCACTATCAAGCCAGCTCCACACATCAAAGCACGGACAATTTTTAATCCATTCATTCGGTGTGATTGTGCCGTCACCATTCAAATCAGGACTTAGATCACGATGTCCACAAATGCGAGCACTGGGATAGTTGGCTTCAAGCTGACGCAGCAATTTATGCAAGGCAAGCCATTGTTCGGTGGTATATTCGCCGTGATTGCGTTTATCTTTAGTGATACCACCGACCAAACAAATGCCAAGACTGTTGAGATTATGCCCCTTAACGTGTGCGCCGGTTTCCCCTTCTCGGCGACCAGTTTCGACGGTGCCGTCGGTGTCAATCACAAAGTGGTAGCCAATATGTTGCAAGTGCGAATTGAACTGTCTGGTATTGTAGGCCTGCCGTTTAAAGCCTCGCTGTTTATGCCATGCGTCGATACGCTGCGCGGCGGTTTGGGTTGCGGTGCGTAATTGTTTGCCGTTTTGGGTGGCTGAGCAGTGAATAACGATTTTGGCAATTTGGGATTTCACATAAACTCCTTAAAAATTCTTTAAATGGGTTTAAAAGACAGTTTAAAGAGTTTGCGATAGAAGATATTTTAAAGTCGTTTAAAGAACAGAGTGGGGAAATTTTGCTTATAAAAAAACGCCCTTTCGGGCGTATTTTTTCACGTTTAGCGATTAATTTTCTGCAAACATATCAAACTGCCGGCGGGCAATTTCTTCTTTGCGCATTTTCTTTACGATCTGATATACCCACTGCATTGATACTTTATATTTACGAGCCAGTTCACGGTGATTGAACCCGTTAAATTCCTGCCAAATTTTGCGATCTCGCTCATTAAGCAATAATATTAAATTACGCGGAATATAAATAACTTCGCCGCCCCATGCATGCGCGATTTTATGTGCGATCTCGATGCCGACCTGTTTAGCTTTTTCATTTGTCAACGTATCATTGGCTGACGCTGCTGATATTAATTCAGCTTCAATATGACGTGCTAAATCCGCTAGTATTTCCGGGGCTTTTTGTTCAAATGTTTCAATTTGATCACTTAACATAGTCCACCATTTTAAGCCAATTAATAATGGTTAAAATTATAGCGATTCTATTTCGTTTTATGTGATATTTTTTTGCTTAATAAAATGTCAAATAAACTTAATATAATGATTTTAAAAACAAAAATCGCCATTTCAGGCGATTAAAAAAGTTTATTCTATAGTTCTTTCCCGCCATTTCTTCAGGCGTTCCAGCACAATAGTTGCCACCCGATCATCTAAAGCACCAACATTAAGTACGATGGGTTGATTTCGACGTTCTAACATTGGATTTGCAACAGCTCGCACCCAAGCATTTAATGCGCGCTCGGTTCCATCTCGGATAATTCCCTCTTTGTACATTTCAATCCAAATTGCACGGATTTTATGGGCAATATTGCTTTTTACTACCGCACTTTTGCCACTTGGTGAATGGTGGCGACGGCTTGTTTTTTTAAATCCTTTAGCTTCCATTTCAGCTTGTACGCGCATTAATTCTGCGATGGTCATTTCCTTGCAAGATGTTTTGCCGGTTAATCGCTCCAGCATAGCGCGATAACTAAATTCATCCATTGATAGCTTTTGCTTAGCAATGTGGATCAGCTGTATTAGTTTGGGTTTGGTTTGATACATTGTTTTCTTCCTGTTAAAACACATTATTCAGCCCACTGAAACGGATTTAAGTGGGCTGTAAATGGGGTTTATAAGACAAGCATTCTTAAACAAATAAACTTTCTGACTTGTTTTATCTGTTCTGCCACGTCGTTCAAGCTACAGTTAACATAAGATAAAAACTCTTTCTCACTCATCTCTTCATCAAATTCGCTTAAAAAGTCTTTGATAGGCATATTTCTATAATCTAAAAGAGCTTGATAAAGCTCATTAAGCCGATCGCCACCTTCATCTAGTGCTAAAATAGCCAAAGAACCAGCTAATGAATTATTGCGAAAGAACTCTTGTTTTGTCATTGTTATCCCCTTATCTCACCAATCTCATTCTCAACCCCGGCAACTGATTTTGCACATTGCCCACATATACCGCTGCGTGTTGTGTTTGCCCTTGGCGTAGGGCGCGTAAGGCGTGAATCAGTTGTTTTGCTGCGTTTTCAAGCTGTTCATCTAAACGCGTTTTTTCTTGTGTTGTCATACTTCCTCCACTTCGACGACGTCATCAATTTCAGTGATGGTGTGCGGTAAGTTGTTTATGTTGAATGTGTTTAAATCACATTTATCTAATACTTGCTCATTGCTTTCAGATTCAACAACTGCTTCAACTAAGCAATAAAAACGGGCTATATATTTCGCCATTGTGTCCACCTTAAAATGGGTTTCTTAATACTCGGTCGCAAAATGCCGCGCGGCGTTTGCACCATTCTCTATTTTTCGGTCCGATAGCATTCAGTTCTGCCACCAGCCATTGTTCTTTTGCATCAAGCAATTCGCCTTTGCGCTCACTTTTTGCTGCTTTCTCGCTGTAATACTTAAAGCGATCAAACTTGTTGATGTTTTTGTTCATAAGGTTCTCCTGTGTAAAAACGCTTTATAAATGCGCCTTAAATCGGGTTTAAAGCGCATTGAAAAGGGCTTTAATCGTTAATAATGAGCCAAATCATACCGCTACCGGAAAGGGTAAAGCCTGTGATAATGAAGGTTTCAAACCACATTACGCCACCTCTTGTTCAAACGGCGTAATCACAAAATCTTCCACGCCCGTTTTAATGGTGACGCCTGCCACGGTTGCCGCTAATTCCGGCTCGTTTAACATGGCTTCTTTGTTCACCTCTTCTTTGGTGCGGATAAAGCGAACTAAACCCAAAGTGTGTAAACTTTCTAACACGCTGTCTGTGCCACGAATGCCCACTGATGGCGGGCGTTGTCGCCATTGCACTTCGCCTGTGTTGAACGTGCCGGTTTTGGTTTTGCCATTTAAGGTAAGTTCATCACGGTGGCTTTCGCACCACGCTTGCACGGCTTCCATCATCGGCTTGGTTTTGTCTTTTACTTCATTCATTAATGGCGCGTATTCTTCGGTGATTGCCGCTAAACGGTCGTTTTGTTCAATCGCTAGGCGTTCTAATTCGCGGTTTAAATCGCCAATTTCCTTGATTGCCGTTTCCACTTCATCGCGAGTTTGGTAACGCACTACAAAGGTATCGGTTTTAATTCGGGTTGCTTTTTTAGCCATGGTTTTCTCCTGTTGTTTTAGTTGTAAAATCTGCTAACACTTCACTGCCTTTGAGGTAAATCATTTCCCAAGTAGGATGGAAAAATGCTTGACCGCCGAAGTCTAATTTCACTTTGATTTTGCCGTTGCTAAATCCAATGATTTTTCCGCTGTCTTGACCGCACTTAATATTTAAGCCTTTTCGCAAGAATGGTAGATCATAGGTTTCCATGATGTATTTTCTTTGCCAGTTCATGCTCATTGTCTTTCTCCTGTAGTTGTTTAATGTAAATAACTGCGCCAAACGACTTTGATGCCTTCTACCATCATCTGGTATTCCACCCAATGTGCACCGTCATTGCCTTGAACGTAGGCAAGGGCCTGTCCGGTTTTTTCCAGTTTTTCGGTGATACTATTGGTATCGACCCGTACACGGGGTTTGATTTTGTCAAAGTCAATGCTTGCCACATGCAAGCCCATTTTGTTGAGGGTATAAACGCATTTTTGCGTTTGTGATAAATAGCCCAGTGCAATTTTGTTGCAACCGCCAAACACAGGGTGGGGTTGTGTGGCTAAAGTGCGGTTGATTTTTCGGGCGTTTCCCATTAATTTGCTCCTTTCATTTGTGCTTGAGCCTGTAAAATCAGGTCTAGGGTGATCACTGTGCTTTGTCCTTTGGCTGTCATCCCTGCAAGGCGTAAATACTGGGTTAAAGCGCGTAAGCCACCTGCACGGCCTCCGATGTCGTAAAGCGCCGTCATTAAATCTTTGTCAGCAGTATCCAAGCCCCAAGCCTGTGCAATGGCTTTAATATCGCCACGTGTCGAGGCTTTTACGCCGCAATTGTTGCCAATGCGAGACCATAACCGGGCGTATTCATGGGCTTGGTTCACGCCGCCCTGAATGCGGGTGTACACTTTGTCGTTGCCGATCAGCGCAAAGCCGGTTTCGGTCTCTTCTTGTATGATTCGGATCTCTTCAAGCGCGTCATAAGGCAAGTGGTCGCTTTCGTCGATAATCACTAAGCCTTGCGTACCTTTAAGTTTCTTGGTGATCATGCGTGATAAGCGGTCTTTGCGACGAGGTGCATCGTTAACGTCGAGTTCTAACGCCAGTTCATACAAAATATTGCTTAATGTCGCTCTGCTTGGGCTTGCCGTAATCATCCACACGTTGTGGTTGTTCTTCGCATACTCTTGGCAGGCTTTGGTTTTGCCTACGCCGCTTGCGCCGTAAACGGTGACCATGGTCGGCAGGATTTTTGCCATATCAAGCGAGGCAAACACCTTTTTCGCAGTCGGAATTTCAATAAAGTGCGGTGCTTCCACAAACACTTGTTCTTTCTTTTTGCGCGTGTCAAGCCAGTTGGCAAGCGCGCTTTCAATGTTGTCGATATTGCCTTTGTAAACGCCTTTTAAGTAGGTGCTCAACGCACCGGCGGAAATGCCGCTTTGCTGGGCAATATCGCGTTGGGTGAAAATTTGTTGTTCTAAAAGTGGTTTAATTTGGTCAATGAGTGTCATAATATTGTCCTTGTTTTCTTTTAAGGGTAGGTTTATATCTATGTCTAATTTCTCTTCATTCCTGAACATTGAACAAGATGAATTTGAAACACTAATCAACAAGTCAGCAAAACAATCATCCGCTCTATTTGAAGGACTTAATCCTAAAATCATGAAACGTTTATATCGCTTTTTATTTTTAAGCTGCTCAACCTCTATTCATCAGTTAGAAATAGATTGGCATCACTATCGCGGAACATTCATGAGCATTAAATCTGAACAAGAGCGAAACGATTACCTTAAGCAGCTATCAAAACATTTTGGCTTTAGGGGAGAGTTAATGATTTCCCTTTTACTCTATCTACAATGGCGTTTCGTAATGCGGCTTGATATTCTTGAAGAGTGCCTTTCATTGACAGACAACTTGATTCGAGATGAACAAGCTCTTCAGCCAATTCCCACTTTCTTGCTAGCGTTGACAAACATTCAGCGTGCCATTGATTTTCAGTTGCCCGACTGGCTTCCTGAGTTTGATGACCCCGCATTTTTTTCATCTTCTCTAAACCGATAAAAAAACGTGCTTGAAATTCATCATCAAAAGGGGAATCATCGGTTTGAATGGTTTTTATGTTTTCAGTTAACATAGTTTTATCCTCACTTAGCTCGGCTTTAAACCCGTTTTAAAGCCCTTTTTCTTTTTTAGCCATGGTTAAATAATTATTGATGCCTTGTTGGAACGGTGAGACTTGTTCATCCTCTTCCAATACGACTTCACGCTTGCGCAGGGTGCTGCCTTCTTGGTGGATCACTTCCCACATTTGCGGTTCGCTTGGGGTGTCGTCAAATTCCACTTCCGGCAAGTATTGCGCCGCTTGTTGCGCCGCCATTTCCTGTGCGGCAAGGGCGGCTTTTTTGGTGTGGCGCACAAATTCGCGTTCTTTACGCGAGTGGTCTTGGGCGGCATTGGTGTCGCCGAAGCCCGCCCGTTGTGTACAGGTCGCTTCCGCTAAATACGCACCGTCTAAGCTATACACCCACACTTTGTCGTGTAAGTTGTTCGGGTCAAACCGCACTACCACGTGTTTATGCGGCGTGCCGATTAAATCGTAGGCTTCGTAGCGGTTTTGCAGGCCGTTCACCTTGCCGCCCGCCTTCAATTCAAAGGTGCCGTTGGCTTTCAAGGTCACTTCTTCATGCAATGTCAGCAGATAACGCAATTGTTCCGGCGTGGCGATGCGTTTTTCCACTAAGGCGAAATCCCGCTCGAAGGCTTCGTTGAAACTTAATTTCCCTTGGCAGATTTCCGTTTCGCGGTTGATGCGCTCGTTAAACATCTGAATGCCTTCTTCCAGCGCCAAGATAAAATCCGCATAGGCGGCGCCCGCTTTATTGCCTTGGTAGTTGTCCGGCTTATCTAACGGGTTGTCGCCGGCGTGGAACCCGGCAAGGCTCGGGTGTTTGTCCACCAGCTCGCCCAAACCGCCGTGCGAAAACGCCCGTTCAATCGGCTTGGCCTGCCCGCGTCCGCGCCCGTAGCGCACCGTCGTCCAGTGCAGTTCGATACCCAAGGCAGGGATAATCCCTTGCACTTCGTCTTCGCGCACTTTAAAGCGGTAACGGTTTTTCACCCCGCCCGTCATTTTCTTGTTGGCGGCCGCTTTGGTGTTGTCAATGGTGAGGTGTTTCGGTATGCCGTATTTGCCCACCACATCCAACAGCGCCAGGCGGATCATGTTGGTGTTTTCCGTTTCATCGCAGCGGTAGGCAAGCACCTTGCGCGTGCGCACGTCCTGCCACAGCCAGGTTTTCGGACGGATAATGTGGCCGTTGTGCCATTCCACCCACACGTTGTGTTTGTAACCGTCGCCGTTCACCCATTCCATGGCGTCTATATCCGCCACGGTGCGAACCAATGCCGGGAAATAGCGGCTCATGGCGTATTCCCCTTCGCGCAAGTACACTTGGTGGGTTTTCGGGATTTCCCGTTCAATCTTGCGTTTAATACTTGACGGGCTTGGAATGTCCCACCCGTTCGCCTTGGCGGCGCGTTTCAACCGTTCGTAACAACTGCCGAATTGCGGGCGTTCGTTGCGGAAATAATCCGCTTTGAAAAATGCCCAGGCTTCTTCACTGAAGGCGGCTTCGCGGCTTTTGCTGTTACTGCCTTGCTCGCTCATCAACAGCGGCAACCACAGGCTGCGGTCGGCGTTTTTAATGTGATACCACCAGCGTTTTAATGATCCGACAGAAAGCGGTTTTTCCCCTTTTTCGGCACATTCGCGGTTATACTTACCGCACACCAGTTCAAAAGCGTCCAGCAGTTTCACGCCGGCATTCACCAATTCCGCCACGGCAAACATGGTACCCAGTTTCAACTTCGCCGCATTCTGCGCCTTGGCGGTGCCTTGTTCGTACTGCGCCCAAAGCAACTGCGCTTCGACCGGGGCTTTCGCCGGTGCGGGCGGGGTGGCTAAGGCGGGGAGTGTGTTGGCGGCGGTTTTACTCTGAATAACAACAATTTCAGCCTGAATTTGTTGCGGAAGATAATTCACATCATATTCAAAGGCTTTTGTACCCTGTCTTTTTCGTCTTGCCTGCGGATGTTGAATAAACAATTTATCTAAAAATTTTCTACATCCCCGTTCCGTATTTGGAGCACTCGGGCAATCAACTACTTCAGAAACTGTAACCCACGTTTTCATATATTCTCCAATTAACGGTTGGCATACCGAGAAGGCCAAATAATTTCAGGAGTTACACCGATTGCAGTTGCAATAATTCGTTCTCCTTTTGGATAACGGCGCTCTAAAGCATTATTTAATGTTCTAGAATTAAGTCCGGATTGACGTGATAACGCCGCCAGGGTTGTTCCTTTTTTCTTTAAAGCATAGATAATATCTATCCTTTCCCAATCATTAATCATTGCATTTGTTCCTTTTTCTGTTAAATTAAAAGGGTATTACAACGAATAACACTGCCGTGTTATTCAATGTAATATTATTATTGATCATAAAAAGGAACAGGTCAACATTTTTTGTTCCTTTTTATAAATTTCTTTATAGAAGGTAAAAACAATGGAAACCCTTGTGAACTCTAAAAAGGAACAAAAAGAACCTAAAAGCGGTCAAGTTCCTTTTCTATCATCAGGAAAAGGATCTTCTTTTAGTGAACGGTTGAGGGAATTGATCGGAAATAAGAGCGGTAGAGCATTTGCAAAAGAAGCTGGAATTTCTTATAGCACTCTGCATAACTATCTAACGGATACGAGCCTACCAACACTAGATAATTTAATCGCATTGGCAAACTATGCAGACGTAAGTGTGCAATGGCTGGCTACAGGGCAAGGAGATCCTAAATCTACAAAGGCAAATCAAGATATTAGTGGTGTGACAATGGTTAATAGCTTTTCTTCTATTAATGTTTCGGCAGGTTATGGCAGCTTTAATGAGGGCGTGACACAGCCCGACGGACAGGTGCCGTATTCGGCTGAACTGTTACATAAACTCGGCGTAAAACCGCGCCACGGCGCCGTTTTCTGGGCGGACGGTGTTTCAATGCGCCCGACCATTGACGACGGCGATCAGATGTTGGTGGATTTATCAAAGAAAGAGATTAAAGGCGATAAAATTTACTTGGTGCAAAACGGCGCCAGCGTGTGGGTGAAACGCCTAAAAATCAACTGGGACGGGCTGGAACTGATTTCAGATAACAAAGATGAATACCCGCCAATCCGCTTAACGCAAGCCGAGGCGGAAGATTTACAGGTTATCGGGCAAGTGGTGCACATCGGCAAAAATCTCACTTAAACCGGATTTAAACAAAATTTAAAGCCGCGTTTAAATTTCTCATTTCAAGTGGTTATTTCGCCATTTTCCGCCAAACCCCAAAATTTTTCCCATTTCATTATTCTTCTTTTTCTCAACAAATAAAAAAGGGGCTGACACTCTGCCAACCCCCGTTTTATCTGGTTCCTGCCAACATATTCCCGCTTATTTCAACCAAATCCCTATTTCTTTTTGTTTTTCTCATCTTTAGTGGTTGGATACATAAAACAAAAGGCAAAATTCGTGCCTGGGGTGTATCAAATTTTGATTTGGAAGACATGAAAGAATTACTTGGTAAATCCAATGGTAAAAATTGCCAGGTAAATCAAGTGCTTTTTCATTTAGGCTCCCGTGGTATTGAATATGCTCTAAAACCCTGGCAGGACAAACATACTATTCCAACTATGGCATACTGTCCACTTGCTCAGGCAGGAACGTTACAACGAAACCTTCTCAGCCATGTGGAAATCAATGCGATTGCGGATGAACTCCAGTGCACCGCACACCAGGTATTATTGTTATTTGTATTAGCCCAACCCAATATGATTGCGATACCTAAGGCAGGCCAAATACAACATATAAAAGATAATATCGCATGTCTATCAATGAATTTAACTAAAGATCAACTTGCTCGTTTAAATAAAGCCTTTCCGCCCCCAACTTCTCGAGTGCATTTAGATATTGTTTAGCGATAAAAGTGCGGTCTTTATTTCTTCAATTTATTGATTTGGGCGCACTTAATTTATATGACGTTTAATCAGCATAATGAACAATATTTTCCCATATTACCTTGTAAAAATTAGGCATTCTTCCAATGTTTTCAGATATTTTTTTAATTACATTTAAGTAAATTGTATTAATTTATATTGTTAAGAAATGGAGAGTTTTCTATGATATCGCAACAAAAACCACTTTACATTAAAGTACATCCGGCGGACAACGTTGCCATCATTGTTAACAGCAACGGTTTACCAGAGGGAACACAATTTGATGACGGATTAATCTCAATTGAACATATCCCTCAAGGTCATAAGATCGCTCTTATGAATATTCCCAAAAACGGGGAAATCATACGTTATGGTGAAGTAATTGGTTATGCTGTTAAAGATATCTTGCAAGGAGCTTGGATTGATGAATCACTGGTGACTTTACCTAAAGCGCCACCACTCGAAACGCTTCCAGTAGCAACACGTCAAGCCCCTAAATTAGAGCCTTTAAATGGTTATACCTTTGAAGGCTATCGTAATAAAGATGGCAGTGTAGGTACCAAAAATATGTTTGGAATCACTACGAGCGTGCATTGTGTAGCAGGTGTAGTAGATTATGTGGTGAATATTATTGAAAAAGAATTGCTACCCGACTATCCCAATGTTGACGGGGTTGTTGGTTTAAATCACTTATATGGCTGTGGCGTTGCGATTAATGCACCAGCCGCTATTGTGCCGATTCGCACTATTCATAATATCGCCCTAAATCCTAATTTTGGCGGTGAAATTATGATAATCGGATTAGGTTGTGAAAAATTACAACCGCAGCGTTTATTAGAAGGTACTGTTGACACCTATCCAATCAAACTCAAAGAAACCAGCATTACAAGCTTACAAGACGAACAATATGTCGGTTTTGAAGCAATGGTTAACGAAATACTAAAAACAGCTAAACAACATTTAGAAAAACTCAACCAACGCAAACGCGAAACTTGCCCTGTATCAGATTTAGTAGTCGGAGCTCAATGCGGTGGTTCAGATGCTTTCTCCGGTGTAACAGCAAACCCGGCTGTCGGCTTTGCGGCAGACCTGCTTGTACGTGCCGGGGCTACGTTCATGTTCTCTGAAGTAACGGAAGTCCGTGATGCCATACATTTACTTACTCCACGCGCTGAAACCATTGAAGTTGGAAAGAGATTGTTAGAAGAAATGAAATGGTATGACGATTATCTTGATATGGGTAAAACAGATCGTAGTGCCAACCCCTCTCCGGGCAATAAAAAAGGCGGTTTGGCAAATGTAGTAGAAAAAGCGCTAGGCTCTATCGCAAAATCAGGTTCAAGCAATATTGTAGAAGTGCTGTCACCCGGTCAGCGTCCGACGAAAAAAGGCTTAATTTACGCTGCGACACCTGCAAGTGACTTTATTTGCGGCACACAACAATTAGCTTCAGGTATCACGGTACAATTATTCACCACAGGTCGAGGAACCCCCTATGGTTTAAAAGCCGTACCTGTTATCAAACTTGCAACGCGTACAGACTTAGCAAACCGTTGGTTTGACCTAATGGATATTGACACCGGAACAATCGCAACAGGAAAAGAAACCATTGAGCAGGTAGGTTGGCGTATTTTCCACGAAATTATTGAAGTAGCAAGCGGACGCAAACAAACCTGGTCGGATAAATGGGGATTATATAATCAATTATCTGTTTTCAACCCTGCACCAGTGACCTGATATTTGCAATAAAACTATCAATAGAAACGAATAAAAGCGAGTTAACATTGATTCCAATAGTTCAACTCGCTTTAATAAAATTAATAAAAATATTCTGGACTTCACTTTTCTTAAGCATATTCGGTGTCATTCAATCTCTCATTACCTATTATCATTTCCCGTAAAATCAACTAACTTTTCCAACCCAAAATGCCGATAAGTTCTCGCGGTGGCGATGCGGCCGCGGGGGGTGCGTTGTAGGAAGCCCTGTTGGATTAAATAAGGTTCTAAGACATCTTCGATGGTATCACGTTCTTCGCCGATGGCGGCGGCCAGGTTATCCAGCCCGACCGGGCCGCCGTCGAAGCGTTCGATAATGGCATTGAGCAGCTTGCGATCCATAAAATCGAAGCCGGCGGGATCCACATCCAGCATAGATAAGGCGGATTGTGCGATGAGTGCGGAAATCACGCCGCCGTTTTTGACATCGGCATAATCACGCACCCGGCGCAGTAAGCGATTGGCGATTCGCGGCGTGCCGCGTGAACGGCAGGCGATTTCCTGTGCGGCGCCGAGCTCAAGGGTTAAATTGAGACATCCCGCACTGCGGCTGACAATCGCGGTTAAGTCTTCCACCGAGTAAAATTCCAGACGCTGTACAATACCGAAACGATCCCGCAGCGGTGATGTTAACGAGCCTGCGCGCGTGGTGGCGCCGATCAGGGTGAAGGGGGGTAAATCCAGCTTGATCGAGCGGGCGGCCGGGCCTTCGCCGATCATAATATCCAGCTGATAATCTTCCATCGCCGGGTACAGCACTTCTTCGATTGCCGGCGATAAACGATGAATTTCATCAATAAACAGCACATCGTGCGGTTCGAGATTGGTCAACATCGCCGCCAGATCGCCGGCTTTTTCCAGCACAGGCCCCGATGTAGTGCGGATATTCACTCCCATTTCATTGGCAACAATATTCGCCAACGTGGTTTTTCCCAGTCCCGGCGGGCCGAAAATCAGCAAGTGATCCAACGCATCCTGACGCAGTTTCGCCGCCTGAATAAAAATCGCCATCTGCTCACAAACCTGCGGCTGTCCCACATAATCGGTCAACAGTTTAGGGCGAATCGCACGATCAATATATTCTTCGTCCGTCTTTGCCGTCGCGCTGATAATTCTGTCTGCTTCAATCATAGTTATCTGTCTGTTACAACGCGGCTTTTAATGCCTCGCGGATTAATTGTTCGCTGTTCAACTCCGGTTTGGCGATTTTGTTCACCATTTTTTCCGCATCGTTTTGTTTATAACCCAAGGCGATCAAGGCGGCAACCGCGTCATCTACTTGTATATCGGACGCCGAGGCGTTTTTCGGCGCACTCGGCAGACGGCTGCTCTGCACAAAGAAATCCGCCTGCTGCATGCCGTTGAATTTGCCTTTTAATTCCACCAGCAACCGCTCCGCCGTTTTTTTACCCACGCCCGGAATTTTGGTCAGCCGGGATAACTCTTCCCGCTCAATCGCATAAGCGAATTCCGTGACGGACATCGCAGACAGGATGGCTAACGCCAGTTTCGGGCCGACGCCGTTGGTTTTAATCAGTTCGCGGAATAAAGTGCGGTCGTTTTTATGCGAGAATCCGAATAATAAATGGGCGTCTTCACGCACGGTTAAATGGGTAAATAATGTGACTTGCTGCCCGATTTCCGGCAGATTATAAAAACTGGTCATCGGCAGCAATAATTCATAGCCGACCCCTTGCACATCCAACAGAATTTCCGGCGGTTGCTTTTCAATCAGCAATCCTTTTAAACGACCGATCATAATGTGATTTACCTTCGATAAAAATTTTGCATAGCATAAAATAAAACTGGATAAATATCCAGTTTTTTAACGTCAGATTTTAAGCCGAAAGCGCCCGCGGCTGTAACGCGTGCCTAAAAGTGCGGTCAGTTTTTCCTGCGTTTCTGAGCTTTTCACGCTGTCCGCCACCCGCAGCGAATGCGGCATGCTGTGCGCATGGGTAATCGCAATGGCTAAGGCATCCGCCGCATCCGCCTGCGGCGTATCGGATAATTTCAGGATGCGGGTCACCATATCCTGCACCTGCGTTTTATCCGCCGATCCGATGCCGACTACGGTCTGCTTCACCAGCCGCGCGGCATATTCAAACACCGGCAGATCATGATTCACCGCCGCCACAATCGCGGTGCCGCGCGCCTGTCCGAGCTTTAACGCCGAGCTGGCGTTTTTAGCTAAAAACACTTCTTCGATCGCAAACATATCCGGTTGAAACTGCGTGATGATTTCCGTCACGCCGGCATAAATGCGTTTCAGCCGGGTCGGCAAATCTTCCGCCAATGTGCGGATCGCCCCGCTGCCGAGATAGTCCAGCTGTCGCCCCTGCTGGCGAATCACGCCGTAGCCGGTTACGCGCGAGCCGGGATCGATACCTAAAATAACCGTCATAAACCTGCCGCAAAAAATAAGCGAGCTATTGCCCGCTTATGTTTGATTATTTAACCGATTTCGGGGTGGCGCAGTATTTTACCAGAATCTCATCGGATTCTTTACCGTCCACATACAACATGTTGCCGTTGACTTTATCCACGTTATCCAGCGTAAAGTTATCGGCGACCCAAACAAATTTATCCGCGCTGATAAATCTTGCGCTCTCCTGATCGTTCGTATCACGCATAAAGCCGGAGGCCGACACATTCTGGCCTTTGAACACCACATCCGCCGCCACCGGTTCCTGACCTTCAAAACGATAGGTTACGATAACCGGCTCGTTACTGTCCGCACCGCAGGCGTATTCGACGGTTTTAGTCACGGTTTGTTGAGCGGGCTGCTCGGCTTTAGGCGCTTCTTGTACCTGCGCTTTCGGCGCGTCCTGAGGGGCTGCCGACGCCTGTTGCGGTTTGTCATCACAGCCGGCTAAGGCGACTGATAATCCGATTAATGCTAAAGATGAGATAAATTTCATTGGTTTCTCCTGAAAAATTCTGTCAATTAAAGCAATGCGGCGACTTCATCGCTGATTTCGCCGTTATGATAGACGTTCTGTACGTCATCGCAATCTTCCAGCATATCGATTAATCTTAATAATTTCGGTGCGGTTTCCGCATCCAGATCCACCGTCGTGGACGGGATCATGGTGACTTCCGCTTCCTGCACGTTAAAGCCCGCCGCTTCAATCGCATCACGCACGGCGCCTAATTCTTCCCACGCAGTATAAATTTCAAAACTGCCGTCTTCCTGTACCTGAATATCGTCGGCGCCGGCTTCGATAGCGGCTTCGGTCAATGCGTCTTCGTCACCGCTCGCAATTAAGATCAAGCCTTTTTTGCTGAACAAATAACCGACCGAACCTTCCGTGCCCAGATTGCCGCCGCATTTGGTAAAACTCGGACGCACCTGCGAAATGGTACGGTTGGCGTTATCACTTAGACACTCAACCATCACGGCAGTTCCGCCCGGGCCGTAACCTTCGTAAATTTTGGTTTCCATATTGGTGTCATCGCCGCCGCCGACACCGCGATCAATGGCGCGGTTAATGGTGTCGCGCGTCATGTTGCTGGCCAGCGCTTTATCAATCGCCGCACGCAAACGCGGATTTGATCCGGCATCGCCGCCGCCGATTTTGGCAGCGGTAACCAACTCACGGATTAATTTGGTGAAAATTTTACCGCGCTGTGCATCCTGTGCCGCTTTGCGGTGTTTAATATTGGCCCACTTACTATGTCCTGCCATGTTATTTTCCTTTTACGTTGCTGCGGTTTCGTCGCTTTGCCTCCGCAAACGACAAACCTTATTATCGTCGTTAAAGTGCGGTGAAAAAACCGATAAATTTTCAACCGCACTTTTATCTATTAAATATGTTCTAATCGCCTGTGCATTATTCGGGGATTTCGTCAACGCCGCCGCCTGTCGGGCGTCCAGCCATTGATAAGCTAAATGCTCGCTTAAGCGCGGTTCGCATTCCTGCGGCAGCGCCAATAAAAACGGATATTCCGTGCAATGTGTGACATGCGGCGCGTATTTATACCGAAAATGCGGAAAAATTTCAAATTTTATACGCGCGTTGCAATTGATGAGGCTTAGGTGTTGCGCCGCAATATCAATTCCCGTTTCTTCTTTCACTTCCCGCACCGCCGCCTGATAGGGCGACTCGCCACTCTCCAGCGAGCCGGTCACCGATTGCCAGAAGCTCGGATCGTCCCGGCGCTGCAACATTAACACCCGCCCGCTGTTTTGCGCGTAGATCACGGCAAGAATGGAATGAGGATTTTTATATTTCATCAGCGCTATCCGATTCGGGCATCACCGCCCCGCCCTGTTGCTACCCGACCGACAACGCATTACCTTTGCCAACAGCCTGTTTGCAAACGGATATGCGTTGCGCCGTCGGATAAACGGTAAAGGGCGCCGGTTAATCCGCCCGGTCGTTTAAGATTATTCGCTTTTTGCCACTGCGATCCCCAGTTCCGCCAATGCCTGCGGATTTGCAACGCTCGGCGCTTCCGTCATCAAACAGGCGGCGGCCGTGGTTTTCGGGAATGCGATCACATCGCGGATATTGTCCGTGCCGGTCAGCAGCATCACCAAGCGATCCAACCCGAAAGCCAGCCCCGCATGCGGCGGTGTGCCGAATTTGAGGGCATCCAGCAGAAAGCCGAATTTTTCACGCTGTTGCTGTTCGTCAATCCCCAGAATGCGGAACACGGTTTGCTGCATCGCCGGATCAAAAATCCGCACCGAACCGCCGCCCACTTCATAACCGTTGATCACCATATCATAGGCATTGGCCACCGCACCGGTCGGATCCGCTTCCAGCTGCTGCGGGCTAAAGGCTTTCGGCGAGGTGAACGGATGGTGCATCGCGGCAAGATTGCCCTCGTCATCGCGTTCAAACATCGGGAAGTCAATCACCCACAGCGGCTGCCATTCATCCAGACGGGTCAAGCCTAAATCACGGCCTAATTTCAAACGCAGCGCGCCCATCGCATCGGTCGCCACTTGCCATTTATCCGCGCCGAAGAACAATATATCGCCGCTTTGCGCCGAAGTGCGGTCTAAAATCGCTTTAATTTTTTCTTCGTTTAAGAATTTGGCAATCGGGCTTTGTATGCCGGCCAGACCGGCGCCCGCCTCGTTGACTTTCAGCCACGCCAGACCTTTGGCGCCGTAAATCCCGACAAATTGGGTATATTCGTCGATTTGTTTGCGTGTGATACTCGCCCCGTTCGGTACGCGGATAGCCGTCACGCGTCCGTTCGGATCCTGCGCCGGGCCGCTGAACACCTTGAAATCCACGTCGTTGACGATATCCGCCACATCCACCATTTCCAGCGGATTGCGCAGATCCGGCTTGTCCGAACCAAAACGCCGCATGGCTTCCTGCCAGGTCATCACCGGAAATTCGCCCAAATCCACGCCCAGAATATCCTGCCATAAGCCGTGGATCATCCGTTCCATGATCGCGCGCACTTCCGGCGCGGTTAAAAATGAGGTTTCCACATCGATTTGAGTAAATTCCGGCTGGCGGTCGGCGCGTAAATCTTCATCGCGGAAACATTTCACAATCTGATAATAGCGATCGAAACCGGACATCATCAGCAGCTGTTTAAACAATTGCGGCGATTGCGGCAAGGCATAGAATTTGCCCTTATGCACCCGACTCGGCACCAGATAATCGCGCGCGCCTTCCGGCGTGGCTTTGGTCAGCATCGGGGTTTCGATATCCAAAAAGCCGTTGGCATCCATAAAACGGCGCACAAACGCGGTAATCTTGGCGCGGGCTTTCAAACGCTGCGCCATTTCCGGACGGCGTAAATCCAGATAACGGTATTTCAGGCGCTGTTCTTCGGTATTATTCTGATTGAAATCCAGCGGCAGCGCCTCGGCGGCGTTATACACGGTCAGCGCTTTGGCCAGCACTTCCACCTCGCCGGTCGCCATATTTCGGTTGATTTGATTCGCCGGACGGGCGATCACCTCGCCGCTAATCTGAATACAAAACTCATTACGCAACGCACCGGCGGCATTCAGCGCGTCCGGGAAAGCCGGGTCAAAACAGACCTGCACAATGCCTTCGCGATCGCGCATATCAATAAAAATCAACCCGCCCAAATCGCGCCGTTTATGCACCCAGCCGCTTAAGGTCACGGCCTGCCCGATGTGTTCGCGGTTTAACGCACCGCAATAATGAGTTCGCATCATAGAATATTCCTTGAATAAAATGAGAGAAATTAACCGCCAGATTATAGCGAAAATCGGGTTAAAAAACACGATTTGTTTTCACCGCACTTTTCAGGCGTCCGTAATCGTTTTCTGCTCCGACCAATCCGTTTCGCATTGGATAAAAACACAATCACTGCTAACATTATTCGCGCTAAAAATTAATAATGCAAGGATATTTAATGTTAACTATCAATATGTTATTTGTAGCCATTTTGGCTATTCGGTTTTATTCGCTATCCATTTCCATCAAAAATGAAAAAAATCTCATCAAAAACGGCGCGCAGCAATACGGCAAGCGCAATTCCGCCCTGCTTTCCGCCGCCCACATCGTCTTTTATTTTGCGGCGATTATTGAGGCCAACCGCAATCAAATCGGCTTTGACGCCCTGTCTCAGCTCGGTCTGTTGCTGCTTATTTTCGCTTTTATCGCGCTGTTTTATGTGATCCGCCAGCTGAAGGAAATCTGGACGGTAAAAATCTATATTCTGCCCAATCATCGGATCAATCGCTCCTTTCTGTTTCGCTATGTGCGTCATCCCAATTATTTTTTAAATATTATTCCCGAATTAATCGGTCTGGCGCTGCTCTGCCATGCCAAATATACCGCGCTGTTCGGCCTGCCGCTTTACGGGGTGATCTTGTTTATCCGCATACGGCAGGAACAGCGCGCGATGGCGCATTTAGGCTGAAAATTTATTTGTCGGGCGGCAAAACTTCTTCTAAAATGACCGCACTTTTTCCCTGAATGATAGAACATCATGCCAAAAGATACGCTATTTTCGACCCCGATTGAAAAGCTGGGCGATTTTACTTTTGATGAAAACGTGGCGGAAGTGTTTCCCGACATGATCCAGCGCTCGGTACCCGGCTATGCCAATATTATCACCGCGATCGGCATGCTGGCCGCACGTTTCGTCACGCCGAACAGCCAAGTGTACGACTTGGGTTGCTCGCGGGGCGCGGCGACCCTTTCCGCCCGGCGCAATATTAAATACGCGAACGTCAACATTATCGGCGTGGATAATTCCCGCCCCATGGTGGAACGCGCCCGCCAGCATATCAACGCCTATCACAGCGATATTCCGGTGGAGATTTTGTGCGATGACATTCGCCGTATCCGCATTGAAAACGCCTCCATGGTGATTTTAAATTTCACCTTACAGTTTCTGCCGCCGGAAGACCGCCTGACGTTGCTGCAAAACATTTATCACGGGCTGAATCCGCAAGGCGTGCTGGTGCTGTCGGAAAAATTCCGTTTCGAGGACGACCGGATCAACGATCTGTTGATCGATCTGCATCATCAGTTCAAACGCGCTAACGGCTACAGCGAACTGGAAGTCAGCCAGAAACGCACCGCACTGGAAAACGTCATGCGCACCGACAGTATCGAACAGCATAAAGTGCGGTTAAAATCGGTGGGATTTTCTCACACCGAACTGTGGTTTCAGTGTTTTAATTTCGGTTCGATGATCGCTGTGAAATAACGCCGCCAGCGATTTGCCGCTGATTGAGCGCCCGTTTTGCCGCAATTAATGATTTTTTACCCCGGTTATGGCATAATCTCAGCGTTTTATTACTCTTTAAACGTATTAACGCGGAGGAAATGATGCGAATTTTACATACCATGTTACGCGTGGGCGATTTACAACGCGCAATCAACTTTTATCGTGACGTGCTGGGCATGCGCCTGCTGCGCACCAGCGAAAACCCCGAATACCGCTATTCACTGGCGTTTTTAGGCTATGGCGATGAGGAAACCTCCGCCGTGATCGAGCTGACCTATAACTGGGGCGTGAGCGAATACGAACTCGGTACGGCGTTCGGCCATATCGCTATCGGCGTGGACGATATTTATGCCACCTGTACAGCGGTGAAAGCCGCCGGCGGAAAAGTCACCCGCGAACCCGGCCCGGTTAAAGGCGGTTCTACCGTAATCGCTTTCGTCGAAGATCCGGACGGCTATAAAATCGAATTTATCGAAAATAAAAGCGCTCAGGCAGGATTAGGCAACTGATTTTACTGTTCACTGCGCAGGCGGGCTGAGCTTACCGCCTGCCGGCTATGATTTACGGGCGGAAATTTTCAATCCGCCTTAATATTTTTTATCCCACGCATTCGGAATTTATTATGACAACCACTCCCCCCGCCGAACCGACCAATTATAATCTGCTTAAAAATCGTTTCCGCGGCTACTTTCCCGTAATTATTGATGTGGAAACCGCCGGGTTCAATGCACGTACCGACGCGCTGCTGGAACTGGCGGCCATTACGCTGAAAATGGACGAAAACGGCCTATTGGCGCCCGATCAACAATGTCATTTCCATATTCAGCCGTTTGAAGGCGCCAACATTAATCCCGATTCCTTAAAATTCAACGGCATCGATATCGATAACCCCTTGCGCGGTGCGGTTTCGGAACATCTCGCCCTCGGCGAACTGTTTAAAATGGTGCGCCGCGCACAAAAAGACGCCGACTGCCAGCGTTCGATTATTGTGGCGCACAACGCGGCGTTCGATCAGGGCTTTCTGATGGCGGCGGCGGAACGTACGGGCATTAAGCGTAATCCTTTTCATCCGTTCGGCATGTTCGATACGGCGACCTTAAGCGGGCTGATGTTCGGGCAGACGGTGCTGGTTAAAGCCTGTCAGGCGGCGAAAATCCCCTTCGACAACAAACAGGCGCATTCCGCCCTGTATGATACGCAACGCACCGCGGAGCTGTTCTGTTATATGGTCAATCATTTAAAAAATCTCGGCGGTTTTCCCCATATTGCTGAATAAAATCAAACTGATTGAGTAAAAGTGCGGTGAGATTTATAAAAGTAATAGACAAAACTTTTATTTTTAGTAAATTGAACCACACTTTTCTCTCATTCATTCCATAAGGACGATACCTCATGTTATTCACTAATCCTGTCGTGATTTCTATCATTGTCTTGCTCGCCTTAAGTCTGCTGCGCATTAACGTGGTCATCGCGTTGATTATCGCCGCCTTAACCGCGGGGCTTTGCAGTGATTTGAATATCAGCGAAACCATAAAAAGTTTTACCGGCGGACTGGGCGGCGGCGCGGAAGTCGCCATGAATTACGCCATTCTGGGCGCTTTTGCGGTGGCGATCTCAAAATCCGGGATCACCGATCTGTTGGCGTTTAATGTGATCAAACGGCTCGGCCGGACGCCGACAAGCCGTTCCATGGCGGGCTTCAAATATTTTATCCTTGCGGTACTGCTGTTATTCTCGATTTCCTCACAAAACCTGCTGCCGGTGCATATTGCGTTTATTCCGATTGTGATCCCACCGCTGCTGTCCATCTTCAACAAATTGAAAATCGACCGCCGCGCGGTAGCCTGCGTACTGACCTTCGGTTTAACCGCCACTTATATGCTGTTGCCGGTGGGATTCGGGAAAATCTTTATTGAAAGCGTGCTGGTCAAAAATATCAATCAGGTGGGCGCGCCGCTGGGTTTGCAAACCTCGGTGGGCGAAGTTTCGCTGGCGATGACAATTCCGGTGATCGGAATGGTGCTGGGCTTATTAACCGCAGTATTCATCAGCTACCGCAAACCGCGCGAGTACGCCGCATCGCATCAAACGCTGACCACCGCCGAGATTGAACGGCATATCGCCAGCATCAAACCCTTTCATGTCACCGCCAGTCTGGTGGCGATTATTATCACCTTCGGGTTGCAGCTGATCACCAGTTCCACCATTATCGGCGGTTTGGCCGGTTTAATTATTTTCGCCCTGTGCGGTATTTTTAAATTAAAAGAAAGCAACGATATTTTCCAGCAGGGCCTGCGTCTGATGGCGATGATCGGTTTCGTGATGATCGCCGCCTCCGGTTTCGCTGCGGTGATTAACGCCACCGGCGGCGTCAATGTGTTGGTCGATACCTTCAGTCAGGGGCTGGGCGCCAATAATAAAGGATTGGCCGCTTTTTTAATGTTGCTGGTGGGGCTGTTCATTACCATGGGGATCGGCTCCTCATTTTCCACCGTACCGATTATTACCTCGATTTATGTGCCGCTGTGTTTATCGCTCGGCTTCTCGCCGTTGGCCACGGTGTCTATCGTCGGTGTGGCGGCGGCCTTGGGCGATGCGGGTTCGCCGGCGTCCGATTCGACGTTGGGGCCGACATCCGGGTTAAATATGGACGGTAAACATGATCACATCTGGGATTCCGTGGTGCCGACCTTTATCCATTACAATATTCCGCTGCTGGTTTTCGGCTGGATTGCGGCGATGTATCTTTAATCTTATACGGGCGTCACAACGGCGCCCGATTTATTAGGCTATGACAAAATCCGAACTTATCCGGCGTCTGCGACACACATTGACGCGGTTTTATGCTCAATATCATTTCGCGGAAGAGCGCAAAATCTTTGCCAAATTCGACCGCACTTTATTCAGTGAAGATTTTCAGTCTTTCGGTTTTTATGTACGGGAGCTGGAGCACACGCTGGCCAGCTTAGAAAAACTGCAAGGCAACGATGCGGCGCAATATCGGTTTTACAGTCACAAACTGCTGGCGCAATGCAATGCGCTTGCCGATGCGCTGACCCCCACATCCCGCCATCCAGCGACAATCGCAGAAACCAGCGCCTCCGCGCGGGAACGGCAAAAACAGCTAATCCACCAGCTGCCGCCGCGCGAACGACTGGAAAAATATTATGCCGCGCTACAGGCGCTGAACGAAAAACTTGAAAAACAGCACGCCGGCTATATGCGCACAACCGACCACAGTGCAAAACAATACTACTTACGGCAGACCGAAATCACCAAACAACGCCGTCTGCGCTGTCTGGAAGCGATTGAACTGCTGGAAGAGTATCTGGCGTTAAAACAAGACTGATTACCCGCAATCACAGCGAAACTGAATGAAAAAAGCCTGTCGGCTTATCCTGACAGGCTTTATTGAATTTGATGGCGGAGGAAGTGAGATTCGAACTCACGGAGGGCGTAAACCCTCGCCGGTTTTCAAGACCGGTGCCTTCAACCACTCGACCATTCCTCCGTGATTTAAGCGTGAGGAATAATACGTGCTTTACCCGGTTAAGTCAAGCGCGGAAAAACGCGTTTTGATTCAATTGCTTTTTTTTGCAACAACTTTTCAGCGCCGGAAAACGCGCATAAAAAATCCGAAAGCCAATCTTTCGGATTTTAGTTTAATTCAGTAACGGATTATTCCGCTTTCGCGCGGGTCGGTTCCGAATAAACATGACTGACGGCACTGTGATGCCCCGCCGAACCTTTGCCGTGGAAGTAATAGCGGGAATCCTGCCATTGTACAATCGGATAAGGCGCATGCTCGCTTTCTATGGCTGTCGCCGGCGTCATTGCCGCTTTGGTATGCGCCACGGCGGAAATCGTTCCGAGTTGACGACCATCAAAGTGATAAGTGCGGTCGCTTTCCGGCATCATTTCTACTGAAGCCGGTTCATTTTGCGGCGGTTCGGCCGGCGTCGTCGGCTGCGCCTCGGTTTGCACCACATTCAGGCGCTGTAACGATTCCTGCACTTTTTTCTCTACCGATTCATTGGCAGGCTGGGCAACGAAATTGGCCAACGGTTTCGACTCGTTTTGTGCCGCTTCGACCAATACTTCCGTGGCCGGCAACACCACCGCAACCTCTTCATCCTGCTGATTCTGCTGTTCCAGCAGTTCATCTACGGATAAAAACGAATTGTTTTTCGCCGCATTGACCTCTTTAATATTGATCCAGACTTTACCGCTTGCCAATTCCGGTGAAGCCACCGCGGCAAATAACGGCATCGGCGATTTCGCCTCAGAATTATTGCGGCGACGTTGTTTGCTGACCCGTAAATGGCGCGGCAGGCGACGCTGGCGATTATTATCGCGCCCGTCCCGACGTTTTTCTTTCTCGCCGCCGTCTTCCTCGGCAGTCTCAATAACCGGTGCTTCAACCTGTTCGCTCAATGTTTCCTCAAACGGCGTTTGTTCAGCGGTTATTTGCGCTGCCGGTTCAACCGGTTTTTCCGGTGACGGATTGTCATTGTCGCTGACCCGGACTTTTTTGCGTAAATCGCGACGCTGGCGACGCGGCTGATTCGCTGCCGGTTCGCGTTCCTCGTCGTTTACCGCGTTATTTTCCGCCGACTTAGGCTGAACCTCTTCCGCTGCCGGTGCTTTTTTCGTGCGTTTATTACGGTTCACCCGCACATTATCCGGCGCTTTTTCCGTATTACGTTCGCTGCGCTCAGTGCTTTCATCGTTGGTTTTACCGTCCGCCTTTTCATTACGGTTGCGGCGAGTGTTACGACGCTCCTGAGTGCGACGATTGCCGTTGCGGCCGCTTTTATTATTACGCGTTTCCTGCGGCTTTTGTTCCACCACTTCGGCGGCAAAAAGGCTTTTGATTTTCGCAATAATGCGCTCAAGTAATGACGGAGTTTCCTCCTTGTGTACGGTCGGCATCGGCGCCGGCGTATCGATGGCCAGAGAAACGGCGGCATTTTCCAGAATACTTTCCGTGGTCACCGCCGCCACTTCGGTATTACGGTTGACCAAGGATTCTTCCGCCGTAAAGCTGTCTTCCTCATTTTCGTGCAATTTTGCCAAATTGTAACTTAATTCGTTCACATCTTCGCCATCACGCACGCGGAACACGCTGAATTGCGGGGTCTGCATATTTTCACTCGGCGCCACCACAATATCCACATTATGCCGTTTTTCAATACTGCTAATCGCCCGGCGTTTTTCATTGAGCAGGTAAGAGGCGATTTGCACCGGCACAATGGTATGCACCTGCTTGCTGTTTTCTTTCAGCGCCTCTTCTTCCAGCAAACGCAGAATGGATAAGGACAGGGATTCGTTATCGCGGATTTTCCCTGTACCCTGACAGCGCGGACACACATGATGAGTCGATTCGCCCAGTGACGGACTTAAACGTTGACGGGACATTTCCAGCAAGCCGAAACGGGAAATCCGGCTGATCTGAATACGCGCCCGATCCTGACGTACCGCATCACGCATCCGGTTTTCCACTTCACGCTGGTGGCGAACCGGCGTCATATCAATAAAATCAATGACAATCAAACCGCCCAAATCGCGCAGACGCAACTGACGGGCGATTTCATCCGCCGCTTCCAGATTGGTATTCAACGCGGTTTCTTCAATATCGCCGCCGCGGGTGGAACGGGCGGAGTTAATATCGATTGCGGTTAAGGCTTCCGTCACGTCGATAACGATAGAACCGCCGGACGGCAGGCGCACTTCACGCTGGAAGGCGGATTCGATTTGCGATTCAATCTGATAATGACTGAACAGCGGCACTTCGCCCTGATACAGTTTGACCCGGTTAATAAAGTCCGGGCGCACCAGTTTAATATGCGCTTTGGCTTTTTCGTAAACTTTCGGACTGTCGATTAAAATTTCACCGATATCACGGCGCAGATAATCGCGGATTGCGCGCACGATAACATCGCTTTCCTGATGAATCAGAAACGGCGCGGCGCGGCTTTCGGAAGCCTGTTTAATGGCTTCCCAGTGATGCAGCAATACTTTTAAGTCCCATTGCAGTTCTTCCGGCGACTTACCGACACCGGCGGTACGCACGATAAGCCCGACGCCTTCCGGCACCTCCAGCGAGCTTAACGCATCTTTCAGTTCAAGACGCTCGTCGCCTTCAATGCGGCGGGAAATACCGCCGGCGCGCGGATTATTCGGCATAATCACCAGATAACTTCCCGCCAGCGATACAAAGGTGGTCAATGCCGCCCCTTTATTGCCGCGTTCTTCTTTGTTTACCTGTACGATCACTTCCTGCCCTTCGCGTAAAATATCGCGAATATTCGGACGTCCCTGATACACATAATCGGCCGGGAAATATTCGCGGGCGATTTCTTTCAGCGGAAGGAAACCGTGCCGTTCGGCACCGTAATCGACGAAAGCCGCCTCAAGGCTAGGTTCTACCCGCGTGATGCGACCTTTATAAATGTTGGCTTTTTTCTGTTCGTGACCCGGACTTTCAATATCCAGATCGAATAAACGCTGCCCGTCCACCAGAGCAACGCGCAACTCTTCTTTTTGAGTCGCGTTAATCAGCATTCTTTTCATTAAATTGTCTCTTATATTTTCATAATTCTTGATTAAAAATCACCGCACTTTGCTTCGCAATCGACCTCGTGTCTGTCGCGCCATGTCCGTCTCCCGACCGTCAGTCGCTGGGTGCATTGATTGCGTTACCGGAATCCACCGCAAAGTAATACGCCGATAAAACAAAATCGATTAATCATCATTCTGCAAGCTGTCGCTGTTTTTAATCAGGCTCACTGATTGAATCCGTGATGTCTTATGCCGTATGCCGCATTGCCGGATTCAATGATATCAAAGGCGTTTTTAAGCCGTTTTACTCACTTAAAAAGCCGCCTTATTATCTACCGACAAGGCTATTTTGGCAAGGTAATTCCTTCATTTTATGCTATGATACGCGGCAATTTTATGGCACATTCCGAAAAATCACATGAATCACGACAGCGAAGCAAAAACCATCAATCAAGGGGTCAGATTTCTGACCGTCACCGAGGACGAAGCCGGGCAGCGGGTGGATAATTATCTGACCGCAAAATTAAAAGGCGTACCGAAAAGCCTGATTTACCGCATTCTGCGCAAAGGCGAAGTGCGGGTCAACAAAGGCAGAGTCAAACCGGAATATAAATTACAGCGCGATGACAGCGTGCGCGTGCCGCCGCTGCGGGTTGCGGAAAAAGCACAGGCGCCGGTTTCCAAAAAATTAAATCAGGTTGCCCGATTGGAAAAGCAGATTATTTTTGAAGATGATTGTCTGCTGGTGCTGAATAAACCCTCGGGCCTTGCCGTACACGGCGGCAGCGGACTGAATTTCGGCGTGATCGAAGCCTTGCGCGCATTACGCCCGGAGGCGCGTTTTCTGGAGCTGGTACACCGTCTGGACAGAGATACTTCTGGCATTTTGCTGGTGGCGAAAAAGCGTTCTGCATTGCGCAATCTGCATCAGCAGCTGCGCGAAAAAACCGTGCAGAAAGACTATCTGGCGTTGGTGCGCGGGCAGTGGCAATCCCATTGTAAAACGATTAACGCCCCGCTGCTGAAAAACGAACTGGCCGGCGGCGAGCGTATTGTGCGGGTGGACGAACAGGGCAAACCGTCCGAAACCCGTTTCAGCATTGAAGAACGTTATGCCGGCGCCACGTTAATCAAAGCCTCGCCGGTTACCGGACGGACGCATCAGATCCGGGTACACTCGCAATATGCCGGTCATCCGATTGCGCTGGATAATAAATACGGCGACAAAGATTTCGATCAAAAAATGACCGCACTTGGGTTAAACCGTCTGTTTTTGCATGCCTATGCCATCCGTTTCGAGCATCCCAAATCGGCAGAAACCCTGCGTTTAACCGCCGCGCCGGACGAGTCGCTGAAAGCGCTGCTGACAATATTGCGCGCAACAAAATAGAACGCGCCGAATTCAGCACAAAAAAATCCCGCCCTCTTGGGCGGGATTCGATTATTTTAGTGAACCAATCAGATATTTTGATTCACGAAATTTGCCAACTGATTCTTCGGTAAGGCGCCGACCTGTGTTGCCGCCGCTTTGCCTTCTTTAAACAGGATCAGGGTCGGAATGCTGCGCACGCCGAATTTCGCCGGAGTTTCCTGATTTTCATCAATATTGATTTTCACCACTTTCACTTTTGCGCCGAATTCCGCCGCCAGCTCATCCAGAATCGGTGCCACCATACGGCACGGGCCGCACCACGGCGCCCAGAAATCCAATAATACCGGTACATCGGCTCTCAATACGTCCTGCTCAAATGTCGCATCTGTTGTATGTAATACTTCGCTCATTGTTATTTTCCTTTGTTGTAAACCATGTCTCGCATATGGTGACATTTTTGTTAAATTCAAGTGCGGTGATAATAACATAAAGATCACTTCATCCGCACTAATCGTTTTAATAGTCAAAGACTAAGAAGGCAGCACCGCATTGGCGCAAGGCTGACCGGTTTGTAACGTATAAATATTCGATAAGGTGACATCGGAAATGCTGATTAACGCCTCTTCCGTCAAAAACGCCTGATGGCCGGTCAGCAACACATTATGGCAGGCGGACAGACGACGGAAAATGTCATCCTGAATCACTTCATTGGATTTATCCTCAAAGAACAGTTCGCGTTCGTTTTCATACACATCCATTCCCAGCGATCCGATTTTACGCTGTTTCAGCGCATCGATCGCCGCCTGCGTATCAATCAGCGTGCCGCGGCTGGTATTAATAATCATCACGCCATCGCGCATTTTGGCGAACGCATCACGGTTCAATAAATGATAATTTTCCGGTGTTGCCGGGCAATGCAGAGTGATCACATGCGATTTGGCATACAATTCGTCAAGCTCGACATATTGCGCGCCCAGCGCTTCCGCCTGCGGGTTTTTAAACGGATCATAAGCCAGCAGCTGCATACCGAAGCCGTTCAGAATCCGCATCACCGCCACGCCGATTTTCCCCGTGCCGACAACCCCGGCGGTACGCCCGTGCATATTAAACCCGATTAATCCTTCCAGCGAAAAATTCGCTTCGCGGGTGCGCTGATAGGCGCGGTGAATGTGCCGATTGAGCGTCAGCATCAGCCCTACCGTGTGTTCGGCCACCGCTTCCGGCGAATATGCCGGCACGCGCACCACTTTCAGCCCCAGTTCCTGCGCCGCTTTTAAATCCACATTATTAAATCCCGCACAACGCAACGCCACCATTTTGACCCCGAGTGCGGCCAGTTTTTCCAGCACATTACGGCTGCCGTCGTCATTGACGAAAATGCACACCACATCGCAATGCTCCGCCATCTTCACCGTACTTTCATTCAGCATAAAATCAAAAAACTCAATGTCAAAACCGTATTTAACATTCACCAGTTCCAGATATTTGCGATCGTAACTTTTCGTACTATATACTGCGATTTTCATCTTTACCTCCACCATGCGCAAAAGTCAGCCGGATATTACGCCGTTAACTGTGCAAAAGCCTGTTGCAAATCCGCTTTAATATCCTCAACGTTTTCCAAACCGACGGAAAAACGCAACAGGCGGTTACAAACGCCGCGCGCAATACGTTCCGCTGCAGGAATATCCATATGGGTCTGGGTTGCCGGATAAGTAATGAAACTTTCCGTGCCACCAAGACTTTCCGCAAACGTAATCAATTTCAAGGCTTTCAAAAACGGATTGACCCAGTTTTCATCCTGCAGGCGGAACGA
The DNA here is from genome assembly GCF_964241405.1 of Necropsobacter rosorum. Classification (NCBI taxonomy): domain Bacteria; kingdom Pseudomonadati; phylum Pseudomonadota; class Gammaproteobacteria; order Pasteurellales; family Pasteurellaceae; genus Necropsobacter; species Necropsobacter rosorum. The sequence goes on from NZ_CAXSXF010000004.1 coordinate 153,461, forward strand.
CAGCATGCCGCCTTTATTCGGATAAAGCACATCTTTAATCTGCGGCTGGGCGCGTAAGAATTCCACCAGCGCTTTGGCATTTTTTTCATGCCGTTCCATACGCAGCGCCAGCGTTTTCATGCCGCGGATCGTCAGCCAGCTGTCGAACGGCGAAAGCACCGCCCCGGCACCGTTTTGAATATAGAATAAACGCTCGCCCAGTTCCTGCCCTTTCGCCACAATCAGCCCCACCAGCGCATCATTATGTCCGGCGAGATATTTAGTGCCGCTGTGAATCACAATATCCGCCCCGTGTTCAATAGGACGGAACAACACCGGCGTCAGGAACGTATTGTCCACAATCAATAATAAGTTATGTTTTTTCGCCAGCGCCGAAATTTGCGCCACATCGCATTCTTCCATCAGCGGATTGGACGGCGTTTCCACAAAAATCGCCTTGGTATGCGGCGTAATCGCCGCTTCAATCGCCTGTGGCGACGCCGTATCGACATAAACGGGTTTAACGCCGTGATTACGTTTATAGGCAAAATCCAACAACCGGTAAGTGCCGCCATAAACATCGCTGGATACGATCCACTCGTCCGGCGCAGTAAACAGCGACATCAACAACTGAATCGCCGCCATTCCGGAAGCGCAGGCAAAACCGCGATCGCCGCCTTCCAGTTTGGCGATGGTTTCTTCCAATACGGTGCGGGTCGGGTTTTTGGTGCGGGTATAATCATATCCCGTACTTTCGCCGATGCCGCGGTGGCCGTATGCGGTGGACAGAAAAATCGGCGTAGAAACCGCGCCGGTGCGTTCGTCTGTCCGGTTACCGGCCTGCGCTAATAAGGTATCTATCTGATATTGTTGGGTCATAATTCCTCACTAAAACAATTAAAAAATGCACCGCACTTTTGTGTAATAGACGCCGGTTTTAACCGGTGTGCGACGCATTTCGATCCGAAAAAAGAATGTCAACATTCTGGCACAAACTCGATCAGGATTAAAGCAGATTTTCGGCGCCGCCCGGAATTTGGCATGAATTCGCCTTCTCCGTTATCTTTGGCAGGGGTTGCAGTTTTTTTCAGCAGTTAAGTATTTTTTTTCATACCACCCGTTGACAGATTGTCAGAAGTCAGTAAAATGCACGCCACTGACAGCGAATGTGTTGCAGCGAAAGCGGGAATAGCTCAGTTGGTAGAGCACGACCTTGCCAAGGTCGGGGTCGCGAGTTCGAGCCTCGTTTCCCGCTCCAATTTACGCTACGGCGTGTTAGCAAAGCGGTTATGCACTGGATTGCAAATCCATGTAGCTCGGTTCGACTCCGGGACACGCCTCCATCATGCAACCGCAGTCAGAAACAACTCGCCCGAGTGGTGAAATCGGTAGACACAAGGGATTTAAAATCCCTCGGCTTTCGGGCTGTGGCGGTTCAAGTCCGCCCTCGGGCACCATTTCAAACAATTGATAATTCAATAAGATAGTCGCATAATGCGGCTTTTTTTATGCTTGTAATTCGGCTTGTTTTCAAGCGGAAAAAGGCACGACTCAATCCAGATAATTCACAGGCGAACGACAATTCGCCTGTGAAAGCCGCTTTAACCCACATACGAAAACCGTATCCATAACGGCAGGCTGGCGCTGATAAACAGCAGGATGAGTAAACTGTTGTAGTCTAAGCGGCGTTTTCGCATAATACATGCGCCCAGTATGGCGGCGATCAGTAAATGCAGGCAGAAGTAAAGAATTAAAGCCAATTCGTTGGCGAAAATCACCGCACTTGAATAGGCGTACGCCAGTAAAATCAATACCGTCAGCGCATTAAGCAGTAACAAGATCAACATGCCGAAAGGCAGTACGGTAAGCAAGCCCTGTAGGCGGTTTTTTGATATCACTAACATGATATTCGCCAAAATAACGCCGGTTAATCCTTGCGCCAGCGGATTGTATTGCATCATATCCCGCAGCGGCAGTTCGCTAAACATCAGCCAATAAGTGAGTATGCCTAACCCCGCCAGCAATGCGCCGAGTACTAACACCGAGCGGCGCATTTGCACATCCTGCGGTTGCTGCCAAATAGCCAGCGTCACGGCGATGCCGCACAGGCTCACAATATCCGTCAGCACATAGTGATAATTGGAAAACAGGCTTAATACGAGCCAAGCCGCCCAATAAAGCAGCAAATACAGGTTGACCTTAATCAGGCGGGCGCGCTGGCCGTTACAGATTTCGCCTTTGGCAAACACCAGCAGACACAGCAACTGCGCCATCAGCAGCGCCGGGCTTAAATGCGAAACGGCTTTCGCCTGCGGTTGTAAATACAGCGCAAACATATCCGCGCCGAATAACAGCAGCGGCGGAATTAACGATAAAACGGCGGTCAAGGGTTTTGATTGTGGTTCGGACATAAACATTTCCTGTACGGTACGATTCAGGCGCACATTATGCAGAAATTTAAAAGTGCGGTCAAAAATACCCCCGTTTCAGGCGTTCGCTTGTGGCATTTTTTATCATTCCTCTCTAAAATACGCAGAAAACGGACCGCACTTTTCATCAGGAGCATTATGCTGCTCAGTATTTTATATATTATCGGTATCACCGCCGAAGCGATTACCGGTGCGCTGGCCGCCGGACGGGAAAAAATGGATATTTTCGGCGTAATTATCATCGCCTCGATGACCGCAATCGGCGGCGGCTCGGTGCGTGATGTGCTGCTCGGACATTATCCGCTGGGCTGGGTTAAACATCCGCATTATTTTTTAATCGTGGCCGGCGCTGCGGTATTAACTGTCGTTATCGCCCCGCTGATTAAACATTTTATCCGCTATTTCCGTACCGTCTTTCTGGTGTTGGATGCGCTGGGTTTGATCGTATTTTCCATTATCGGCGCGCAAATCGCGCTGGATATGGGCCACGGCGCGACCATTGCCATTATCGCCGCCATTATCACCGGTGCATTCGGCGGGGTGCTGCGCGATCTGTTGTGCAACCGCATTCCGTTAGTCTTTCAGAAAGAACTTTACGCCAGCGTCGCATTGCTGGCCGCCAGTATTTACATCGGTTTACAGCAACTGAATATCAACCACAATCTGGTAATTATCGTCACGCTGGCCAGCGGTTTTATCATGCGCTTGCTGGCGATTTATTTCGAATGGGGTCTGCCGGTTTTCGATTATCAGGAAAATCCGATCGCTGCCAAAGAAAACGATGACAAATTACCGAAAAAAACCAAATAGGATCACAGATGACAGCATTAATTCAAATGGGCAAACAGGCTAAACAGGCGGCTTTCGTTTTAGCGCAATTATCGCAACAAGAAAAAAACAACGCCTTAAACCTGATTGCCGAAAAACTGGAAGCGCAGGCCGACGACATTCTCGCCGCCAATGCGCAGGATGTTGCGGCGGCCAAACAAAACGGGTTATCCGAGGCGCTGCTTGATCGTTTATTGTTAACCGAGCAACGTCTGAAAGCGATTGCCGGCGATGTCCGTCATGTGGTTTCGCTGGCGGATCCGGTCGGTAAAATTATCGACGGCGGTACGTTGGACAGCGGATTAAAAATCGAACGGGTGCGCGTGCCGTTAGGCGTAGTCGGTACCATTTACGAAGCGCGGCCGAACGTCACCATTGATACCGCCAGCCTGTGTTTAAAAACCGGCAATGCGGTTATTCTGCGCGGCGGCAAAGAAACCCGGCACAGTAATACCATTCTGGTTGAGGTGATACAACAGGCCTTACAGCAGGCGGGGCTGCCGAAATATGCGGTACAGGCGATCACCGATCCGGATCGCGAACTGGTCATGCAATTGCTCAAGCTGGATGCCTATGTGGATATGATTATTCCGCGCGGCGGCGCCAAACTGCACGCCTTTTGTAAACAGCACGCCACCATTCCGGTGATTATCGGCGGGGTCGGGGTGTGCCATATTTTCGTGGAACAAAGCGCCGATCTGCCGCGCGCTTTAGCCGTGATCGATAATGCCAAAACCCAGCGCCCGAGTACCTGTAACAGCGTGGAAACACTGCTGGTGCAACGCAGTATCGCGGCCGATTTTCTGCCCCGGCTTGCGGCTTATTTCAACGATAAGCAGGTAAAATTTCACGCCGATCCGACCGCACTTGCGATCTTACGACAGGCCGGTGCGACGGTTTCCCCGGTGCAGGAATCCGAGTTGCGTCAGGAATGGGGCTCGCCGGATTTAAACGTCGTGATTGTGCAGGATATCGAACAGGCTATCGCCCATATCGCCGAATACGGCACTCAGCATTCGGAAGCGATTCTGACCGCCTCACAGCAACTGGCGCGGCAATTTGTCAGTCAGGTGGATGCCGCTGCGGTGTATGTTAATGCCAGCACCCGGTTTACCGACGGCGGGCAATTCGGTCTGGGGGCGGAAGTGGCGGTCAGCACACAGAAATTACACGCCCGTGGCCCGATGGGATTAGAGGCGCTGACCGCTTATAAATGGGTCGGCAGCGGCGACTATCTGATACGCGCCTAATTGAAAATTATTCGATTAGCATGGTTAAAAAAGAAAATATTAAAACGTCATTTAACAGAATGGCGTTTTTCTTTTATTTTATAAAATAATATTTGACAATCTTTGTTTAAATCGTTATCTGTATTGTGGAACACAACATTACGTCTAATTAACCATTAAAGGAATTTACTTATGTCCCATCTTTCAGTCGCTAAATTCGGCGGCACCAGTGTCGCGAATTATTCCGCCATGCGTGCCTGCGCCGAAATTGTCATCGCCGATCCCGCCACCCGCGTCGTCGTACTTTCCGCCTCAGCCGGCGTAACCAATTTATTAGTCGCGCTGGCCAACGGTTGCGATACGCCGGAGCAGGCAAGATGCGTGGCGGAAGTCCGCCGCATTCAGGAAAATATCTTAAACGAATTACAGGATGCCTCCCAAGTGCGGCCTAAAATAGACGCAATTTTGAGCAATATCGAAAGCCTAGCCGAAGCCGCCAGTCTGGCAACCTCTCCGGCGCTCACGGACGAATTGATCTGTCAGGGCGAAATGATGTCCACCTTAATTTTCGTGCAGCTGCTGAAAGAGTTGAATACCAACGCCACTTGGGTGGATGTGCGCACGGTAGTCGCCACCAACAGCCATTTCGGCAAAGCCGCACCGAATGACGAACAAACCCGCAAAAACAGCGATAATATTTTAAAACCGTTGCTCGATCGCGGCGAGCTTGTGATCACGCAGGGATTTATCGGGCGCGATCCGCAAGGCAAAACCACCACGCTGGGACGTGGCGGCAGCGATTATTCCGCGGCGTTACTGGCGGAGGTTTTACATGCTAAGGATGTATTGATCTGGACGGATGTCGCCGGTATTTATACCACCGATCCGCGCATTGTGCCGGCCGCACGTCGTATCGATACCATGAGTTTTGCCGAAGCGGCGGAAATGGCGACCTTCGGCGCTAAAGTGCTGCACCCGGCCACGCTGCTGCCGGCGGTACGCAGCAATATTCCGGTGTATGTCGGTTCCAGCAAAGCGCCGCAGGACGGCGGCAGCTGGGTCACCCGCGATCCGCAGCCGCGCCCGTCATTCCGCGCCATTGCCCTGCGCCGCGATCAAACGCTTCTCACGCTGTCCAGCCTCAGCATGCTGCACGCGCAGGGATTTCTGGCCAATGTGTTCAGCATTCTGGCGAAACACAAAATTTCGGTGGATACCATCACCACCTCCGAAGTCAGCGTGGCACTGACGCTGGATAAAACCGGTTCCGCCTCTTCCGGCGCCAATATGCTGTCCGGCGAACTGCTGGCCGAATTAAGCGAAGTGTCCAGTGTGAAAGTGGATACCGGTCTGTCGCTGGTGGCGCTGGTCGGCAATGATCTGCATATTACCGCCGGGCTGGCGAAACGCATTTTCGGCACGCTGGAAACCTACAATCTCCGTATGATCAGCTACGGGGCAAGCAGCAACAATGTGTGTATGCTGGTTCAGAGCGAACAGGCCGACGATGTGGTGCGCGCACTGCATAAAAATCTGTTTGAAGAATAATCCCGAAAGAGCGGTAAAAACGACCGCTCTTTTTTATCAGCGGGAAAATGCGAAGAAAATAACGATTTGGATTGAGATTAACCGGATAAAATAGTAAAGTAATCAGCTGGTTATTCATGAATAAAAACTCAGCTTAAAAGGCGGAAGATATGGGAAAAAGTGTTGTTATCCTCGGCGCTCAGTGGGGCGATGAAGGTAAAGGAAAAATTGTCGATCTACTTACCGATCGCGTCAGCTATGTGGTGCGTTATCAGGGCGGTCATAATGCAGGGCATACGCTGATCATCAACGGTGAAAAAACCGTGCTGCGTTTGATTCCGTCCGGTATTCTGCGCCCGAACGTCACCTGCCTTATCGGTAACGGCGTGGTGCTTTCGCCGTCGGCATTGTTGCAGGAAATGGGCGAATTGGAAAGCCGCGGCATTAAGGTGCGCGAACGTTTATTGATTTCCGAAGCCTGCCCGTTAATCCTGCCTTATCACGTCGCCATGGATCATGCCCGTGAAGCGGCGCTGGGCAAGAAAGCTATCGGCACCACCGGTCGCGGGATCGGCCCGGCCTATGAAGATAAAGTGGCGCGCCGCGGTTTGCGGGTCGGCGATCTGTTTGATCGCGCCGCCTTTGCCGAAAAATTAAAAACCATTTTAGATTATTATAATTTCCAACTGGTCAACTATTACAACGTCGAACCGGTCGATTATCAAAAAACGCTGGATGACGTATTCGCCATCGCCGATATTATCACCGGCATGGTGGCTGATGTGACCACCATTTTGGATACCGCGCGTAAAAACGGCGACAATATTCTGTTTGAAGGCGCGCAAGGCACTATGTTGGATATCGATCAGGGCACTTATCCGTATGTGACCAGCTCCAACACCACTGCCGGCGGCGTATCGACCGGTTCCGGCTTCGGCCCACGCTATATCGGCTATGTATTGGGCATCGTAAAAGCCTACTGCACCCGCGTCGGCGGCGGCCCTTTCGCCACCGAATTATTCGACCAAGTCGGTGCGGAAATCGCGCGCAAGGGCAACGAATTCGGCGCCGTTACCGGACGTCCGCGTCGCTGCGGCTGGTTTGACGCGGTGGCGATTCGCCGTGCGATTCAGGTGAATTCCATTTCCGGATTCTGCATGACTAAACTGGATGTGCTGGACGGCTTTGACGAAGTCAAAATCTGCGTCGGCTATAAGCTGCCGAACGGGGATATTGTGGAATATGCGCCGCTGGCGGCAAAAGACTGGGAAGGCGTGGAGCCGGTGTATGAAACCCTGCCGGGCTGGAAAGAAAATACTTTCGGCATCACCGATGTCAACCAGCTTCCGCAAAACACCCGTAACTATATCAAACGGATCGAAGAAGTCACCGGCGTGCCGGTGGATATTCTTTCCACCGGCCCGGATCGGGTACAAACCATGATTTTACGCGATCCTTTTGCGGCTTAACCGGCATTGGAACAAATAAGGGCGATAATAGTCGCCCTTTATTCTGCTCGCAATCGCAGTCATAAAAAAACCGGCGGACGCCGGTTTTTGTCTGTTTTCATATCGTTATTTCACACGGGAAACATATTCGCCGGAGCGGGTATCCACTTTGATCACCTCGCCGATCTGTACGAATAAAGGCACTTTAACTACCGCACCGGTGCTTAATGTAGCCGGTTTGCCGCCGGTACCTGCGGTATCGCCTTTCAGGCCCGGATCCGTTTCAATCACTTCCAGTTCGACGAAATTCGGCGGAGTAATGGAAATCGGTGCGCCGTTCCATAAAGTGACAATGCAGTCCGCCTGATCCAATAACCATTTATCCGCATCACCGACCGCTTTTTTATCGGCGGAATATTGTTCGAACGTTTCCGGGTGCATAAAATACCAGAATGCGTCGTCTTTATAGGAATAGGTTAAGTTTAAATCCATCACGTCCGCCGCCTCCACGGAAGTCCCGGATTTAAAGTTGACGTCCAGCACCTTGCCTGAAATCAATTTACGGATACGGGTGCGGGTAAACGCCTGACCTTTGCCCGGTTTAACGAACTCATTTTCCACGATAACGCAAGGTTCGCCGTCCTGCATAAATTTTAGACCTGGTTTGAAATCACTGGTAGTATATGTAGCCATATTATCCTCAAGTAAAAGAGATTGTTTTTTTAAAGTGCGTATTTTAACCCAAAATCACCCGATTAGAGAAGAACAAAATTGGACGGATTATCTTGCCGGCGCCATTTCCGATCCGCACGCCTTATTAACCGCACTATCGTTACCGAGCGACACATTCGGGCCGGATATCGCCGCCCGCCGCCTGTTTCCGCTGCGCGTCCCGCTGCCTTTTGTGGCCAAAATGGAAAAGGGCAACCCGCAGGATCCGCTGTTTCTGCAGGCCATGTCATCACGGCAGGAATTTCTAAGTGCGGCAGGATTTTGCAAAGATCCGCTACAGGAACAGCAAACCGCCGCGCCGAATATTCTGCACAAATACCACAACCGTTTGCTGTTCATGGTTAAAAACAGCTGTGCGATTAACTGCCGCTATTGTTTCCGCCGCCATTTTCCTTATGCGCAAAACAAAGGCGATAAGTCAAGCTGGCTGAAAGCCATCGCTTATATTGCGGCGCATACCGAAATCGAAGAAGTGATTTTTTCCGGCGGTGATCCGCTGATGGCCAAAGATCACGAGCTGGAATGGCTGCTAAAACAGCTGGAAAATCTACCGCACTTACAGCGCTTGCGCATTCACACCCGCCTGCCGGTGGTGATTCCGCAACGAATTACCGAGCATTTTTGCCGCATACTGGCGCAAAGCCGTCTGCAAACGCTGCTGGTGACCCATATCAATCACCCGAACGAAATCGATCACCTTCTGGCGGAAGGCATGTTGCAGCTGAAACGGGCGGGTGTGACTCTGCTTAACCAATCGGTATTACTGAAAAACGTGAATGATAGCGCGCAGGTACTGAAACATCTGGGCGACAAACTGTTTGCCATCGGCATCCTGCCCTATTATCTGCATTTACTGGATAAAGTGGAAGGCGCCAGCCATTTTTATATTGAGGATCAGCAGGCAACAAAAATTTACACTGAATTACAAAGCCTCACATCCGGTTATCTGGTGCCGAAACTGGCGCGCGAAATTGCCGGCGAGCCGAATAAAACTTTGTATTCGGCATAGGAAAATCGTGAAAGATCCTTTAAAATAAACGCAATTTCGACCGCACTTTGTATAAGTGCCTCTCTTTTTACTGTTAGCATTAAGGTATAACCGTGACAACTGAACAAAACAAACCTGACACAGAGGTGAAAACCAATCCGGCACAAAACGAATTGGATCTCGAATTTAATCAAATTGAGCCGATTACGCCGAAAAAGCCGATGACCTCTGAACCCTCATTGTTAAACAAAGCGAAAGGTATCATGCAGTCTTTTACTCGGAAAGAAGCCCTGGCGGCGCAATTCAGCGCGCGTCAAGAACCGACAATCGGCACGACAAACACAAACGCCCAAAGCGGCTTGCCAAACGATGAGCAGACTGTGCCGCCCGCGGCGACACCGGCCGGCGACAACACGGTAACAAACGACAACAGCACGCCGGATGCCGCATCCCAGAATGCGCAATCCGCAGCCCCGGCGCCGGCAAGAAATCTGAAAAATCCGGAGAACTGGGCGATTTTACAGGCATTACCGCCGAAATACCGCCGGATTTTCATCGCCTTACTGGTCGCCGTTATTATTTTACTGATTGTATCCTGGTTAAAACCAAGCTCGGAAACCGTTCATTCCTTCGAACAATCGGCGACCAATATTCCGACCCAGTTCCAGTCTCTGGATCAAAGCCAGCCGTTAGAAAATACGCTGCTGGACAATATGAATAACGGGCAAAACGAACAGGTGGCCGATGTGCCGGCAATGAACGCCACCGATGCCAATGCACAGCGCGAAGAACAGGCCGCCGTAAACCCGGCGGAGCATAACGCGCCGCAAGCGACCGATACTCAGCCGGCGGCAACACAACCAACAGCCGTTCAGCCTGCACCGAATCCAGCGGCGACAGAAACTCACGCCGGCACCGAACCGATGGTTGCGCCAAAACCGGTTTCACCACAGCCGACCCGCAGCAGTGCGGTTCACGCCGAAGCCAGTAAACCGGTTCGTCATGAACCGACAACCGCCACCAAACCGGTTAAGCCGGTTCAGGCCGCCAAAGCCGGTGAAAGCAAAACCACGGCGACGGCCGGCAAACCTGAACGCAAAGGCGCGCCGGTGGTCGAAGCAAAAGCCGCCGGAGCCTCCGCCGCCAAACAAACGGCCGGTGCCACAACGGGTAAAACTTTAACCGTGCCACAGGGTGTCACCTTAATGCAGGTATTCCGCGACAACAACCTGAATATCGCCGATGTCAATGCGATGACCAAGGCAAACGGCGCCGGTAACGTATTAAGCAGCTTTAAACCGGGCGATAAAGTTCAGGTTTCGTTAAACGGTCAAGGCCGCGTCAGCGAACTGCGCCTGTCTAACGGCAGCCGTTTCGTACGCCAGTCAGACGGTAGCTATCAATATAAAAAATAATTTTAAGGTGGGAGTGTTCCCACCTTTTCATTGCATTTAAACGCTGTTTTTCAGCACACCATAAAAGGGGATGTCATGTTAAAAACGGGATTTTTATTGACTTTCATATTCGGGCTTGCGGCCTGCAGCCAGCCACTGATACCGCCTGCGCCATCCCAAAGCGCGCCGAAAGCGCCTGCAACGGTCGTGGAAAAAACCACACAGCCGGGCGGCAAAGCGACGCGTTATTTGTGCAAAGACAACAAAGTGGTGCGCATTATTCGCACACCGGGCAATAAGAAAAGAAAACTCACCTCAATTACGCTCACCTTTGAACAAAGCACCCAAAAGCTCACTCAGGCCATTTCCGAGAGCGGTCGCAAATTCACCAATATTCATTGGCATTGGACCGAACGCAGCGAATACAGCACCTTAACCAGTGCGGTGGGAGAGGTACTGGCCGAGCAGTGCGTAGAACAGCAATAAGCATCAAAAAGGACGCCGCGGCGTCCTGAAATTCGGTCGTTTACAACCGCACTTTTTCTCCGCCGAATTCATTCAGCAGGTTTTCGGTTAATTTCGCCAATATGCCGGTCATCAGCACAAAATCCGCATCAAAACGCTGAGCGATATCTTCTTTTAAAATATCCTCGTTTTTTTCACGGATCTGATCGGCGAATTTCAGGCGTTTTAAGCTGCAATCCTCATTCAGCACAAACGTCAGATGCGCTTCCCATTCCAAAGCCAGCTTGCTAATGTGTTTGCCCGCCTGCAACAGCGATAACATTTCATCCGTATCCAGTGCCTGCTGTTTACAGCGGATCACCGCATTGTCCTGACTGCCTTTCAGTTCGGCATCCTCCAGCACGGTCAGCCACTGCGGCATCGTCTCATTCGCCACCCAATCGCTCATCACCGAAGTCGGCTCATTGGCAAAACTTAACGGCACCACCGGCAGCGAGCCTAAGGATTTGCGCAATAACGCCAGCACATCTTCCGCCCGTTTGCCGGATGCGGCATCCACATAAATCAGGTTGTTTTCCGTATCGATCCACAGCGCGGTTTGCTGATGTTTACTGAATGCGCGCGGCAGCAGCGCAGACACCACATCGTCTTTTAACGCCTGTTTTTCCGTTTTCTTCAGTTTACGGTTTTCTTTCTGTTCCAGCGCATTGATCCGGCTGTCCAGTTCACGCTTAACCACATGCGCCGGCAGAATTTTCTCTTCTTTATGTGCCACCAGCAGAATCTGCTTGCCGACGGAAAAATGCAGCAATTCGCTGCCGCGCAACGGATTCGTCCAGCCGAATTTACTCATATCCGATTGGCTGCAGGCATAAAATTCGCATTGACTCAGTTGCTGCTGCAAACGCGTCGCCTCCCAGTCCAGTGTTTTTGTCAGCCGGTAAATCATTGCGTGTTTAAACCAAAACATAGTAGATCCTTATTATTATTCAGGTAAAATGTGTGCCTATATCGGTTTTCTATTGTAACTTATTCGGGATAAAAATATGCAACATAAATTAATCGCGTTTATCGGCGGCGGCAATATGGCGCAGGCGATTGTCTTCGGGCTGTTAAAAAAAGGTTATCCGGCGCAGCAAATTATCGTCTGCGATCCGAATCAGGACAGACGGGACATCTTTGCCGCTCAGGGCGTGCAGGTCAGCGATGACAATCTTGCGGCGGCCACCCGTGCGGAAGCGGTGTTATTAGCGGTGAAACCGCAGGTGATCGGCGCTGTCTGCGCGCCGTTAAGTGCGGTGAATTTTGCCGACAAATTATTAATTTCCATCGCCGCCGCGGTGCCGGTGGCACGTTTACAAGCGTTACTGCCCGGCGCACGGCATATTGTCCGCGTCATGCCGAATACACCGGCGTTCGTTTCCGCCGGCATGGCGGGGCTGTTTGCCGAACCGAATCTGCCGCAGCCGTTAAAAGCCTTTGCGCAGGAGTTATTAAACGCCGTCGGCGAAAGCTGCTGGGTGGAAAAAGAAAGCGATATGCACCTGATAACGGCGGCGTCCGGCAGCAGCCCGGCTTATTTTTTCCTGTTTATGGAAGCCATGCAGAACGCCTTAACGGAAATGGGACTGACAGAAACCGATGCGCGTCTGCTGGTTCAGCAATCCGCTTTCGGCGCGGCTAAAATGGCCGCTGAAAACCCGGCGCTGTCTTTCGCGCAGCTGCGGCAAAACGTCACCTCGAAAGGCGGCACCACAGCGGCGGCACTGGCCGTATTTACGCAGCACGATCTGGAACAGACCGTACGGCAGGCAATTCGGGCCTGTGTGCAACGTTCGCAAGAAATGGAAAAACTGTTTTAATGAAAATCTCTCCTTTTACCTGGCTGGCACTGAGCTTTTTCGGCTATTACTGCGCCTACGGCGTTTTCGTACCGTTTTTTCCCGTTTGGCTGAAATCGCAATCTTACGGCGCGGAAACTATCGGTTTAATTCTGGCGTCGTCTTATTTATTCCGTTTTATCGGCGGCATTTTCTTTTCCGCACTGGTCAAACGCGCCTCTCAGCTGCTCAACGCGCTACGCTATCTGGCGTGGCTGAGCTGTGCGGTGATGTTCGTTATCGCCTTTCTGGCGCAGACTTTCTGGCTGTTGTGCGGCGCAATCTGGCTGTTTGCCATGCTGAATGCGGCGGGCATGCCGCTTAGCGACACGCTGGCGTCCACCTGGCAGAAACAAATCCATCTGGATTACGGCAAGGCGCGTTTGATCGGCTCCGCGGCGTTTGTGGTCGGCGTAACCCTGTTCGGCTATCTTATCGGCATAAGCAGCGAGTATTATATTATCTGGATTTTAACCGCACTTTTAGGGCTGTATGCGGTTATGCAGATGAATTCGCCGCATACGCCGCCGCATGATGAAACGGAAAGTGCGGTCGAAAATACGGTCACTTTCGGGCAACTGCTGAAAAACCGTACCACCCTGCGCCTGCTGATTGCCATTTCGCTGATCCAAGGTTCCCATGCGGCTTATTACGCTTACAGCGTGCTGTACTGGACGGAATCGGGCATTTCGGTGCAAACCACCAGTTTGCTTTGGGGTTTAAGCGTGGTTGCAGAAATCGTGTTGTTTTTCTTTTCCACCAGATTATTCAAACACTGGAACGTCAGCCGCCTGTTTTATCTCTCCGCGCTGGCGGCGGCACTGCGCTGGGGCGTGCTGGGCTCAACGCAGGAACTGACGGTTATCGCCGCAGCACAGCTTTTGCACAGTCTGACCTATGCCGCCAGTCATTATGCCATGGTACGTTATATCACCACCCAGCCGCAAAATACGATCGCCAAATTGCAGGGATTATACAACGGCTTGTCCAGTTGTGCCGCGGTGGCGCTGCTGACAGCGTTATCCGGTGTGCTGTATCCGCTTTCGCCGTCACTCACCTTCGCGCTAATGAGCGGGGTGGCGCTTATGGCGCTGTTATTTATTCCGCCGAAAGTGGAAGCCTTTTTGCTCCGTAACGAGGCCTCATGAAAGATACGGCGTTGCTTGAACTGTTTCTGAACGAACTCTGGCTGGAAAAAGGTTTATCGGACAATACCGTGCAGTCTTACCGGCTGGATCTCAGCGCACTGTGTCGCTGGCTGGAAAAACACGCACTCAACCTGCTGACGCTGGATGCGGTGGATCTGCAAACCTTTCTCGGCGAAAGATTACAGCAGGGCTACAAAGCCACCAGCACGGCGCGCCTGTTAAGTGCGCTGCGTAAGCTGTTTCAATATTTATACCGCGAAGCATACCGCACCGATGATCCCAGTGCGGTATTAAGTTCGCCCAAATTACCGGGGCGGCTGCCGAAATATCTGACGGAACAGCAAGTGACGGATTTGCTGAATACGCCGAATATTGACGAACCGCTGGAGTTGCGCGACAAAGCTATGCTGGAGCTGCTGTATGCCACCGGCTTGCGGGTCAGCGAACTGGTGGCGCTGAATATCGACAGTATCAGTTTGAATCAGGGCGTCGTGCGGGTTATCGGTAAGGGCAATAAGGAACGCATTGTGCCGATGGGGGAAGAAGCGGCTTATTGGGTGCGCCAGTTCATCCTGTACGGACGGGCGGCTTTACTGGCCGGACAAAGTGCCGATACGCTGTTTCCAAGCCGTCGCGGCAATCAAATGACCCGCCAGACTTTCTGGCATCGCATAAAGCATTATGCGGTTCTGGCGGAAATCGACTGCGACGCGTTATCGCCGCATGTGCTGCGTCATGCATTCGCCACTCATCTGGTTAATCACGGCGCGGATTTGCGGGTGGTGCAAATGCTGCTCGGCCACAGCGATTTATCCACCACCCAGATCTATACCCATGTTGCCAAGGAACGGCTGAAACATCTGCACGAACGTTATCACCCGCGCGGCTAGCGCGTTATGCCATGCCGATTAATTTGTGCGTTTGCAGGCTCAACAACCAGCGGGGTTTACCGGCGCGCTGATTGAGCAAACCCAGTTGGCGCACGGTATGCAGCAGATTCATTTCGCCGTTAATGTCGCAAGGCGACAGATAATAATAGGTTGCCTGAATCCGCGCTTCTATTTCCGCACAGAACTCCAGCATTTCTCCGTCCGCGACAATCCGCACTTCATCGGCGAAAGCGATACAGCGCCGACGGTATCGTTCCCGATACTCCGCTTTCGGGCTCACCGCAATATAATCAATCTGCGGCGCAACCGGTTTTAACCCGTTGGTTTCCATGGCAAGAAAATAGCCCGCCAGTTTCAGGTGAGTCAAAAGTGCGGTTAATTTCGGCTGAATTGTCGGCTCGCCGCCGGTGATAATAATATTCTTGGCGGAAAACGACCGCACTTTGCGCATAATCTCGCTTAAGCGCATCCAGCGGAAACGGTTGAATTCCGTATCGCACCAGGAACAGGCCAAATTGCATTTGCCGAAACGGATAAACACGCAAGGCATGCCGGTATTGGCGCCCTCGCCCTGCAGACTTTCGAAAATTTCCACAACGGCATATTGCGGTTCATCCGCCGTCGGCAGGAGCTGATTAATTTTCATCGTACTGGCAAAAAGAAGTCGGCGTTTCCCACAGCCGGATCGCCGATACCGGCAGCCCCGCTTCCCGTTTCAGGCGCTGAAAAATAAACCGCGCCATTTCTTCCGCGGTGGTCCGCGTCGGCATCCCGAATGTTTTCGAGTCCAGCTCCTGCAACAGCGCGGCAATCCGGCATTCGCGCCGACTGGTGGTATCGTAAATAAAAGCATGATCCATCGGATCTAAAATCAGCGTTTTCACCACCGCTTTGAGATCGGTAAAATCCATCACCATGCCTTTCTTGGCACCCTGCGGGTGCAAATCGCCGCTCACTTCCACCTGCAGTTTATAGGTATGACCGTGCAGATTGCGGCACTTGCCGTCGTGCCCGTCCAGCAGATGCGCCATATCAAAACTGAATTCTTTCGAAACTTTAAACATTTTCCACCGCACTTTTCTGTTGCAAATATTCCTTCAGCCCTTTTTCGCGCAATACACAGCTCGGACATTCGCCGCAGCCGTGTTCGACGCCCTTATAGCAGGTATGCGTATGGGTTCTGATGTAATCCAGGGCGCCCAGCTCGTCGGCCAGCGCCCAGGTTTGCGCTTTGGTCAGATACATTAACGGCGTGCGCAGATTGAAATGATAATCCATGGCCAAATTCAGCGTGACATTCATGGATTTAATAAACACGTCACGACAATCGGGATAACCGCTGAAATCCGTTTCGCACACGCCGGTAATAATATCGCGGATGCCCTGCCCTTTGGCGTAAATCGCCGTATAAAGCAAAAACAGCGCATTGCGTCCGTCCACAAAGGTATTCGGCACGCCTTGTGGGCCCGGCTTGATCTCGGCGTTGTCCTGCATTAAGGCGTTGGTGGTAATGGATGAGATCACCGAGGTGTCGATCAAGGTTTGTTTAACGCCGAGATCCTGTGCAATCCAGGCGGCTTTTTCCAGTTCAATAGCATGACGCTGACCGTATCGGAAGGTGACGGTTTCTACCTGCCGGCGACCATAATCCGCAATGGCCTGTATCAGGCAGGTGGTGGAATCCTGTCCGCCGGAGAAAATGACAACCGCTTTGCGATCGCCCGTTTGAGTTGATAAAGACATAATTTTCCTAGTTTTTTTGCGTGGGAGGGTTGCGAACCACGAGACTATAACGTGCCGCCATTGTACCGTGAAAGCGGCGATTGTCCAACAAAAAAGCCCGTCATTACAGACGGGCCGAATTAACATGCCGCGTGATTATTCGGCAAAAGAGTCTTTTAAACGTTCATCGGCACGACGGGCTTCGCCTTTATGCTGCAATTTATTCAGTTGTTTTTCTAATTTTTCTTCGACTTCATTAATCGCTTTATACATATCTTCCGACTGACTGCTGGCGAACAGATCACCGAGCGGCGTGCCGATTGAGGCTTCAACCGAAAAACCTTGCGGAATTTTGTTTAAAATGAAATGCGGATTGATTAACTGAGTTTGCCATTTACCTAACTTAGCAAGTCTTTCTTCGACGTGAGCACGAATTGCAGGGGTGATATCCATTTGTTTACTTGTGATATTTAGAGTCATAGCATTTACCTCTTTGTTTTAATGAAGAGTATTTCTACTCCGTGAAATCCTTTAGTAACAAAATAGCGTCGTTATCCTGACTTTTCAAGCACTTTATGACGAATTCCGACGGAAAAAAGAAAAATTATGATCTGGGTGGAAAATCTGAAAAAAGATACTGTCTTTTGCCTTGAAAATTGCTATGATGATAAAGTTTTTTGCGCCGCAGGGTTGCTGATTATCGTCAGCAACCCTTTGTTTTAGTTTATCTTTTAAACAAGATTCAGCGATCAAGCCGGCTCGTCCTGCGCCATGTGGCGCAGTTTCAGACGGGCAAAATAATCCGCCGTTTCACTCACCACCACATGCCGCAATCCGACCAGTGCAATCAGGTTCGGAAACGCCATTAATCCGTTGACAATATCCGCCAGAATCCAGATTAATTCCAGATGAATGAAAGCGCCGCAGCCGACCAGCACGATAAATACGGTGCGGTAAAGTTTAATCCCCTTTACCCCGGCCAGATAAACAAAACAGCGCTCGCCGTAATAACACCAGCCCAAAATGGTGGTAAAGGCAAAAAACAGCAGCCCGACAGTCACGATCGTCGCACCGATACTGTTGCCTAATCCCTGCGAAAAAGCGTAATTGGTGACCGCCGCCCCCGCCATATCCGACTGCCACGCACCGGTTAACACCAGCACGATACCGGTCATCGAACAGACGATAATGGTATCCAGAAACGTGCCGGTCATGGAAATCAGCCCCTGACGCACCGGTTCCTGGGTTTGCGCTGCGGCCGCGGCAATTGGCGCACTGCCCAGCCCCGACTCGTTGGAAAAAATCCCGCGCGCCACACCGGATTGAATGGCTCTCATCACCGTATAACCCAAGGCACCGCCCAATGCCGCCTGCGGCTCAAAGGCGCTGTGAATAATCAGCGTAACCGCCGCCGGAACCTGCCGCCAGTTAAAAATAATGATCACCACCGCCGTCGCCACATACAGTACCGCCATAAACGGCACCAGCACGGAAGAGACGGTCGCAATACGTTTCACGCCGCCCAGAATAATCAGTCCGACCAACAGCGTCATCACCGCGGCACTCAGCGCCACCGGCACATGAAAGGTATCGTTCATCGCGTGCGTAATGGCCTGAATCTGCGGAAACGTACCGATACCGAAAAACGCCACCAGCACACCGAAAACGGCAAACAGTTTCGCCAGCCAGCCGATGCCCAGCCCGCGCTCAATATAATACATCGGGCCGCCCGCCATAAAGCCTTGTTTATCGCGCACGCGATATTTTACCGCCAGCAGACATTCGGCGTATTTGGTCGCCATCCCGAGCAGCGCCACCAGCCACATCCAGAACATAGCGCCCGGCCCGCCCGCTTGAATGGCGGTCGCCACGCCGACGATATTGCCGGTGCCGATAGTTGCCGCCAGTGCGGTGCAAAGCGCGGCGAAAGCGGAAACATCGCCTTTTTTCTGTCCGCGCTCTTTTTTAAATAAATAAACCAACGCCCGCGGCAGATGAATAATCTGAATAAAACCGAGACGCAACGTCAGATAAAGCCCGGTACCGGACAGCAAAATCAGCAGCGGCGGGCCCCAGATAAATGAATTGATCGATGATAATATCGTTTCCAGCGACATGTGAATTCCTCGTAAAAAATCGCGGTTTACAAGGAGGCGAAAAGATGTTTGGCGAATGAATAAAATAGAAATAACGCCGCAGCCGGCGCTAAAATCACCTGAATAGTCTCTTGCCCCTGTCCTTTTGCCTGAGCGTTTCAAAAACAGTCGAAAAAACGACCGCTCTTTTGCGCCTTCGGCGTCCATTTTGTGCCATCGCACAACGGATCTCTCCAAGGGTTCGTCCAGTAACAGTCCTCGCTAATCTATTAGCACCTGAAAGATTTTACCTCGTCGGTGCAGGGTCAATTCCCTACTCTCCAGCTACCTTCATCCGAACTTGTCTTTTATTGCAATAAATAAAAGTGCGGTGAATTTTAGCAGGATCAACGCCGAAGCTCAATAACCGCCGCCGGATTTATTCGGCCTGCCGCTTATACACGCTCATTTAGCGCCGGCCATACCGGCAAACAAAACGGGCCGATTATCGAAATCAGCCCGTCGTCATGTTAAAGAGAACAACACGCTCAGCGCGTTTCCTTTTGCCATTTTTTAGCAATATAGCTACAGCCGGGGATCAGGTTCAGCCGGCGGGCGGCAATAAAATCCCGCAGCGCACGGTATAATTGATCCGCCACGCCCTGCCCGCGTAAACTTTCCGAGACATAAGTATGGTTGGCGTTAATGGTGTTTTGATCCACAAAATAATAGGTCAGCTCGGCAATCCGACGGTTCTCGCCGTCGGTTAGAAAAAACACCCCGTCTTTTTCGCCCTGTTGATGCTGAATGTTCATCAATGTTTTCTCCAGTCTTCCCCAAAATTGTCGTCTGTCGCAAAATCCGCCGTATCGCACGGAATCGCCTTTTCCTCGCTTGCCCATTCGCCCAGATCAATCAGCTGACAGCGCTTGCTGCAAAAAGGACGGTACGGACTTTGTGCCGACCACACCACCGGTTTTCTGCAAATCGGGCAAGGCACTTCAAAACTATCGTCACTCATGTTCGGTTCCTGCCTGTTGTAAATAATAACGGTGTAATTCTAACACTTTTTGTTTGATTTCGGGTAACGATGCTGTGAAATCCCTGTTATTGTCAATCACATCATCAGCGACACACAAGCGCTCTGCGCGGCTGACTTGCGAGCGCATGATATTTTTAATCAGCGCCGCGTTATTTTTATCCCGCTTGGCGGCGCGTAACAGTTGCGTTTCCGGCGCCACATCCACCACCAGCACCCGATCACAAAGTGCGGTCAGATGATTTTCAATTAACAGCGGTACCACCCAAAGCACATACGGGTAGGTTTGCGCCCGTAACCGGCTCAGCATCGCCTGCCGAATCGCGGGATGCAATATCGAATTCAACCATTGCCGCGCCGCATCATCGGCGAAAATCCGCTCGCGCAGCGCGCCCCGGTTAAGTTCGCCCTGTTCGGTTAATATGTCCTCACCGAAATGCCGTACGATTTGCGGCAAAAGCGGCGTGCCTTTTGCCACCACTTCGCGCGCAATAACATCCGCATCCACCACCGGCACGCCCAGTTCGGCAAAAAAATCCGCCACCGTGCTTTTACCGCTGCCGATACCGCCCGTTAATCCTACAATATACGTCATTGTTTTTCCTTAATGCCGCAAGAGTTATCCCGCAGCGCCGATTGCAACACGCAAGCCGGTTAATGCCCGGAAAGGTGCGGGATAACCAGACAAACAACATGGCTATCATTGTGGCATATCCTGTCGAAATTGCCCATATAAAAGATAAAACAAAGTAATCCGGCGGCACATAAAAACGGCGCAAAGGGAATCAAGCGGGCATGTTTAGAGCGTAAACGCAAATACAGCCCATAGGCCAGTCCGCCGAGACAGGCAAGCAATACCACTAACGGCAGCTGTGAGAGCGGCACAAAACCGCCCAACCCCAGCATCAGCCAGTAATCGCCCCGCCCTAACGCCTCCTGCCGATAATAGCCTTTGGCCAGATGATAAATCAGATAAAAGCCGCTAAATCCGGCCATGGCACTGAGCAGGCTTTGTTCCACCGTCAACGGGGTCAGCCGCCCGTATGCGCCGGCAAGCGCTAATGCAAACAATAGCTGGCACAAGGCGGGCGGAATCAGACGGTATTGCCAGTCAATCAACGCGATCACAAACAGCAGACTGCAATATATCGCGATCCACAAGGCGAACAAAACCGGTTCAAAGGCGATAAAACAGCATAAAAACCACGCGCCGAAAGCGATTAAATAGGCGTAAAACGCACCGCACTTTTTAGCCTGTAAGACGGCATCGCGAGGGCAAAAGTGCGGCGGATTACGGCTGAAAATTTCCACATAATTGTGATAAACCTGCCTGACGGTATGCTCGGCAAAGGTGGAAACATAACGGAAAATCCGGGCGCCGACCAACATGCCGCACAATACCGCCGCCAGATAACTCATTGCAGCACCGCGCCCATATTAAATATCGGCAGATACATGCCGA
Source organism: Necropsobacter rosorum (assembly GCF_964241405.1). NCBI lineage: Bacteria > Pseudomonadati > Pseudomonadota > Gammaproteobacteria > Pasteurellales > Pasteurellaceae > Necropsobacter > Necropsobacter rosorum. Next base: position 174,696 of record NZ_CAXSXF010000004.1, read on the forward strand.
GCATAATCATGCCGATAAGCCCGCCGATAATCACCATTAACAACGGCTCCAGCATCTGCGATAACAAATCGATCCGATGATCGAGACGCTGTTGATAATTCTCGGCAATATGTTGCAGCATCATCGTCAGATTGCCGCTTTGCTCCCCGATTCGCAGCATTTGTCTTGCCTGCGGCGGAAACAATCGACAGCCGAGACTCTGTGAAAATGCGTAGCCGCGGTTAATCCGTTGCAGCATATAATCCACCTCGGCGGTTAATACCGGATCGCCTTCCGGCCGATTATTCACCAGCCAGCTTTGTATCTTCGGCAAAAAGGATTGCAGCGCCTGATTCAGCGGAACACCGGCCTGCAGCATCAAATGCAGACTGCGGCTAAACGCCACCAGCCGGGATAAGCGGATAATCTCGCCCAACACCGGCATAGACGCCAGCAAGCGGTTTTTCCACAGATGCAGACGGCGGGAGCTTTTCAGGCGCAAACGCAGAAACAGCACCGACAAAACCGCCAGCAGCAGAAACTGAATAACATACTGACGCAAGCCGTCGGACAGATACATCAGCAGCGCCGTAAACGCAGGCAGCGCGGCATTGTGACCGACATACAGCTGTGCGAATTGCGGCACGATAAAAATCAACAATAACAGGGTTAATATCAGCGACACCGCCAATACCAACAACGGATAAAGCAGAATTTTCTGTAGCTTACGCTGCAGCGCCAAAGCACGGCCTTTGTGCCGGGCAATCTGTTGGCAGACCTGTGCCAGTTTGCCGCTCATTTCCCCGGCTTTGATCAGTTGGCGCTCCTGATAAGTGAAATAGCGCGCCTGATTATCCAGCGCCTGTGAAAAGCGCAGTCCGCGTTCAAGATCCGCAATTAATCCGTCCAGCCATTGATAAAGCGCCACGTTCGTACAGTGTTGACGCATAAGCTCCAGACTGTTTTTCAACGGCAGTGCGGCCTGCAGCAGTACCGCCAGCTGCATCGCCAGTTCGCTGATTTCCGCTTGTTGCGGTTTGCTTGACCATTGCCAGTTCGGCTGTAGCCTGATCTGTCGCAATCCCTGTCGGAACAAGGCTTGCCGTGCTTCATCGACGTTGGCCGCGACGATCTCGCCCCGTTGTTTTTGTCGTAAATGATCAATGCCTTGCCAGCGAAACTGTTTAAATCGATTCATCACCTTTACCCAGCACCCGTTCGACTTCAGTTAAATCCGTCAGTCCCGCATTGACTTTTTCCATTGCGCTGGCCGTCAAATCGGCAAAATCCGTCCGATATTCGGTCTGTTGCGCTGAAAAGTGCGGTTGTAAAAATTGATAAATGCCGATACGCCCTTTATATCCCTGATAACAATCACAATTTTCTGTTTGATGAGCAAGGCAACGTTTACGAACTAAACGCTGAGCAATCACCAGCAATAACGCGCTCTCAATTTCATGCTGGCGAATGCCCAGCTGCCGCAAGCGGGAAATCGCCGAAACCGCATTATTAGTATGCAATGTGGATAACACCAGATGCCCGGTCTGCGCCGCCCGTAACGCCATGGCAGCACTTTCCTCGTCGCGGATTTCCCCCAGCATGATAATATCGGGATCCTGTCGCAAAAAAGTACGCAGCAAACGGCTGAAATCCAGACCGATTTGCAAATTCACCTGTGTCTGAATAATGCCCGGCAATTCGATTTCGATGGGATCTTCGGCCGTCATAATATGTTTTTCCGACCGGTTCAGCCATTCCAGTGCGGTATAAAGCGTAATGCTTTTACCGCTGCCGGTCGGGCCGGTTACCAAAATCAGCCCCTGCGGCCGGGAGAGTGCCTGTTGCAGCGCAGCTTGCTGCGGCGGTGTCATACCGAGTTCGGCAAAACTCAGGTGTACGGGTTTGTTCTGCTGCAAGCGCAGCACCGCTTTTTCGCCCCGATTGGTCGGCAGCACGGATAAACGGAAATCCAGCCTGTCGGAAAAGGCGGTTTTAAACTGAAAGCGTCCGTCCTGCGGCAGGCGGTTTTCGCTGATATCCAGCTTCGCCAGTAATTTTAAACGGGAAATCAAACGATCCGCCAGCGCTGCCGCCACCGGCGCTTGTCGCTGTAAAACGCCGTCAATGCGAAACCGCACTTGCAGACCGCCGGATTGCGGTTCCAGATGAATATCGGAAGCCTTGCGGCGTAATCCGTGTTCGAAAATCCGTTCCAGCAGCGCGATCACCGGTTCATCGTTATGTGTTTCCTGAGCTGGCGCCACATCAACCTCCGTCGGGGCATAAAAAGCCGTTTGCGGCTCCTCCGCCACTGACGGAGCCAGCGCCTGCAACAGCGCTTTCAGCACAGCTGTTTCCAGTAATACCGGTTCGACAACCTTGCCGCGGATAAATGAAAAGGCTTCACAGGCGGCAAGGTTGGTCAGATTATCAATACCCAGCCACAGCGAATGCGCCTCTTCGCGTAAAGGTACGGCAAAATAGCGCAGCAGCAACGCCGCTTGCTGCCGGTTTTTGTTCCATAAGTGCGGTGCTATTTCGAACGGTTTTCCGTCCATGGCGACGACACTGCGCGCCGCGTCGGACTTATAGCCGGGCATATTTCCTCCCGATTAGCTGCAAGCGCCCGCCGGGAAAATCTCCGCCGGTGAGCAGGCCGCCTGCCAGGACACGCCTTGAGCGACATCGCCGTCCGGCGTTAGAATATAGGTGGTATCTGCCAGACTGTCGCGCCCGCTGACCGTAATGACACCGCTTTTTACCTCTATGGAAGCCACCCGGCCTTTATTTTCAAGCTTATGCTGAATCCCGTGGCTGCCGGCATGGCAGTTTTCTCTGCCGCCCTGATGATAAATACACAGCTCCACTTCCGAGCGATAGGGGGAGGAGGCTTGCAGCAATTCTGCAACCGCCGCTTTTTTGGTATAATTCTGATAAGACGGAATCGCAATTGTCGCCAGAATCGCCACAATTGCAATAACGATCATTAATTCGATAAGGGTAAATCCCTGCTCGATTTTTGCCGGATAGGAGATTTGCATAATGGTTTTCCTTATATGTGCCGTAGTTGTCATAAGCGGTGACAGGCAGTGTGCATAACAGAAAAACCGACGGCAAACGCACCGCACTTTTTTTTCGATCGGGATCGCAAAAATACATTTTTATGAGCCAAAAACCATCACACACCATTTCACACGGCTGGCTGACCGATGCCAGAAAACGGCCTTCGCCGCATTATGATCCGCGCCCGGATCCCAATGATATTTCTTTATTGGTGATTCATTACATCAGCCTGCCGCCGGAACAGTTCGGCGGCGGGTATATCGATGATTTTTTTCTCGGCCGGCTCGACCCTCAGGCTCATCCGTATTTTCGGGAAATTTCTCAGCTGCGCGTCTCGGCTCATTGTCTGATTGAGCGCACCGGGCGCGTAACTCAGTATGTCAGTTTTGCCGATCGCGCCTGGCATGCCGGCCAATCCTGTTTTCAGGGGCGGGAAAAATGCAATGATTTTGCCATCGGCATTGAGCTGGAAGGCAGTAATCAGCAACCCTTTACCGCAGCGCAGTACCGCGCACTCAGCGAGATAACCCGCCGCCTTATGGCGCAGTATCCGTTAATCAGTAAAGAACGCATTGTCGGGCATTGCGACATTGCTCCCGGGCGCAAAATCGATCCCGGCCAGTATTTCGACTGGGCGGACTATTTGTCGCGGCTTTAATCCTACCGCCCGAGCGTCCTGCTTAATAAACAACCACCTTTTTTATGCGGTTTTTCATATGCGGGGGAAATCCGCAATGAACAACTAACCAATTGATAAATATCAACATTTTAAAATCTGTTAGCCGAAAGGTTGAGGAATTGAAAAGTTACTCAGGGTTATCCCTGCGATCAGTCACACAGTTATCCACAGAAATTCTGAATAACTCACAGCCCGCCGTCTCAACCTCAAGCAACCAGACCGGGCGAGGGCAAACTGTTGTTTTTATCGACATAAAGCGCGCTAAAAAAGTGCGGTTCGAAATCCTCAAGGATCAAGTGATTAAAACAGCATAGATCGCGATTAGCCCGCAATAAGATCCTTGCATGCCAATGATCCTGCGCGGATCATGTTTAATCCGTTCGGCATTTATGCGCCGCCTATACACAGCGTTATCCACACCTTTTCGCACGGCCGGGTTTTGCGTTTAAAATCATGATTAGCAGTTGTTAAAAATGCCGGATTATGAAACAATTTAGCGCTATCAATATAATCAGACAAAAATTAAGGTGAGGGATAGTGATCGATTTCGATGGCTACCGTCCGAATGTGGGTATCGTGATTTGCAACCGCAAAGGACAAGTACTCTGGGCGAAAAGATACGGGCAGAATTCCTGGCAGTTTCCTCAAGGCGGCATTAACGATAATGAAAGTGCGGAGCAGGCGATGTACCGCGAACTGTTCGAAGAAGTGGGACTGAGCCCGAAAGATGTCAAAATTCTGTACGTCTCCAAGCAATGGCTGCGTTATAAACTGCCGAAGCGTTTATTGCGTTACGACAGCAAACCGATGTGCATCGGGCAGAAGCAGCGCTGGTTTCTGCTGCAGTTGATTTCGGACGACGCCAATATTAATGTGCAATCCAACAAATCGCCCGAATTTGACGGCTGGAGCTGGGTCAGTTTTTGGTATCCGGTTCGTCAGGTGGTGTCGTTCAAAAAAGACGTTTATCGTAAAGCGATGAAAGAATTCGCGGCCGTGTTGTTTGATCAGCATAAAGATCCGCTTGCCGGCAAAAGTCCGCTTTACCGTCACGAAACTAAACATGCGCAGCCGGCCAAAAAATCCGGTTCTGCCAAATATCAAAAACGTTCATCAAATAAAACAAGGGGTTAATATGTTGACCTTTTTTCTTATCTGTCTGGCGGTGGGATCGCTGGTCGGTTTTCTGGCCGGTTTATTCGGCATCGGCGGCGGTCTGGTCATTGTTCCAGTGCTGGTTTATCTGTTACCGATGGTGGGCGTGCCGGACAATGTGTTAATGTCCTCGGCACTCGGCACCTCTTTCGCCACTATCGTGATTACCGGTTTTTCCTCGGCTCAACGGCACCATAAACTCGGCAATGTCGTCTGGGATGCGGTCAAGATTCTGGCGCCGGTCATTATGCTGTCAACCTTTATTTCCGGTCTATTTATCGGCAAACTGGACAAAGACATCGCCAGTAAGATTTTCGCCTGTCTGGTGATTTATCTGGCGGTCAAAATGCTGTTATCCATTAAACCGAAAGCGGCGCACAAGCCGCTGACCACCACTTCATCGGTCATCGGCGGCGTATTGATCGGAATTGCCTCCAGCGCAGCCGGTATCGGCGGCGGCGGATTTATCGTGCCGTTTTTAAATTCACGCGGCATTGAAATGAAAAAAGCCATCGGTTCATCCGCTTTCTGCGGAATGCTGCTCGGCTTATCCGGCATGCTGAGTTTTATGGTCGGCGGCTGGAATGCGGCCAATATGCCGGCTTATTCCGTCGGTTATGTTTATCTGCCCGCCGTGATCGGCATTACGTTAACCTCATTTTTCACCTCGAAACTCGGCGCCACTACCACAACGAAATTACCGGTGCCGACCTTAAAACGTTATTTTGCATTACTGTTAATCGCCATCGCGATTGATATGATTATTCGATAATTATTTGTCAGAAGGAAATTTATGAATTCGGAATTTTTCGCTTTTCCCCAATTTGATCCGGTGATTTTCTCACTCGGCCCGGTCAGCCTGCGTTGGTACGGCATGATGTATTTAATCGGTTTTGTTTTCGCCCGCTGGCTGGCGGTGCGCCGCGCCAATCGCCCGGACAGCGGCTGGACGACGGAACAGGTGGACAATCTGCTGTTTAACGGCTTTTTGGGCGTTTTCCTCGGCGGGCGCATCGGTTATATTCTGTTTTATCAGTTCGACTACTTTGTGCAGGATCCCGCCTATCTGTTTCGTGTCTGGGAAGGCGGCATGTCGTTTCACGGCGGTTTAATCGGCGTGATCCTCGCCATGTACATTACCGCCCGGCTGCAAAAACGCGGCTTCTGGGCGACCGCTGATTTTGTTGCGCCGTTAATTCCGTTCGGTCTGGGTATGGGACGGCTCGGCAATTTTATCAACGATGAGCTGTGGGGACGTGTAACCGATGTGCCTTGGGCGGTGTTATTCCCGTCCGGCGGTTATCTGCCGCGCCACCCGTCGCAGCTCTATGAAGCGGTGCTGGAAGGGTTGCTGCTGTTTTTTATTCTGAACCGGTTCATCCAAAAACCGCGCCCGACAGGTTCGGTTGCCGGTTTATTTTTAACCTGTTACGGCCTGTTCCGGTTTATCGTCGAATTTTTCCGCGAACCGGATCCCCAACTGGGATTATTCTTCGGCCAGCAGATTTCCATGGGGCAGATTCTGTCCGCCCCGATGATTATTATCGGCCTCACGATTATCGCCATTTCCTATAAAAGTGCGGTCAAAAAAGGATAAGTTTATGCGTCAATATTTAGCATTGTGCCAGCGCATTATTGATGAAGGACGCTGGATCGAAAATCAGCGTACCGGCAAGCGCTGTCTGACCGTGATCGATGCGGATCTGACTTACAATGTGGCGGAAAATCAGTTTCCCCTGATCACCACCCGTAAAAGTTACTGGAAAGCCGCCATCGCCGAATTTCTGGGTTATCTGCGCGGCTACGACAATGCCGCCGATTTCCGCAAACTGGGCGCCAAAACCTGGGACGCCAATGCCAACGAAAACCTCGCTTGGCTGAATAATCCGCAGCGCAAAGGCGTTGACGATATGGGACGGGTTTACGGCGTGCAGGGACGCGCCTGGCGCAAACCGAACGGGGAATGCGTCGATCAGCTGCGTAAAATCGTTGATCATCTGACAAAAGGCATTGATGATCGCGGCGAAATCATGACCTTTTATAATCCGGGCGAAATTGATCTCGGCTGCCTGCGGCCGTGCATGCATACGCACACGTTTTCGCTGCTGGGCGATACCCTGTATTTAACCAGTTATCAGCGTTCCTGCGATGTGCCGCTGGGGCTGAATTTCAATCAGATTCAGGTCTTTACTTTTCTGGCGTTAATGGCACAAATCACCGGCAAAAAACCGGGGCTGGCGTTCCATAAAATCGTCAATGCCCATATTTATGAAGATCAGCTCGATTTAATGCGTGATGTGCAGTTAAAACGCGAACCGTTTGCGCTGCCGAAGCTGGAAATCAACCCGGACATTAAGACGTTGCAGGATTTGGAAACCTGGGTCACGCTGGATGATTTCAAGGTGAGCGGTTATCAGTGTCACGCCGCGATTAAATATCCGTTTTCGGTATAAACGATGAAAGCCGTTATCTCGCTGCTGTTCGCTATTATGCTGCCGGCATCGCAGGCCGCCTTGGCGGAAACCGCTTACGACAAACAAACACCGGCGGCGCTGTTGCAACAGGGTGCCGAACAAGGTAATGCCGAAGCGCAGGTTTATCTGGGCGAACAGTATGAAAACAAGCAGGATTATGCGAATGCCGCCTTCTGGTACGATAAAGCCGCACAGCAGAATTTGCCGGCGGGTTTATTCAACCTTGGCTATTTGTATGAAAAAGGTCAGGGAGTGGAGCAAAGTTATCACACCGCCGCCAAACTGTATAAACGGGCCGCAGAGCAACATTTTGCGCCGGCGCAATACCGTCTGGCTTATATGTACCTGAACGGGCAGGGGCTACGTCAGGATCTGAATATCGCGCAAACCTGGCTGGAGAGCGCGGCGGAACAGGGTTATGCGCAAGCGCAGTTCGATTTGGCGATGATGTATTACAAAGGGCTGAATCATCTCGCGCAGGATTACCGTCAGGCCAAGCACTGGTTCGAACAGGCCGCCGGACAAAATCATGCACCGGCGCAATTCAGCTTAGGCGTAATGTATCAAAACGGTATCGGTGTGGCGCAAAATACGCAGACCGCCGCCGATTGGTACGGCAAAGCCGCTTCCCAGCAACACGCGCCGGCCCAGCTGAACCTCGGTGCCTTATATGAACAGGGTAACGGCATCAAACAGGATCTGAAAAAAGCCAAAGCCCTTTACGGCGATGCCTGTGACAACGGCGATCAGCGCGGCTGCGATTATTACAAAGATCTGAACCAGAAAGGAATCTGAAAGTGCGGTCGGATTTTGATCAGAAAATGATGCGTTATGCGCTTTCTTTAGCGGATAAAGCCGAAGCCTTGGGCGAAATTCCCGTCGGCGCGGTATTGGTTGATGAACAGGGCGAAATCCTCGGCGAAGGCTGGAATTTATCCATTGTCAACTCCGATCCCACCGCCCATGCGGAAATCGTCGCCTTGCGCGATGCCGGACAAAAAGTGCAGAACTACCGTTTGTTAAATACCACCCTGTATGTCACCCTTGAACCCTGCACCATGTGCGCCGGCGCGATTTTACACAGCCGGATTAAACGCTTAGTGTTCGGGACGGCGGATTATAAAACCGGCGCGGTCGGTTCCCGCTTTCATTTTTTTGACGATTATAAAATGAATCACACGCTGGAAATTACCGGCGGGGTACTGGAAGCGGAATGCAGCCGCAAACTGAGTGAGTTTTTCCGCAAAAGACGCGAACAAAAAAAATCCGCCAAACAACACGCGGCGGATCGCTGAGCCAAAAGCAGGCGGAACACCGCCTGTATAAGTTAATCCCGTTATGCGGCAACCATGACCATTGCCGGGCGAATCACACGGCCGTTCAGCAAATAGCCTTTCTGTAATACGGTGGTAATCTGATTGCTGTCAAATCCTTCCGTCGGCTGCATGGAAATCGCCTGATGCAAATCCGGATTAAACGTCTCGCCGACCGCACCGACCGGTTCCACGCCGAAACGCGCAACGGTCGCCAGTAACCCTTTCAGCGTCAGCTCCACCCCGTCCATCAAGGCTTTCATGCTTTCATCTTCCAGATTGGCCGGCGTGGCTAAGGCGCGTTCTAAATTATCAATGGTTTCCAGCAGCTCTTTGGAAAATTTTTCCAGCGCGAATTTATGCGCTTTTTCCACATCCTGCTCCGCACGGCGGCGAATATTATCCATTTCCGCCCGGGTACGCAATAAAATGTCCTGTTCTTTTTTGGCGGTTTCCGCTAATTGTTCTTCCAGTTCCTGCACCCGGGCAATCGCCTCTTCCAGCGCGTCCTGTTCTTCAGTCGGTTCCTCGGCGACGGGCTGTTGTTCCGGTGCCGCCTCTTGGTTTTCCGTCTGCGTTTCCGCCTGTGGATTTTTGACTTTCTTTTCTTGTTCTGACATGCTCTGCTCCATTCATTAAAAGGTTTCGTCTATTGTAACATAAAAATTAACACTTTCCCCGCGCCGCGCTGGCAACTAAAAAGCTTTCTGTGTAATATAGGCACTAATTTTGTGAATTCAAGTGCGGTTATTTTTTGGCACAAATGGAACCACTATGTCCAACTATAATTTAATTGACAACGACGAATTACATATCTCCTTTCATACCATCGGTTTAGTGGGAAAACCGCGTAAAGATATCAATCTGCAAATGCACAAAAACCTGTTCCAGTGGCTATCGGAGCGGGGATATAACGTGCTGGTCGAAAAAGACATCGGCGAACGTCTGGATTTGCCTTTTCATCATCTGGCGGAACTTGATGAAATCGGCCGTCTGGCTCAGCTGGCGATTGTCATCGGCGGCGACGGCAATATGCTCGGGCGCGCCCGGATTCTGGCCAAATATGATATCGCGCTCATTGGGATCAACCGCGGCAATCTGGGATTTTTAACCGATATTGATCCGAAAAACGCCTATGCGCAACTGGAAGCCTGTCTGGAAAACGGTGAATTCTTTGTCGAAGAACGTTTTATACTGGAAGCGGCGGTCGAGCGCGGCAACAACATTATCGCGCGCAGTTACGCGGTGAATGAAGCAGTCATCCATCCGGCAAAAATCGCCCATATGATCGATTTTCATGTGTATATTAACGACAAACTGGCCTTTTCCCAGCGCTCCGACGGTTTGATTATTTCGACCCCGACCGGTTCGACCGCCTATTCTTTATCCGCCGGCGGGCCGATTCTGATGCCGCAGCTGAATGCGCTGTCACTGGTTCCGATGTTCCCGCATACCTTGTCTTCCCGTCCTTTGGTGATTGACGGCGATCAGAAAATTTCCATTCGCTTCGCCGAAGACAATACCTCGCAATTGGAAGTAGGCTGCGACAGCCAGATCGCACTGCCTTTTACCCCGGACGATGTGGTGCACGTTTATAAAAGCGAACATAAACTGCGTCTGTTACATTTAAAAAGTTACAATTATTACAAAGTGTTAAGTTCCAAACTCGGTTGGTTGAGAAACTCGGCCTAATATTTCGGCAAAAAACACTTTACTGTATATAAAAACAGTTATAAACTGATAAACATACAGTATAAGAGGATTTTGCCATGCTCACTCAGCTCACCGTCAATAATTTCGCTATCGTTCAACATCTGGATGTCGAGTTATCCGCCGGCATGTCGGTGATTACCGGCGAAACCGGCGCGGGTAAATCCATCGCCCTTGACGCCTTAGGTCTGTGTCTCGGACAGCGCACGGAAAACGGCATGCTGCGCGAAGGACAGGAACGCGCGGACATCTGCGCCGCCTTTCAAATCAGCGCTCAGCATCCCGCTCATCAATGGCTACAGGAACAGGAATTGCAGGATCAGGATAATCCCGAAAGTTGCATTCTGCGCCGCGTTATCAACGCCGACGGCCGCTCAAAAGCGTTTATCAACAGCACGCCGGTTTCCGCTGCGCAGCTGAAAGCTGTCGGGCAGTATCTGGTACACATCAACGGGCAGCACACCTCGCAGCGGCTTTTGAAAAGCGACTATCAGCTGCAACTGGTGGATAACTTCTGCGCGCATCCGCAATTACTGGCAAACATGCGTGAAAGTTACCGCACTTGGAAAACATTACAAGAGCAAATCGCTGCGTTCCGCCGGCACTGCGCAGAAAACGAAGCCAAAAAACAATTGCTGCAATATCAGGTGGAAGAATTGGATCTGTTCGGCTTAACAGAACATGAATATCCGGCGCTGGAAGAGCAGCATAAACGGCTGTCCAACAGCGAAGCGCTGATCTCGCTTTGCCAATCGACGCTGCAACTGTTAAGCGAAAATGAAAGCGTAAGCATTGATGCGCTGCTGCATCGCACCAATCAGTATATTGATGAACTGTGTGAACTGGATCCGCGCTATGCCGATGTACAAAGCATGTTACAGGAGGCGCTGATTCAGATTCAGGAAGCCACCTCGGAAGTTCAGCAGTTATCCGCCGATATTGAGCAGGATCCGGCCTCATTACAGGCGGTGGAACAGCGCATGAGCCAAGCGCTGCAACTTGCGCGCAAACACAATGTTATGCCGGAAGCCCTGGTCGGGCTGCATCAAAGTCTGAAGCAGGAATTAAACCAACTGACGGATTTTTCACAGCGCGAAGCAGAATTAAAACAGCAGGAACAGCTGGCCTACCGCGCCATGATTGAGGCGGCTGAAGCGCTCAGCAACAGCCGGCGACAGGGCGCTGAAAAACTGGCCGTCGCAGTCACCAATTCCATTAAACGGCTGGCCATGGAAAACGCCCGATTTTCCATTCGGTTTGAGCCGACGGAGCATCACATCGCCGCCAACGGTGCGGATAACCTGACCTTTATGCTGTGCGCCAATCTGGGGCAATCCGCCCAGCCATTGGCAAAAGTGGCCTCCGGCGGCGAATTATCCCGCGTCGCACTCGCCTTACAGGTGCTGACCTCGGATAAATCCGCCGTCTCGACGCTAGTTTTCGATGAAGTGGATACGGGGATCAGCGGCGCCACCGCCAGTGTGGTTGGTAAACTTTTGCGTAAACTGGGGCAGAAATGTCAGGTGCTTTGCGTGACGCATTTACCGCAGGTCGCCTGTTGCGGTCACCAGCATTTCTGGGTGGAAAAACAAACTACCGACGGTAAAACCGAGACAAAAATGACCGCACTTTCCGCTTCGCAGCGGGTAAAAGCGCTGGCAAAACTGCTGGGAGGCAGCAAGCTGACCGACAGCGCCCTGGCCAATGCGCAGGAAATGCTGGATTCGGTCAGCTGAAAAACCTCAATCAAGCAATAAATAGCATATTTCAGCCCGGCTGATTTGCCATCGCATCAAAAAACAGTCTGTGGTGGCAAAGATAAATTACGCGATATCCGGCATTCGGCATTCGGTATTCGGTGCTCGGTGTTCGGTGTTCGGTGTTCGGTGTTCGGTGTTCGGTGTTCGGTGTTCGGTGTTCGGTGTTCGGTGTTCGGTGTTCGGTGTTCGGTT